>NZ_JBXUHE010000024.1:0-106259 GCF_057180585.1 Actinomycetospora sp. 2LY8.5
AGCAGGGGGCAGAGCGGGGGGAACAGCAGCCTACGGCCATTGACGGCAGCTCTGATGGAAGCCATCCCCGCTCCGCCTGCACACCCGGAGCCAACACCAGCTCCGGCCGCACCTCTGAAGGTAGGGCCTGATGTCGTCGATCGAGAAGCGGCTTCGCGACGGCAACACCACGTGGGTCGCGAGGTGGCGTGATCCGTCGAGAAAGCAGCGGAAGCGCTCGTTCCCGCGCAAACTCGACGCTCAGCGCTTCCTCGCGACGGTGGAGGCCGATCTCGTCCGGGGCAACTACGTCGACCCGAACGACAAGACGGTCTTCCGGGACTACGCGGAATCGTGGCGGCTGGCGCAGGTCCACCGCCCGACCACTCAGGCGCACGTGGAGACCAACCTTCGCCGGAACGTCTACCCGTACTTCGGTGACCGCCGGCTCGCCTCGATCCGCCCGAGTGAGGTGCAGGCGTGGGTGAGCCGGCTGTCCTCGGAGCCCGGTGCACTCTCCGCCTCCACGGTGCAGGTCGTGCACGGGATCGTCGCGTCGATCTACAAGGCGGCGATCCGCGACCGGCTGGTCTCGTCCTCGCCGTGCGAGGGGACGCGGTTGCCCAAGAAGCTCCCGCGCGAGGTCGTCCCGCTGGCGACGGAGACGGTGGAGGCGCTGATCTCGGCCGCTCCCCCGCGTCTGCGGGCCCTTGTCGTCCTCGGGGCCGGAACGGGGATGCGGCAGGGCGAGTGCTTCGGGCTCGCGCTCGACCGGATCGACTTCTTGCGCCGGACGCTACGGGTGGACCAACAGCTCGTGCTCATGCCCGGGAAGGCCACGTTCCTCGCGCCGCCGAAGACGTCGGCGTCGCATCGGACGATCCCGCTCCCCCAGGTCGTCGTCGAGGAGCTGGCCGAGCACGTGCGTCGGTTCCCGTCATCGCACCCGGACGGGCTGATCTTCACCGTCGCGAACGGGAGCGGACTGCGCAGAACGGCGTTCTCCCGCGTGTGGCGCCCGATGGTGTCCGTGGCCGGCGCTCCGGCTGGGACCGGCTTCCACGATCTCCGGCACTACTTCGCGTCGCTGCTGATCCGCCACGGCGAGTCGGTGAAGACCGTGCAGAGCCGGCTGGGTCACGCGACGGCGGCCGAGACCCTGGACACCTACTCGCACCTGTGGCCGGATTCGGACGACCGCACACGCGAGGCCGTCGATTCCGTATTGAAGTCGCCGAGCCAGACGCGCGTGTGCAACCAACTGAATGCTAGTCGATCTTCTCGACACCGAACTCGCTGAAACGTGGAACGGCCGTATCGCCTGCCACCTCAACGAAGGCGAAGGCTCCTATTCCCTGCTCTCCCGGACCGAGTAGCAGCTCCTTTTCGAGATAGTCCAGTCGAGTGTCGTTGATAAGCAGAACGAGGGAAATTCCCGAGGGGGTGTCTCTGCACTCTGCAGTCATCGTATTCTCTTGGTAGGCATCGAACCCAGGGACTTGCGATGGTTCTGTCCCGCCCGTAGGCGTCTTAATATAAGCGGCACCGGTGTGCGTGACGCTGAATTCGTATCGTTCATCCTGACTTGTACCGCGACACCACAGACTCCAACCTCCTTGGCCACGTAGAAGTTGCGAGGTTGCGGTTACACGTACATTCGTAGCAGTGGGAGCCCCGACTGGGCGCGACCAGATGGCATACCCCTCCCTTGGAAGCATAAGATACCCCGACGAGTCATATCGTGCCTCGTTGGTGGAAAGGCCAGATAGAGTCCACACTGGCCCATCGCGCTCAGAAAAGTCGTCCGAAATCAGGACAGTCGGCGCTCCGAGGGAGCTGGCAGCGAACGACGCCACTAAGAGCGCGACACCTAGCACGATCGCGACAGCACTCCACCTTGACCCTCGGAGCAACTTGATCCAAGCAACTCGTTGAACGAACCGCCTACGCGAAAGCATGTAGACGCCAGCAGCTAGAAAAGCTACTCCAAAGGTCTGCCATAGGTCGAGATCGAGTGGACCGAGGAGCTGAAGAACATTGGCCGCAATGCCGATCAAGACTACTGAAACAAGATCAACTCGATCTGGTTTTTCAACCCCGCCAACTCTGATCGGAACTGTGGGATCGGAGTTACCAGGGAATCCGCTATCACCTGATCCAGTTGACTCTGATGCGTCTCCAGGCTGAAGTGGACCGGAACCGTCTCCGTTCAACTTGGCAACTTCCAGTGTCTAGTAGTCTCGGCCGTAAAGCCGATGAAGAAGAGTAAGGGTGCGCATTCCCGGGTGAAGACTTCTTGGTCACGTGGGTGTCCGCTTGATCGTCGCAAGCCATGGCGAACTCGTTACACGCGAGGCGGGAGATGTGTGCGCTTGGCCTGCCGTGTGCCCCTGGTGTGCCCCGGGACGGGCGCCGAGGACGGGTCCGGGTAGGAACATGCAGGTCACAGGGTGTGGGGCGGACGAGTCGGCCTGTAAGCCGGATCCTGTGCCCACGTCCCTCGCGGGAGCGTGGGTGGCGACCATCCATCTCGGCCCGCCGTTGCCGGCGGGCTCCAGCGGTCTACCCGCAGGTCTCGGGCGGGCAGCCCTCGGACGACCTGCGCGGTGCTCCGCGAGCGGGGCACCTTCTTGACCTTGCTCCGGGTGGGGTTTACCGAGCCGTCCTGGTCGCCCAGGACGCTGGTGGTCTCTTACACCACCGTTTCACCCTCACCACCGGGCGAACCCGATGGCGGTCTGTTCTCTGTGGCACTGTCCCGCGGGTCACCCCGGGTTGCTGTTGGCAACCACCCTGCCCTGTGGAGTCCGGACTTTCCTCGACGGGGATCACCCGCCGCGGTCGCCCGGCCGACTCGTCCGCAGGACCAGGCTACGACACACACCTCGTATGCTGTCGGCGGTGTACGAAGGACGGCCCCTCGGGGCCACGGAAGGGGACTCCGCATGACGCCGCCGGCCACGCCGCAGCGCATCGAGCGGCCGGTGCCGCTGCGCGAGAGCGCCTACAACGCGATCCTCGACATGATCGTCACACGCGCGCTGCAGCCCGGGCAGCACCTGGGTGAGGCCGAGCTGGCCTCGACCCTCGGTGTGTCCCGCCAGCCCGTCCGCGAAGCCCTGCAGTGGCTGAAGAACGACGGCTGGGTCGAGCTGCGCCCTGGCTTCGGGGCGTTCGTGCACAACCCGACCGAACGCGAGGCCGAGCAGCTCCTCGACGTGCGCGCCCTCCTCGAGACCGAGGCGGCACGCCTCGCCGCGCTCCACGCCGACGAGGACGACGTGAAGCAGCTGCGCAAGCTCCACCGGGTGGGCGTCGGCGCGGTCGAGGGCGGCGACCGCGCCGAGATGGTCGAGGCCAACGCGAGCTTCCACGCCGCGGTCGCGCGCGCGTCGCGCAACGACGTGCTCGTCGAGCTCGCCGCGCAGGTCGACCGCCGGGTCCGCTGGTACTACACGCCGGTCGCCCAGCAGCGCGGCGAGCAGTCGTGGAGGGAGCACGCGGAACTCATCGAGGCGATCGTCGCCGGCGACGCCGACCGCGCGGCGGCGGTGATGCGCGCCCACACCGAGGAGACCCGCCGGTCCTACCTCGCGGCGGCCGAGGACGACGCGCTCGCCGCGGACGGCGCCGCTGCGGGGCGCTGAGCCCCCGGGATCGTGTGCGGGAGCCCGGGCCGCGTCAGCGTGCGCACCGCCAGCGCGGCGACCACCGAGACGGGCACGGCCAGCGCGAACGTCGCGCCGAACCCCCAGTGCGCGACGACGCTCGCCGCGACGCCGACGCCGAGCAGCCCGCCGACGGCCTTGGCGCTGTAGACGACGGCGTGCACGTCGACGGCGTTGCGGTACCCGAAGAACTCGCGCGTCAGGCCCGCGAACAGCGGGTAGAACGCGCCGCCGCCTGCGCCGGCCAGCGCCGCGCCCGCGATCAGCAGCGACACCGACGTCGAGGCGGCCGCTGCGGCGAGCACGGCCTGCGCGATCGCCTGCACGACGAGCACCGCGCTGATCGTCCGCGCGGCGCCGACGCGGTCGGCGACGGTGACCGCCACCGAGCGGCCGACCCCCGCGAGCACGACGAGCGCGCCGGCCGCGAGCACGGTCACGCCTTGACCGGCACCGATGTCGAGGGCGAGGACGACCAGGAACGCCGCGTCGAGCAGCGACACCGCGACCGCGGCGGCCAGGACGAGCCCGATCAGGGGCAGCACGCGCGTCCGCACGGCCTGGCGCGTGGTGAACGCCCGCGCCGCGGCCGGGTTCTCCAGGCGGACGGGCGAGCGGCGCAGCGCCCAGCGCCGCGGGTCGACGTGGGCCGGCCACCAGTCCGCCGGCGGGTCCGCGAGGAGCAGCCCGGCGCCGACGACGAGCACGAGTACCACGACGCCGGCCCCGACCAGCGCGGACGACAGCCCCGCGGGCGAGACGGTCAGCAGGGTCGCCGCGACCACGGGCAGCGACCCGAGGGCGAAGGCGCCCGTGACGACGCTGACCTGCCGGGCGGCGCGCTCCGGGTACCAGGCGGCGGCGACCGAGCTGCACGTCGCGTAGACGATCCCGGCGCCACTGCCGGCGAGCACCGCGTAGCCGACGACGGCGAGCAGGGCGCCCGCCGTCCCGAGCGCGACCAGCCCGAGCGCGCACAGGACACCGCCGACCGCCATCAGCGCCTGCGGCCGGATCGCACGGCGCCCACGCAGGGCCGCGACCGGGAACCCGATGCCGCCCTGGAACACCGTCCACGCGGCGAGGAGCCAGAACACCTCCTCGAGCCCCCAGCCCCGGGCCGCCATGAGGGTCGGCGCGACGGCGCCGAAGGCGTACTGCATGACGCCGACGGCCGCCATGGCGAGGGCCGCGGCGCCCAGCACGGAGGACCGCGGCCGCCCGAGGATCTGGCGGGGATCCTCCCCGACGCGGTAGCGGCGACCGTCGCAGTCGCGCACCTCGGTCCCGGCCGACTCGTTCATGGCGGCTCCTTCCATACTGTATACGAAGACTCTCAAACTGGTGACCTGGGACACAACCCCCACTCGTCCTGAGAGACCGCGG
Source organism: Actinomycetospora sp. 2LY8.5 (assembly GCF_057180585.1). Lineage (NCBI taxonomy): Bacteria > Bacillati > Actinomycetota > Actinomycetes > Pseudonocardiales > Pseudonocardiaceae > Actinomycetospora > Actinomycetospora sp. 2LY8.5. The sequence continues at coordinate 5,034 of NZ_JBXUHE010000024.1, forward strand.
CCGGCGGGCTAGCGTCTCCGGGGTGTCAGGGTGGGAGGTCCTCCTCCTGGGGGTGCTGGGCCTGCTCGCCGGGGCCGTCAACGCCGTCGCGGGTGGCGGGTCCCTGATCGTGTTCCCGGCGCTGCTCGCCGTGGGGATGCCGCCGTTACCGGCGAACGTCACGAACTCGGTGTCGCAGTGGCCCGGCTACGCGGGCTCCGTCGTCAGCGCCCGGGACGATCTGCGCGAGCAGCACCGGCGGCTGGTCACCACCTCGATCGTCGCCGCCGCGGGTGCGGCGATCGGCTGCACGCTGCTGCTGGTCCTGCCGCAGTCGGTGTTCGACGCGGTCGTACCCGTGCTCGTCCTGCTGGCGAGCCTCACGCTGGGCGCGCAGCCGTGGATCAAGGTGTGGACCGGCCGGTCCGAGCGCACCACCGACAACCCCCGCGTGCTCATCCCGGCGATCTTCCTGGCGGCGCTCTACGGCGGCTACTTCGGCGGGGCGCTGGGCGTGGTGCTCATCGCCGTGCTCTCCCTGCTCGCCCACGACACCCTGCGGCGGCTCAACGCGCTGAAGGTCCTGCTCTCGCTGGTGACGAGCACGGTGACGGTGGCGCTGTTCGCGTTCCTCGCCCCGGTCGACTGGCTCGCCGTGCTCCTGCTCGCGCCGACCACGCTGGTCGGCGGCTTCCTCGGCATGGCGGTCGCCAAGACGATGCCCGACGGGGTGCTGCGCTGGAGCGTGGTGGTGCTGGGCGTCGCGGTGGCGATCTACCTCTTCGTGACGTGACCGTCCTCGCCGTCGGCCTGCTCGCCGCCGTCCTCACCGTCGCGGTCACCCGCCCGCGCGGGCTGCCCGAGGCGTCAGTCGCCGTACCCGCCGCGGCCGTGGTGCTGCTGGCCGGACTGATCGCCCCCGGCCGCGCCGGGGAGGAGGTCGTCGAGCTCGGGCCGACGGTCGGCTTCCTCGCCGCCGTGCTGGTTCTCGCCCACCTCGCCGACGCCGAGGGCGTGTTCCGCTGGGCCGGCGGCCACCTCGCCGCACACTCCCGGGGCCGGTCACGCCGCCTGTTCGCGCTGGTCGTGCTCGCCGCGACGCTGACGACCGCGGTCCTGAGCCTCGACGCGACCGTGGTGCTGCTGACCCCGGTCGTGCTCGACACCGCCCGGCGCCTCGGCGCGCGCCCGGCGCCGCACGCGTTCGCCTGCGCGCACCTGGCGAACAGCGGCTCGCTGCTGCTGCCCGTCGCGAACCTCACCAACCTGCTGGCGCTGCAGGCCAGCGGGCTGACGTTCCTCGGCTTCGCGGGGCTGATGCTGCTGCCGCAGCTCGCCGTGCTCCTCGTCGAGTACGCCGGGCTGCGGCTGACGTTCCGCCGCGACCTCGCCGAGCCCGCCGACCCGCGCGGGCCGGACGAGGAGGTGCCGGTCCCCCGGGTCGCGCTCGCCGTCCTGGCCGCGACGCTCCTCGGTTTCGCGGTGTCGTCCCCACTGGGGGTCGAGCCGGTGTGGGTCGCGGTGGCGGGCGCGCTGGTCCTGGCCACGAGGACGGTCGCCGCCGGTCGGACACGCCTCCGCGACGTCGTGCGCGCCGCGGCGCCGCTGTTCTGCCTGTTCGTCCTGGCCCTCGGCGTCGTCGTCGCGGCGGTGACCGACCGGGGCCTCGGCGCGCTCGTCGCCGACCTGCTCCCGGCCGGTACCTCGTTCGCGTCGCTGCTCGGGTCGGCGGCGGTCGCGGCCGTGCTCGCGAACGTCGTCAACAACCTCCCCGCGACGCTGATCCTGCTGGCCGCGCTCGGGCCGACGCCGGCGGTCGGCGCCGTGCTCGCCGTGCTGATCGGCGTGAACGTCGCGCCGAACCTCACCCCGGTCGGCTCGCTCGCGACGCTGCTCTGGCGCCGCGTGCTCGCCGCCCGCGGCGTGCCCGCCCCGCTGGGGACGTTCACGGTCGCGGGGCTCGCGACGGTCCCGCTCGGCGTGGTCGCGGGAACCGCCGCGTTGTGGATCACGCTCACCGTGACGGGCTGACCTCCAGGGGCGGCGCGGCGATCGTCCGCCAGTACGGCTCCGACCCCGGGGGGTACGGCCGGTACCAGGACGAGCGGTCGCTCCCCGGCAGCCGCGAGCGGGTGAATCCTGGGTCCATGACCACATCGGAGCTGACCGACCGCCTCGCCCTCGCGGACGACCTCGTCCTGACGCGCATGGGGTACGGCACCATGCAACTCGCCGGGCCGGGCGTCATGGGGCCGCCCCGTGACCGCGACGAGGCCGTCGCCGTGCTGCGCGAGGCCGTCGACCGCGGCGTCACGCACATCGACACGAGCGACTACTACGGCCCGTTCATCGTCAACGAGATCCTCCGCGAGGCCCTGCACCCCTACCCCGCCGACCTGCGGATCGTCACCAAGGTCGGGTGCCGGCGGGGCGAGGACGGGTCGTGGAACCTCGACACGTCGCCCGACGAGCTGGTCCGCGAGGTGCACGAGAACCTCGAGCGGCTCGGCCTCGAGGCGATCGACGTCGTCAACCTGCGCGTATCCGACGACCACTCGGAGTCCCTCACCGAGGCCTTCCGCACGCTCGCCGACCTGCGCGAGCACGGGCTGATCCGCCACCTCGGGGTCAGCAACGTCTCCCCCGAGCAGCTCGCCGAGGCCCGGGAGATCGCGCCGGTGGTGTGCGTGCAGAACCACTACAACCTCGTGCACCGCGCCGACGACGACCTCGTCGACCACTGCGCCGCCGAAGGCATCGCGTACACCTCGTTCTTCCCGCTGGGCGGCTTCTCGCCGCTGCAGTCGGACACGCTCGCGCGCGTCGCCGAGCGCGTCGGGGCGACGCCGCAGCGGACCGCGCTGGCGTGGCTGCTGCAGCGCTCGCCGACGATGCTGCTCATCCCCGGCACGTCCTCGCGGGCGCACCTGCGGGAGAACCTGGCCGCCGCGGATCTCACCCTGCCGGCGGACGCGGTCGCGGAGCTCGACAGCATCGCGTGACGGCGGCCTCGTGCTCGGCGCGTGATGTCCGTCGACGTGGAGACGCGGGCCGGAAGCGGGCGCCCGAGGCGACGCAGGCCGGCGTCACGGGCGTCATCGGGCACCTGTCGGTGCGTCGGGACGGGTCGTCGTCCGGAGAAGGGCGGGGTCCGGCCCCTCCGGGTGGGGCGTGGCCGGCGGCGCTGGAGCGGCGTCCAGCTCCCGGAACGCCGGGGCGAGCAGCGCGAGCACCGCCGCCACGCCCACGAGCGCGGCGAGCACGAGCCCGGCGACGGGCAGCCCGGCGCCGGCGGCGACGGCCGCGAGCGGGGCGTTGGTGAGCGCCGGGGCGGCGAGCGTGACCGTGTTCTGCGCCCCGAGCACCCGACCGCGCATGGCGTCCGGGGTGGCCTCGACGATGATCACGCCGAGCAGGGCGGACGCCGGAGCGAAGGTGAGGCCGACCAGCACGGCACCGCCGAGCACGACCCACGGCGAGGCCATGCTGCCGACCGCGCCGAAGCCCACGAGCGTGCCGAGCATCCCGACGACGAACCACGTCCGCCGCGCCAGCCGCTCGGCGACGGCGGCGTAGACCGCGGAGCCGGCGATGCTGCCGCCCGCGATCGCCGAGAGCGTCAGACCGGTGAGGCTCGCGAGGCCCTCGCCCGTGAAGTAGGCGGGCATCAGCGTGCTCTGCAGCGCGCCGAGGACGGCGGCGAGCACGGACGTGAGCAGCGTGGCGCCGAGCACGAGGCGCCGGTGGGCGAGGAAGCGCCAGGCGTCGACCAGATCGGTCACGGCGCGGCCGAGCGATCCGCCGGGCGCCGAGCCCCGCTCCCGCGCCGGGGCGACACCGGCGCGCGGGTCGATGACCAGCGCGGTCAGCGCGGCGAGCAGGCTCGTCGCGGCGGTGGCCAGCATCACGACCGGCGAGAGCCCGACGAGGGCGACGAGCAGCCCGCCGAGCCCGGGGCCCGCGAGGATGAGGACGTTGCCGACCGTCTCGCGGGTCGCGACGAGCTTGTCGAGTGATCCCGGGCCGCCGCGGCCGAGGCGGGCGAGCGCCGGCAGCAGCGTCTCGCGCGCCGTCATGCCGGGCACGCGGATCACCGCCCCGATCACGCCGAGCAGTAGGAACCAGCTCACGTCGAGCCCGAACGACGGCGTCGACCACGGGCAGCGCGGCGACCGCCGCGGCGGCGAGCAGGTCGCAGGCGATGGAGACCCGGCGCCGGTCGATCCGGTCGACGAGCAGCCCGGACACCAGTCCGGCCACCGCGGAGGCCGTCGTCGTCGCGGTCGCGAGGACGCCGGCGGCGAGGACGTCGCCGGTCCGGGCGAGAACGATCAGCGGCAGCACGACCGACGCGATGCCCTGGCCGAGCAGCGACAGCCCGTACGAGACGAAGAAGATCGCGCTGCGGGCCCGGGTCCGGTCGCCGGCCATCTCGTTCCCTCCCTCGAGCGGTGACGAGGGACAGGACGCACCCGGCCGTCGGGGCACACTCAAGGAACCGGGGCGTGATCCGGAGCACGCTTGACCATGACGCAGCGGCACGGTTTCCACTGAGGTGGACGCCCACGCGACCAGGAGGACCGACCGATGGGGTGGAGCACCCGCCAGCTCGCCGAGCTCACCGGGACGACGCTGCGGGCCGTGCGGCACTACCACGAGGTGGGGCTGCTGGAGGAGCCCGAGCGGCGGGCCAACGGCTACAAGCAGTACGGCGTCGCGCACCTCGTGCGGGTGCTGCGGATCAAGCGGCTGACCGATCTCGGGTTCTCGCTGGCCCAGATCGAGGAGATGGGTGACGCCGACGACCATCCCGAGCAGGCGCTGCGCACGCTCGACGCCGAGCTCGCCGAGACGATCGAGCGGCTGCAGCGCGCGCGGGTCGAGCTCGGGCTGATCCTCACCCAGGCGGTGCCCACCGACCTGCCGCCCGAGCTCGCCGCGGCCGCGAAGAACGTCAAGCTCTCCGACGCCGACCGGTCCTTCTCGGTGGTCATGAGCCGAGTGCTCGGGTCGCGGGGCCTCGAGGCGTACGCGGAGCTGCTCCGGGACACACCCGAGGACCCGTCGTTCCAGGAGTTCGACGACCTGCCCGCCGACGCCGACGAAACCGCGCGCCAGGACCTCGCCGAGCGGATGGCCGAGCCCACCCGCGCGGTCCGCGCCGCCCACCCCGTGCCCGACATCGCGACCGACGGCCCGCTCGGCCGCAAGCGGGCCGGCGAGACCATCGGCACGGCGATGCGCGAGCTCTACTCCCCCGCACAGATCGACGTCCTGATCCGCCTGGAGGCCGAGATCACGAAGCTGGAGGAGTCGGAACCGGAGTCAGGCCAGGTATGACGTGTCGTTCACGAGGCGCACCGAGGCGCCCCCGTCGGGCCAGAACTCGACCACCGACAGGCACGCCAGGTCGAGGTGCAGCCGGTAGAGCATCTGCGGGCCCCCGTCGAGGGCCCGACGCAGGATCAGCTTGATCGGCGTGACGTGGCTGACGATCACGACGGTCTGGCCGGGGTGGCGGCGCAGCACGTCGTCGAGTGCGCCGTACACCCGGCCGGCGACGAGGTCGAAGCTCTCGCCCCGAGGCGGGCTGACCGCGCTGTCGCCGAGCCATGCGCGGTGGACCTCGGGGTCCTGCGCGGCGGCCTCGGAGAACGTCAGCCCTTCCCAGGTGCCGAAGTCGGTCTCGGTGAGGCGGTCGTCGACGGTGACGCCGAGGCCGAGGACGCCCGCGACCGGCTCGGCGGTCTGCCGCGCGCGCAGGAGTGGCGAGCTGATCACCGTGCGGATGTGGCTGTCGGCGGCGACGTGCCGGGCGGCCAGCGCCGTCGCCGCGGCGGCCGCCTGCTCGAGGCCCTCGCGGGTGAGCTCGGGGTCGCCGCGCCCGGAGTAGCGGCGCTCCACCGACAGCGGGCTCTGCCCGTGACGCAGCAGCAGGACCCGGGTCGGCGAGATGTCGCCGCGCCCCGTCCACGAGCCCGCCGTGCTCATCGGCTCTTCTCCGTGCGCACCACGATCGCCCCGCACTGCTCGCAGCGCACGACGTCGTCGGGGGCGGCCGCGGCGACGTCGCGCAGCTCGCTGCGGTCCATCTCCAGGCGACAGGCGCCGCACCGGTTGCCGACCAGCTCGCCCGCGCCCGTGCCCGACCGGGCGCGGAGCTGGTCGTAGAGGCCGACGAGGTCCGCGGGCAGATCCTTGGCGACCTCGGTCCGCTCGGCGCCGCGGCGCTCCTCGAGGACGTCGAGGTCGCCGAGCACGCCGTCGCGGCGCTCGACGGCGTCGGCGAGGGCCGACTCCGCGGCGTCGAGCTCGGACTGCTCGTGGGCGAGGTCGGTCTCGGCGGCGTCGAGGCGCTCCATGACCTCGAGCTGCTCGTCCTCGAGGACGCCGCGGCGGCGCGCGAGGGTGTCGAGCTCGTGGGAGAGGTCGGTCATCTGCTTGGCGGACACGCTGCCCGAGTCCATGAGCCCGCGGTCACGCTCCTCGCGGGTACGGACCTGCGTGACCTCCTGCTCGAGCTTGGCCACCTCCCGGCCGAGGTCGCTCACCGACGTCCGGGCGCGCACGACCGCGTCGCGGTGGCCCTGCACCGTCGTCTCGGCCTCCTCCACCGCCGCCTGCTCGGGCAGCGTGCGCCGGCGGTACTGGGCCCGGCCGAGCTCGGCGTCGAGGGCGGCCAGGTCGAGCAGGCGGCGCTGGGCGGTCGGGTCGGCCTTCATGCGTTCACGGCTCCTGACGGCTGGCCGACGGTCCACGCGTCGGTGCGGGTGGTCGACACGGTGATCTCGAGGTCGGGGGCGGCCCGGGCGAGCACGGCCGCGGCCTGCGCGCACCAGGGGTGCTCGGAGGCCCAGTGGGCCACGTCGACCAGGGCGGGGGCACCGGGCTCGGCGAGGTGGTCGGTGGCGGGGTGGTGGCGCAGGTCGGCGGTGACGTAGACGTCGACCCCGGCGGCGCGGACGAGGTGCAGCATCGAGTCGCCGGCCCCGCCGGAGAGGGCGACCCTCTCGACGGTCCGCGTGGGGTCGCCCGCCGACCGCACGCCCCAGGCGGTGGCGGGGAGGGCGTCGGCGACCCTCTCCGTGAACCTTGCGAGGGTCTCCGGTGCGGGCAGCGCGCCGACGCGGCCGATCCCGACCGTCTCGTCGTCCTCCGGGGCCAGCGGGCGCTCCACGGCGACGCCGAGCGCGTCGGCCAGCGCGTCGGAGACGCCGGGGTTCGCGGCGTCGGCGTTGGTGTGGGCGGTGAACAGGGCGACGCCGCCGCGGATGAGCCGGTGGATCGCGTCGCCCTTCGGCGCGGTGGTCGCGACGGCGTGCACGCCGCGCAGGAGCAGGGGGTGGTGGGTGAGGAGCAGGTCCGCGCTCTCCGTGATCGCTTCGTCGATCACCTCCGGCAGCGGGTCGACGGCGACCAGCACCCGGCGCACCGGCGCGGCCGGGTCGCCGACCGTCAGCCCCACCGCGTCCCAGTCCTGCGCCAGCGCCGGCGGGTACGCGGAGTCGAGCGCGGCGACGGCGTCGGCGACGGTGGTCATGGCCGTCCATTCTGCCCACCGCGGCGGTGGCGTCCCGGTGCGGGCGCGCGGGGGTTCCGCAGCGAACGCGCGGTTCGCTGCTTCTACGCGCACGAACTCCCCGTTCGCGGCGTCGCCGGGGCGCCCCTCGGCCGCGCCGCGGGCCGCACCGGGATCATGGCCGACGTGCACGTCGTCTTCATCTGTTCGGGAAACATCTGCCGGTCGCCGGTGGCGGAGAAGGTGTTCCGCGCGCGCCTGGCCGACGCCGGCCTGACCGACGCGGTGCAGGTCAGCAGCGCCGGTATCGGGCCGTGGCACGTCGGTGAGCCGATGGATCGCCGGGCGGCCGACACCCTGCGCGAGCGCGGTTACGACACCCGGCACACCGCGCGGCAGGTCGACCGTGAGCTGCTCGCCGCCGACCTGCTCGTGGCGGCGACCGAGGACCACGTGCGGGACCTCGTCGCCGGCGGCGTCGATCCCGAACGCGTCGTGCTGCTGCGCGCCTTCGACCCGGACGCGCCCGAGGGCGCCGAGGTGCCCGACCCGTACTACGGCGGCCCCGGCGGGTTCGACGAGGTGATGGACATGGTCGAGGCGGCGATGCCGGGGCTCGTGGCGCGGGTCGCGCCGTGACGTCCGTGGACGCGCTCCTGGCCGGGGGCGGTCGTGGGGTGCGGATGGCCACGCTCGACGACGGCACCGAGGTCGTCGTCAAGTCCGGGGAGCCGTCCGCCGTCGCCGCCGAGGCCGCCGGGCTGCGCTGGCTGGCGGAGCCCGACGTCGTCGGCGTGCCCGCGGTGCTCGGGGAGGCCGAGGGCGCGATGGTCTCGACTCGTGTGCCGGCCGGCCGGCCGGACGCGGCGTCCGCCGAGACGTTCGGCCGGGGGCTCGCCGCGCTGCACGCCGCCGGCGCCCCCGCGTTCGGGGCCCCACCGCCGGGCGGCCCGGTGCACGCGTGGATCGGCGAGGCGCGCATGGTCAACGAGGCCGGCGAGCACTGGCCGTCCTGGTACGCCGAGCACCGCGTCCTGCCCCACGCCCGGCGCGCCCTCGACGGCGGCGACCTCGCGCTCGTCGAGCGGGCCTGCGCGCGGTTCGAGGACGTCGCCGGACCGCCCGAGCCGCCCGCGCGCCTGCACGGCGACCTGTGGACCGGCAACGTGCTGTGGTCCGGCGGGCAGGGCTGGGTGATCGACCCCGCCGCGCACGGCGGGCACCGCGAGACCGATCTCGCGATGCTCGCGCTGTTCGGGACGCCGCAGCTGGAGACGATCCTCGCCGCCTACGACGAGGCCGCGCCGCTCGCCGAGGGTTGGCGCGACCGCGTCGGGCTGCACCAGCTCTTCCCCCTGCTCGTGCACGCCGAGCTGTTCGGTGGCGGGTACGGCAGGCAGGCTCTCGCGGTGTGCGAGCGGATAATCTGAGTCCGTGCGGTTCCTGCTGAAGCCCGGGTGGATCGCTCTGACGCTCGCCGTGGCCGCCTTCGCGTTCGCCTGCTACTACCTGCTCGCCCCGTGGCAGTTCCACCGCGGCGACGAGCGCTCCGGCGACAACGCCGCGCTCGTCCGGGCGGTGTCGACCGCGCCGGTGCCGCGCGCCGAGCTCGTCGCCCCCGGCGCGGCCCCCGGCGAGGACGTGGCGTGGCGGCAGGTCACCGTCACCGGCACGTACCGCCCGGAGGGGCAGGTGCTCGTGCGCCTGCGCAGCATCGAGGGGCATCCGGCCAGCGAGGTCATGACCCCGCTCGTCAGCACCACCGGCGAGACCGTGCTCGTCGACCGCGGCTACGTGCGCACCGACTCCCACGGCGCGTTGCCGACGATCCCGGCGCCGCCCGGCGGGGCGGTGACGGTGACCGGCTACCAGCGCCTCGACGAGGGCGCGCCCACCCGGCCCGCGGTCGTCGCCGACGGGCAGCGTCAGGTCTACTCCGCGGACGCCGCCACGGTCGCCGCGGCCGGCGGGGTGGCGACGAGCCCGGGGTACGTGCAGCTGCTGCCCGGCCAGCCCGGTGTGCTCACCCCCGTCCCGCTGCCTCCGCCCGACCCGAACCCCTCGTACTCCTACGCCTGGCAGTGGCTGATCTTCGGGTTGATGGCGATCGGGGCGTGGATCTACTTCGCGCGCCTGGAGTACCGGCGCGAGCGGGGGCTCGAACCGCGGCCGCGGGATCGCCAGGACCCCCGCGACGCCGCCGACGGGACGCACTGGGACGCGCAGGCACCGTCGCCGACCGAGGACGAGCTCGCGGACCGGTACGGGCGTCGCTGAGCGATCGTGTCGGCGTTCTGACACCGGACGTCAGCCGTCCGCCTCCGGCGCGGCACCTCCGTCGTGCTTCGTGCCGCAGGGTGCAGCACCCGTCACGGCGACGGCCAGGGCGGCCGCCGCGAGGCCGACGGCGCGGGAGAGGCGGACGGCGCGCGGGAGGTCGGCGACCTCGGGGGTGCGGCCGCCGCCGAGCACCGGGCGGTCCTGGACGCCGTAGGGGTAGACGGTCCGCCCGCCCAGGCGCAGGCCGAGCGCGCCCGCGAACGACGCCTCGACCGGGCCGGCGTTCGGGCTCGGGTGCGCGGGGGCGTCACGGCGCCACGCCCGCCAGGCGTCGCCCGGCCGCCCGCCGACCAGCGGCGCGCACGCCGCCGTGACCAGCGCCGACACACGGGCCGGGACGACGCCGACGACGTCGTCGGCGCGCGCCGAGGCCCAGCCGAACCGCTCGTACCGCGCCGACCGGTGCCCGACCATCGCGTCGAGCGTGTTCACCGCCCGGTGCCCGAGCAGGCCGGGCACCCCGGCCACGGCGCCCCAGACCAGCGGGGCGACGACGGCGTCGGCGGTGTTCTCGGCGATCGACTCGAGCGCCGCGCGCGCCAGGCCGTCGGGGTCGAGCGCCGAGGGGTCGCGCCCGCAGAGGTGCGGCAGCCGCGCGCGGGCGGCGTCGAGGTCGCCGGCCTGGAGGGACGCCGCCATCGCCGTGCCCTCGGCCGCCAGGGACGTGCCGCCGAGGACCGTCCAGGTCGCGGCGGCGGTCAGCAGGGTGCGGGCCGCGGGGGTCCGGACACGCTCGGCGAGCACCCCCACGCCCACGGCCCCGCCGACGAGCACCGCGGCGTACGCCACCCCCGGACCGCGCCGGTCGGCCCACCAGCGCCGCTCGAGCGCACCCGCCACGGCGCCGAACGCGGCGACGGGGTGACCGCGGCGCGGATCGCCGAGCACCGCGTCGGCGAGCACCCCGAGCGCGAGCCCGGAGGCCCGCGCGAGCGGCACCTTCGGCGGCCGCGGGGCCCTGTCGATCATGCGAACCGAGCCTCTCGCCGCGTGACGCCGGTGCCGGCGTTCCGGCGAAGGGCGCCCCGCACCCGTCTACGCGAGCGGAGGGGCCCTTCGGTCGGAACCTCACTCACCACGTGATGATCTCACCCCGGCCGTGACAGGGTGCTCGCCGTGGCTTTCAGCGACGAGCTCTGGGACGCGGGCTCCGGGATCTACGACCGGGTCCGCGCGCACCCGTTCCTCACCGGCCTGTCCGACGGCACGCTGCCGCACGCGGCGTTCCGGCACTTCGTCGTGCAGGACTCCCACTACCTGCGCGGGTACGCGCGGGCGTTGGCGGTGCTCGCCGCGCGGGCGCCCACAGAAGCGGACACGGTGATGTTCAGCCAACACGCCGCCGGCGCGATCGCGGCCGAGCAGGACATGCACGCCGAGCTCGCCGACGCGCTCGGGACGTCGAGCGACGGCGACGTGCCCGTCGCACCGACCACCACCGCCTACACGAGCTATCTGCTCGCGACGTGCCACGGCGGGTCGTTCGCCGAGGGGCTCGGCGCGGTCCTGCCGTGCTACTGGATCTACGCGCGGGTCGGCGAGGCGCTGCTCGAGGGCTCCTCCCCCGACCCGCTCTACGCCCGCTGGATCGCCATGTACGGCGGCGACGAGTTCCAGGCGGTCGTCGACGCGGTGCTGGCCCTGACCGACCGCGTCGGGCCGACCCTCGGCGACGTCGAGCGCGAGCGCGTCCGGGAGCACTACGTGACCACGTGCCGCTACGAGTGGATGTTCTGGGACGCCGCGTGGCGGCAGGAGGAGTGGCCGGTCTAGTCGACGCGGCACCGCAGCACGAACCGCGTCTCGACGACGTGCGGCGCCGTCCCCGGCGCGCGGCCCGGTGCGCTCGGGACGAGGGCACCCTGCGGGCCCGCGAGCGGGACCAGCTCCCAGCCCTGCCGCCCCAGCCGGTTGAGCTGCTCGGCGTACACGCGCGCCCAGGCCACGCGGTAGGGCCGGTACTTCTCGAGGATCAGCCCGTCCGACGGGCCGATGGCGTAGATCTCCCACTCGGCGATCTCCCACTCGGCGATCTCCCACTCGGCGATCTCCCACTCGGCGATCTGCCACTCGGCGATCTGCCACTCGGCGATCTGCCACTCGGCGCCCGCGTCGCCCGCCGCATCCTCGGACAGTCCGACCGCCGAGATCTCCAGCGTCGCGTACTCCCAGGCGCCGGCCACCCGCCGACCCTCACGGCGGGTCGGGACGCCGGGCACCCACGCGCCGGGGCACCCGAGCGCGATGACGGCGATGCCGGCCCCGATCAGGACCAGGCCGCCGAGGAGGAGAGCGGGGCCGCCCGAGGAACTACGTTACGTGGTCGTCACGGCCCGGACGGTCGGCTGATCGGGGCAATCGGCATCGCGCGGTGTCGGTGACGATCGCGCCGCGGGGTCGTAAGGTGTGCCGATCTCGTCTGGGAGGGCACATGGAGTTCGCTGTCCGGTACGTCAACGGCCCCTTGCAGGGCGTCGGGTCGATCACGCAGCCCGACAGCGCCGGCGAGGAGCCGCCGCTGCTCCAGCGCATCCCGCTGCCCAGCGGTGAGCACGGCCTGCGGCGCACGGTCTCCGACATGGCCGGCGGCGGACAGACCGCCATCTACGAGCGCACCGGGTACAACCAGCCCGCCGGCGAGTGGGAGTTCACGCTGGTCCGCGTGGAGTAGGTCCGGCCGCCCGGAGGTCGTGGCGGACCGGGGTCATGGTCCAGAATCGGGGCGTGACCACGGAACCCGACACCACGACCGGTGTGCTGCGTCCCGCCGCGCCGCAGGACGCGGAGAGGGTCGCGGCGATCTTCGCCGGCTACGTCCTGCAGTCGATCGCGACCTTCGTCGAGGAGCCCCCCACCGACGAGTACTGGCGTGATCGCATCACCGCCGCGGGGGCGAGGCTGCCGTTCCTCGTGGCCGAGGTGGACGGCGAAGTCGAGGGCTTCGCCTACGTCACGGCGTTCCGCCCCCACGCCGCCTACCGCTACACGGTCGAGGACTCGATCTACATCGCGCCGGAGGCCGCCGGGCGCGGGCTGGGCTCCCGCCTGCTGGCGGGTCTGCTCGACGCGCTGCGCGGCACCGAGATCCGCCAGGTCGTCGCCGTGATCGCCGCCCTCGCCGGATCCCGCCACGACACGCCGTCGATCGTGCTGCACCGCCGCCTGGGGTTCGTCGAGGTCGGACGGATGCCGTCGGTGGGCTACAAGAACGGGCAGTGGGCCGACACCGTGCTCATGCAGGCCGACCTCCGACCCGACGGCTGACCACCCGGAACGACGGCGGGCCGCCCCGCAGGACGCGGGACGGCCCGGGCGTGAGCTCCGGGGTCTCAGGCCTCGACGGCCGCGGGCGCCGGCCGGCTGACCCAATGGCGCTGCGCGTGCCGGGCGAGGGCACCGGCCACACCGAGGCCCGCTCCCGCACTCACGATCATGCCGATGAACACTGCCGCCATGACGGCTCCTCCTCACCACCTGCACGCGCCGCGTCCGGCGACCGGGTCCGGATGACCCGACCGGTGCGCGAGCGCTTGCGAACCGCGGGCGCTACCTGCACCCACAAGAACAGACGCGTCGGCCCCTCAGTGTGTTCCGCCGGGCCGTGACCTCATCGCATGACCCCACTCACAACAACCAGCCGCGTTCATCCTGTATCCCACGTTCGTATTCAGTAATGTCCGACGGGCAAGGCGAAGTATGCGGGCGTTAACGACTTCCGGGTCGTTTCCGTCAAATCGGACGAACCGCGATCCCGTCGGGGGCGAGGGGAGAACGACATGACGCAGACGGAAGCGGGTGACGGAGGCGGAGTGCCCGACGGCGTCACCGTCACCGACACCGGCACCATGAGGCGCGCCGTCGGCGCGGCGGCGGTCGGCAACATCACCGAGTGGTTCGACTTCGGGGTCTACGCCTACCTGGCGACCACCATCGAGGAGCAGTTCTTCCCGCCCGACAACCAGACGCTCGCCCAGATCGGCGTCTTCGCCGGCTTCGCGGTGTCGTTCCTGGTCAGGCCGCTCGGCGGGCTCTTCTTCGGCCCGCTCGGCGACCGGATCGGCCGGACGAAGGTCCTGTCGATCACGGTCATCATGATGGCCGTCGGGACGTTCCTGCTCGGCTTCATCCCGCCGTACTCGGCGATCGGCCTCTGGGCACCGATCCTTCTCGTGCTCTGCCGCGTCGTGCAGGGCTTCTCCACCGGAGGCGAGTACGCGGGCGCGATGACGTTCATCGCCGAGTACTCCCCCGACCGCCGGCGCGGTTTCTTCGGCAGTTTCCTCGAATGCGGGACGTTCATCGGCTACGCGCTCGGCGCGACGGTCGCGACCATCATCCCGTTGGTCTCCACCGAGGAGTTCGCGTCCACCTGGGCGTGGCGCATCCCGTTCTTCATCGCCCTGCCCCTGGGCATCGTCGGCGTCTACCTTCGCGTCAAGCTCGAGGAGACCCCGGCATTCCAGACATTGCTCTCGGAATCCGAGGAGCGCGAAGGCAACCAGGCCACGGCCGGCATCAAGAAGCTGTTCGTGGACTACTGGCCCGCCATGCTCGCCGCGGGCGGTCTCGTGGTCGCCTGGAACGTGCCGAACTACATGCTGACCAGCTACATGCCGACCTACCTCGAGGACAACGTCACCCTCGTCGGCGGCACCGCCATCGACTCGACGACGTCGCAGTGGCTGCAGATCATCGTGCTCTGGGCGGCGGTCCTCGCCATCCCGTTCCTGGGCCGGCTGTCCGACCGCGTGGGCCGCAAGCCGATGCTGTGGACCGGCGCGATCAGCACGATCGTGCTCGCCGCGCCGATGATCCTCCTGCTCAGCAGCGGGTCGGTGGCGCTGGTCGGCCTCGGTCTCGCCGTGATGGCACTGCTGCTCATCCTGTTCTCGTCGACCTGCCCCTCGACGCTGCCGGCGCTGTTCCCGACCGAGATCCGCTACGGCGGCCTCTCGATCTCGTTCAACATCTTCGTGTCGGCGTTCGCCGGGACGACGTCGCTGATCATGACGGCGCTCGTGCCCACCACCGGGTGGGGCGGATGGCCCGCGGTCTACCTGATCCTCGCCGGGCTGGCGGGCGTCGCGGTGCTGCTGAAGCTCCGCGAGACGGCCGGCAGGCCCCTCCCGGGCTCGCATCCCGCGGTCTCGACCGAGCAGGAGGCTCGCGAGCTCGTCGCCTCGCGTCGCTGAGCCACGACGGTGGGTCGCCGGGTGTCGGGTCCCCCTGATCGCGGGCACGATGCTCCCGTGACTTCGTCCGCGTCAGGGTCGCCAGAGGCCGCACCCGGCCCCACCGTCTTCGTCCTGTTCGGCGCCACCGGCGATCTCGCCAAGCGCCTGGTGCTGCCGTCGTTCTTCCGGCTGGCGCAGGAGAAGCTGCTGCCCGACGAGTGGCGCCTGATCGGCAACGGTCGCCACCACAAGAGCGACGACGAGTTCCGCGACGACGTGCACGCGGTGCTCGAGGAGTTCGGGGGCACGAGGCCCGCCGACGGTCCGTGGGACGAGTTCTCGGCCCGGCTGCGCTTCGCCGGCGGCGGGTTCACCGCCGACGACCCCGGCGAGCTGCTGGACCGGGTGGCCGAGGCCCGCGGCGAGATCGGGGAGGACGCGCAGCTCGTCCACTACCTGGGCCTGCCGCCGTCGACGTTCGGCGAGTACACGCGTGCCCTCGGGGCGCAGGGCCTGGCCGAGGGCTCGCGCGTGGTGTACGAGAAGCCCTTCGGTACGTCGCTCCAGAGCTTCCGCGAGCTCGACCGGGTCGTGCACGAGGTCCTCGACGAGTCGCAGGTCTTCCGCATCGACCACTTCCTCGGCAAGGAGGCCACCCAGGAGCTCCGGGCCCTGCGCTTCGCCAACGGGCTCTTCGGCAGCTCCTGGGATCGCCACCACGTCGCCGCCGTGGAGATCGACGTTCCGGAGACCCTCGACGTCGCCGACCGCGCCTCGTTCTACGACGCGACGGGTGCGGTGCTCGACATGCTCGTGACGCACCTGTTCCAGGTGGCCGCCGAGGTGGCGATGGACCCGCCGGCGACGTTCCGCGCCGACGACGTCGCCGCCGCGCGTGACGAGGCGGTCCGGCACTTCCGCCCGCTGCGGCGCGACGAGGTGGTCCGCGGGCAGTTCGAGGGCTACCACGACCTCGACCACATCGGCGACGACTCCACCACCGAGACCTTCGTGGCCGCGCGGCTGTGGATCGACACCGACCGCTGGCGCGGCGTGCCGTTCCTGCTGCGCACCGGCAAGCGGATGGCCGAGAGCCACCAGAAGGTGAACCTGATCTTCCGGGACCCGGGGAACGGCCCGGTCGACGAGCGCGACCTGCCGATCCGCGGCAACGTGCTGTGCTTCGACCTCGCCGGTGACGGCGCGCTCGCCCTGTCGATGAACGTCAAGACGCCCGGGGCGTCGTCCGAGCTCGGTACCGCGTGGACCCAGATCCCGCTCGACACGCTCTCCGGTGGCGACCCGCTGCCGCCGTACGTGCGGCTGATCCACGACGTGCTCACCGGCGACCGCGCGCTGTTCACCCGCCCCGACGGCCTCGAGGACGTCTGGATCGCCGCGGCCGAGGTGCTCGACGACCACAGCGCGCCCGAGCCCTACGCGCCGGGCTCCTGGGGCCCGGAATCGGCCCTCCGCCTCGCCGACCCCGTCGGCTGGGTCCTCCCCGGCTGACCCATGTGAATACTTTCCGGGCCCATAGCACCGGAAAGTGCTCACATGGGTCAGGGGCGGACCTGGAGCAGGAGGTCCGGGATGATCGCAAGTAGCCGGCGAAAGGGGCCGCCTGGGCGCACAGCAGCGTCAGGGCCAGCGCCATGGCCGAGGCCAGCAGGAACAGGGCGACCGTGGCACGACGCAGACGGTCGGCCGGCACGAGCGCCGTGGCCGCCAGGGTCACGACGGCGACCAGGACCAGCGCGCCGAGCCGAGGTCACACCCGTGAAGACTATGTGAGCGGAATTCCCGGCCATAGCCGGGAACTCCGCTCATGGGTCAGTGCTGCGCGCCCGGCTCGCCCGCGTACTCGGGCCCGGCGGCGGGACGGTTGCCCGGGTCGTCGCCGGAGGCGCCCTGGATCGCGCGCCACACCGTCTCCGGGGTCAGCGGCATGTCGACGTGCCGCACCCCGAGGTGCGAGAGCGCGTCGACGACCGCGTTGTGCACCGCAGGCGTCGAGCCGATCGTCCCCGACTCGCCGATGCCCTTGGCGCCCAGCGGGTTCAGCGGGGTCGGCGTCTCGGTGTTGGTGGCCTCGTAGGTGATGAGGTCCGCCGCCGACGGGATGATGTACGACGTCAGGTTGCCCGCGGTGGGATTGCCGTCCTCGTCGTAGGTGACGTGCTCGAACAGGGCCTGCGCGATGCCCTGCGCGATGCCGCCGTGCTGCTGCCCGGTGACGAGCATCGGGTTGAGGATGCGCCCGCAGTCGTCGACGGCGATGTGGCGGCGCAGCTTGACCATGCCGGTGTCGAGGTCGACGTCCACGACCGAGATGTGCGAGCCGAACGGGAAGCTCGACTGGCCCTGGGTGAAGTCGAGCTCCTCGAGCAGCGGCTTGCCGCCGACGCCCATGTCGTAGCCCGAGCCGTCCTCGGACGCCGTCGCCACCTGCGCCCAGCTGACCTGGGTATCGGCGATGCCCTTGACCCCGAATCCGCCGTCGACGTGCTCGATGTCGTCGGGCGAGGCCTCCAGCATGTGCGCGGCGATCTCGCGCGCCCGCGACACCAGCTGCTCGGACGCGGTCCAGATCGCGCTGCCGCCGGTCTGCAGCGAGCGCGAGCCCGCCGTGCCGCTGCCGCTGCGCACGAGCGCCGTGTCGGACTGGACGAGCCGGACCTTCTCCATCGGCACGCCGAGGACCTGGGACGCCAGGTGGGTGAACGCGGTCTCGTGGCCCTGGCCATGGGCGCTGGTGCCGGCCATGACCGTGAACGTGCCGTCCGGGTGGGCCTGCGCGGAGCCGAACTCGACGTCGAGGCCCAGCGGGGCGGTGACCTCGACGTAGGACGCGACCCCGATGCCCATCGCGATCCGGCTGCCCTCGGCGCGCTGGCGCTCCTGCTCGGCGAGCAGGGCGTCGTAGCCCGCCGCCTCCTTGGCCGCGTCGAGCGCCTTGGCGTGCTCGGCGTTGTCGTACTGAGCCCCGGTGATGCTGGTCATCGGGAACTTGTCGGGCGTGAGGAAGTTCTTCCGCCGCATCTCCAGCGGGTCGACACCGATCTCGTCGGCGGCGATGTCGATGATCCGCTCGAGCATCTGCGTCGCCTCGGGCCGTCCGGCGCCGCGATACGCCCCGGTCTGCGTCGTGTTGGTGGCGACGGCCTTCCAGGTGAAGTCGATGGCCGGGATGTCGTAGACGCCCTGGGCCATGAGCTGGGTGAGGCTGGGCAGGATCGTGCCGAGCACCGGGTAGGCCCCGGCGTCGCCGATCGCGGTGGCGCGCAGGCCGACGATCGTCCCGTCCTTCGTGACGCCCATCTCGACGTACTGGACCTGGGCGCGCCCGTGGACCATCGAGAGCATGTTCTCGGAGCGGGTCTCGGTCCAGCGGACCGGTCGGCCGATCGTCCGCGCGGCGGCGCCGACGATCCCCCACTCCTGGTAGGCGTGCATCTTCGGGCCGAAGCCGCCGCCGACGCGCGGGGCGATGACGTGGACCTTGTCGCCCTCGAGCCCGAGGTCGCCCGCCATGGCGTCGCGCGCCCCGTGCGGGCCCTGGGACGAGAGATACATCTTGATCTTGCCCTCGTCGCCGGGGATCGCCACGCAGGCGTTCGGCTCCATCGGCACGCCGGCGAGCCTCTGGTTGTAGAAGGTGTGCTGCACGACCACGTCGGCCGAGTCGAAGATGCCCTCGACGGGGCCGGTGCCATCGCCCGCGACCAGGTTGGACCCGTGGTCCTCGAACAGGAGCGGGGCGCCGTCGGCGAGCGCGGCCTCGATGTCGGTCACCGCGGGCAGCGGCTCGATGTCGGCGAAGACCGTCTCGGAGGCGTCGAGGGCCTGGCCGGCGGTCTCGGCGATCACGACCGCGACGACGTCGCCGACGAATCGCACCTTGCCGCGCGCGAGCGCGGGGCGTGTCATCGCGTCGGGCACGACGCCGGGCAGGCCGGGGCGGTCGTTGACGTCGAGCTCACCATCGACGTACACCGCGACGACCCCCGGCATCGAGCGCGCCTCGGAGGCGTCGACGCTCGTGATCGTGCCGTGGGCGATGGGCGAGCGGACGAAGACCGCGTGGAGGGCACCCTCCACCGGCAGGTCTCCGGTGTAGTCCTCGGCGCCCCGGATCAGGCCCTTGTCCTCGGTGCGCTTGACCGAGTTGCCGAAGATCGACGTGGAACGGGTGGGGGTGATGGTCCTCGCGGGGGTCCTCCAGTGGTGCCCGTGCCGAGGAAATCAGAAGATCAGACGGACGCCCGCGCGTCGAGTCGGCATTCGGCCCACTGGAAGGACGCAACCGGTCAGTGGGACGACCACGACCCGTCGGCCGCCGCCACCCCGGCGCGGTGCCTGCGGGACGCGATCGAGCCGCGGGGACTCCCACGTCGCCGACCTCGCCCAGCGCCCGCTCGTCGACGCCCTGGGCACCCGCTCGGAGGCGGTCGTGGCCCGTGGCTGGTTCCCACCCGACCCCGACAAGCGCGCCGCGGGCTAGCTCACGGGCACCTCCTTCTCGATCTCCTCCAGCCAGATCGTCGCCGAGGAGTCCGAGGGCGCGCGCCAGTCGCCGCGCGGCGAGAGCGACCCGCCGGCGACGACCTTGGGCCCGTTCGGCATCGCCGAGCGCTTGAACTGCGCGAACCCGAAGAACCGCTGGGCGAAGACCTGCAGCCAGCGCCGGACCTCGGCGAGGTCGTAGGCGGTGCGGTCGTCCTCGGGGTAGCCGGGCGGCCAGGCGCCCGCGTCGGCGTCGTGCCACGCGTGCCAGGACAGGAACGCGATCCGCGACGGCCGGAACCCGTGGCGCAGCACGTAGTAGAGGGTGAAGTCCTGCAGGTCGTACGGCCCGATCTTCTGCTCGCTCGACTGGATCTCCTCGTCGGAGTCGGCCGGCACGAGCTCGGGGCTGATCTCGGTGTCGAGGACGTCGGCCAGCACGGTCGCGACGTCGTCGTCGAACTGCTGCGAGCTGATCACCCAGCGGATGAGGTGCTGGATCAGGGTCTTCGGGACGCCGGTGTTCACCGTGTAGTGCGACATCTGGTCGCCGACGCCGTAGGTCGACCAGCCCAGCGCCGCCTCGGAGAGGTCGCCGGTGCCCAGCACGATGCCGCCGCGCTGGTTGGCGGCGCGGAAGAGGTAGTCGGTGCGCAGGCCGGCCTGGACGTTCTCGAACGTGACGTCGTACTGCGGCTCGCCCTGGGAGAACGGGTGCCCGAGGTTCGCCAGCATCAGCCGGGCGGTCTCGGTGATGTCGATCGTCTCGAAGGTGCACCCCAGCGCCTCGGCGAGGCGCTGCGCGTTCGACTTGGTCCGCTCGCCGGTGGCGAAGCCGGGCAGGGTGAACGCGAGGATGTCGGAGCGCGGGCGCCCGGCCCGGTCCATCGCCCGGGCCGCGACGATCAGTGCGTGGGTGGAGTCGAGCCCGCCGGAGACGCCGATGACGACCTTCGGCCCGCCGATCGCCCGCAGGCGCTGCTCGAGCCCGGCGACCTGGATGTTGTAGGCCTCGTAGCAGTCCTGCTCGAGGCGGGCGGGATCCGACGGCACGAACGGGAAGCGCTCGACCTCGCGGCGGAACCCGATGTCGCCGGTCGGCGGGGCGAGCGTGAACGCGATGGTGCGGAAGTCACGCACGTGGCGCCGGCGGTTGTCGTCGAACGTGCCCGTGCGCAGGCGCTCGGAGCGCAGCAGGCGCAGGTCGACGTCGGCGACGGCGTGGCGCTCGCCGGACGGGAAGCGCTCGGTCTCGGCGAGCAGGACGCCGTTCTCGTGGATGCTCGTCTGGCCGTCCCACGAGACCTCGGTGGTCGACTCCCCTTCGCCCGCGGCGGCGTAGACATAGGCGGCCGAGCAGCGGGCGGACGCCGAGCGCGCGAGGAGCTGGCGGTCGTCGGCGCGCCCGACCGTGATCGGGCTGCCCGAGAGGTTCGCCAGTACCGTCGCCCCGGCCAACGCCGCCTCGGCGCTCGGCGGGATCGGGACGAACATGTCCTCGCAGACCTCGACGTGCAGGACGAGGCCGTCGACGTCCTCGGCCGCGAACAGCAGGTCGGCGCCGAAGGGCACGTCGGCGCCGAGCAGGCGGATCGTGCCCTCCTCCCCCGCGCCGGCCGCGGCCTGGCGGGGCTCGTAGAACTCGCGGTAGTTGGGCAGGTAGCTCTTCGGGACGACGCCCAGCACGCGCCCGCGGTGCACGACGACCGCGCAGTTGTAGAGCCGGTGCCGGTGGCGCAGCGGCGCGCCGACCACCAGCACCGGGGTCAGGTCCCCCGACGCGGCGACCACGTCGGCGAGGGCGTCGACGACGGCGTCGAGAAGCGTGTCCTGCATCAGCAGGTCCTCGATCGAGTAGCCGGACAGCGTCAGCTCGGGGAAGACGACGAGGCCTGCCCCGTCCTCGTGGCACGCGCGGGCGACGGCCAGCAGCGAGGCCCCGTTGGCCGCCGGCTCGGCGATCGTCGTGCGCAGCGTCGCGGCCGCCACGCGCACGAAGCCCTGGTGGTACACCGACGTGAAGGGCGGGGTGGGCATCTGCGGGTTCCTCCGGACTCCGACGACGCGGGCGAGCGTAGATCGCCCGCCCGGTCGCCGCCCGAGGGTCACACGGTGCTCGAGGGCGGCTCCTCGGTCGACGTGCTCACCGTCGCGGGACGGGTCTCCTCCTCGGGCACCAGCGCCCAGGCGGCCAGGTAGGCGATCAGACCCACGAGGTGCCCGAACACGGCCAGGAGTACCGCGACGACCCGGACGAGGGTGACGTCGAGGCCGGTGCGGGCAGCGATGCCACCGCACACGCCGGCGATCCAGCGGTCGCCGACGGCGCGCCGGAAGCCGAACGACAGGCCCGAGGACGCAGAAGCGTGGGGAGTGGGTGTGCTCTCCGGTGTGCTCTCCGGTGTGGTCATGGCGTCCAGCCTGCCGACGGGCCGGCCCGGCGCCCTCCGGGTCGGCCCCCGGTTCGACCCTGGTCCGCACCCCGAGATCCGAGGGGCCGCGGGACGCCCGGGACTCCTGTGACGGAACGTCACCTTTCGCCTCGTCGCCTCGACATAGTCATTCCTTCGGACTAGTGATCACACCCTGTGATGACTTAATGTGATCGGCACCACGGGCCTTCCCGTGGAACCACCACGACGTGCGGGGGCTCCGGCGATCCCGCGGAAAGGGGTCGACCGTGCGGACGACCTATCGGGTTCTCGCCTGGATCCTCGCCGTCGAGGTGGTCGTCCAGGCGGCGGCGATCGCGTGGGCCCTGTTCGGCCTGTCCGCCTGGATCGAGAGCGGCGGGGTGCTCGACGCGGCCGCCATGCAGGCCGAGCCCCAGTTCGACGGGGTCGTCGGGTTCATGGTGCACGGGCTGAACGGCACGATCATCGTGCCGGCCGTGGCCCTGCTCCTGCTCGTCGTGTCGTTCTTCGCGAAGCTGACCCGGGGCGTGGCGTACGCGGCCGCGCTGTTCCTCATGGTCGTGGCCCAGGTCCTGCTCGGGATGTTCGCGCACGCGCTGCCGTCGTTGGGCATGCTCCACGGCGCGCTCGCGCTGGCCATCCTCGTCGCCGCCGTGTTCTCGGCGCGCCTGACGCCCGCGACGCCGCGGGCCGTCGAGCAACCCACCGCCGCGACCGTCTGAGCGGCGGGCCGAACCCGTGCTGCGGGCGCGGCGGCGGACCTGGCCCCGATTCGGGACCGGTGTGCGACGCCGGACCCTGGTCTCCGTCGTCGCCGCGCTCGTGGTGGTCGTGCCGATCGCCTGGATGTGGGTCGACAGCCTCGCGCCCGCGACGTACTCGGTCGAGGACATGGGCACACCGGAGTACGGCGGCGGCCCGGTCGGGATGGACCACTCCGCGGACATGGCCGGGATGGCCATGGGCCCCTCGGTCGACCAACTCCGCGAGCCCCCGGGCCCCGCGGACGTCGACGTCACCGTCGTCGCGCGGGCGGGCCGCGTGACGCTCCCGTCGGGCCGTGTGATCGACGGCTTCACGCTCAACGGCACGACACCCGGCCCCGAGATCCGGGCGGTGCAGGGCCAGATGGTGCAGGTGCGCCTCGTCAACGAGAACGTCGTCGACGGCGTGACCCTGCACTGGCACGGCTACGACGTCCCCGCCGGCGACGACGGCGTGGCCGGCGTGACCCAGGACGCCGTCGGCGTCGGCGGGTCCTTCGTCTACCGGTTCCGCGCCGACCAGGCCGGCACGTTCTGGTACCACTCCCACCAGGTCGCCGACCCGCAGGTCAAGGGCGGGCTGTTCGGCGCCCTCGTCGTCACGCCCCGCGCGGGGCTGGGCGCCACGGCCGACACCACGGTGCTGACCCACATGTACGCGGGCCGCCGCACGGTCAACGGCCTCGAGGGCGACGTCCCGGCCGCCGGCGCCCCCGGGCAGCGGGTCCGTGTCCGCGTGGTCAACACCGATAACGGGCCGGTCCAGGTCTGGGTCGGCGGGGCGCCCTACCGCCTCGCCGCGATCGACGGCACCGAGGTCAACGGCCCCACGCCCTCGACCGACTCGCTCGCCGTCACCGCGGGTGGGCGCGCCGACCTGGAGGTCGACCTCCCCGCGGACGGCGCCGGCGTGCGCGTCGAGCTCGGTGGCGCGTCCGCCGTCACCTTCGGACGCCCGCTGCCCCCGACCCCGCGACCCGCCGCCGAGCTCGACCCGCTGCACTACGGCACGCCCGTGGCGCTGCCCTTCGACCCGGCCGCGGCGAACCGCACCGTCGACTACGCCATCGGGCGGCGCCTCGGGTTCCTCGACGGCACGCCCGGCCTGTGGTGGACCGTCAACGGCCGGATGTGGCCCGACGTGCCCATGTACGTCGTGCGCGAGCGCGACGTCGTCCGGATGCACATCGAGAACTCCAGCGGCGAACTGCACCCGATGCACCTGCACGGGCACCACGCGGTGGTGCTCGCCCGCGACGGCGTCCCGGCCACCGGCAGCCCGTGGTGGACCGACAGCGTCGACGTCCAGGACGGCCACAGCGTCGACGTCGCGTTCGTGGCCGACAACCCGGGGCTGTGGATGGACCACTGCCACAACCTCGCCCATCCGAGCGAGGGCCTCGTCGCCCACCTCATGTACGAGGGCGTGACGACGCCCTACCGCGTGGGTGGTGACCCCCACAACGTCCCGGAGTGACGGCACCCTCCGAGCGTGGGGATACTCGCGGGTAACCGATGCGGTCCGATCCCCGGGGACCGCCGGAGGTGACCACCATGCCCGCCCCGACCGCTCCCCCCGCTCCCGCCGCTCCCTGGCTGCTCTCCCACGCGACCGCGTGCGCGGAGGCCGTGGCGACCGCGCTGGAGCTGCTCGACGACGACGAGGTCGAGACGGTGCCCGACGAGGCCGACGACGGGTTCACCCTCCGGGTGCACGCCGACCCGCCACGCACCGTGCGCGCCCTGCACTGGTCGGCCGTGGACGGGTGGGAGGTCACGACGGACCCCGCCCTGCGCCGTGCGCCGCGGTGGCGCCCGCTCGCCGTGGACGCCGACGCCGAGCCGGTGGTCCTCTGCGAGGTGCTGCGCGGCTGACGCGCCCCGTCCGGCCGGAACCGGCCCGGGGCCGCGCCGGTGCGGGCCCCTCGTCCGCACCGGCGGTCCCGTCCTCGGAACGTACCGGGCGGTCCGGTCGTCGTGAAGGTCGACACCGCTCGACACGGGCCCGCGCCACCCGGTCGTACGCACAATGACGTACAGCGCTCACGCGATGTCCGGCCGTAACCTCGGTGATCGACGTCTTCGGCCCCGGGGACGCACGGGAGGCGACATGCGCGACCGTACGGCGGATCGGCTCGTCCAGGAGCCGCGCATCAGGCGCATCGTGCGTCACCGTCCGCGGAGCGACGCGGAGCCGGACCCTCGATGGCGCCCGGTGGGGCCACCGCCCGAGGAGCGTGGCGTGCCCGGGCCACGGGGGCCCGTGCGGGACGAGCGCCCGAAGGACTGACGACCGTCAGCGGTCGTGGCCGCGAGCCCGACCGCGGGGACGGTCGTCGTCGTCCCGGTCGCCGTCGCTGTTCGCGCGGGCCTGCGCCCGCCAGCGCTCGAAGAAGCGTTCCCACTGCGCGTCCCGGCGCTGGGCAGCCGCATCGCGTGAGTGCCGGGCCGTCGTCGACCGCGTGGACGACGCGACCTCCTCGACGTCGTCCGCGGTGGCCGTGCGCGTGCTGCGCGTGACCGAGGAGGTCGGCGGGCCGGACGGGATCACCGGCGGCGCGGCGACCGGGACGGGCATCGGCGCGGGCGGCGCGGCGGTGTCCGGGGTCGCGACCGGTGTCGGGTCCGACGTACCGGTCGCCGCGGCCACGATCCCGGCGGCACCGAGCACCCCGACGAGTCCGGCACCCACGGCCGCCACCCGGCGCGGTGGGCGCCCGAAGCGGGCGGCGCGCCGGCCGGACCCCGTGCCGACCGGGGTGACGGCCCGGGTCGCGGGTCGCGCCGGGAGTGCGGCACCGGCAGCGGCAGCGGCACCGGGCCCGCGCCCCGGGACCAGGAGCGGGCCGGTGCGGGCCTCGTCGGCGTGCGGGTCGGGCGTGGGCGGTCCCGCCGCGAGAAGGTCGGACCGCACGGCGGCGGTCGCGCCGCTCGCGGGGGACGGGGCGCTGTCGGGTGCCTCGTGGCCCGCGAGCATCCGGGCGGCGCGCGCCGTGTCGGGGCGACGAGCGGGGTCGTGATCGAGCAGCGCCCGCAGCACCGGCGTCAGGTCGCCCGCGCGCCGAGCCGGGGCGACGACCCCGGTGGCGACGCGCGAGAGCACCTCGAGCGCGTTGCCGCCGTCGCCCGCGGGCGGGGCGCCCTCCAGAGCGGCGTAGAGCGTGGCGCCGAGCGAGAAGACGTCGGCGGCCGCGGTGGCCGGGCCGCCGCGGGCGAGCTCGGGCGCCATGAAGTGGGGGGTGCCGGCGACGAGCTGGTCGGCGGTGCCGGGCTCGGCGTCGACGACGGCGATGCCGAAGTCGGTGACCGTCACCGCGTCGCCGGCGCCGATCATGACGTTGGCGGGCTTGACGTCGCGGTGGACGATCCCGCGCTCGTGCATCGCGGCGAGGCCCTCGGCGATCTGGGCGCCGATGCCGGCGACGCGCGCCGGGGGCAGGGGGCCCTCGCGGTCGAGGAGGTCGGCGAGCGACGGGGCCGCGACGTACTCCATGACGAGGCAGACCTCGCCGTCGAGGTCGGTCATGTCGAAGATCGCGGCCAGGCGCGGGTGGTGCAGGCGGGCGGCGACGCGGCCCTCGCGGTGGGCGCGATCGCGCACCTGGCGGGCGCGCTGGGCGTCGAGCGCGCGGGCGCCGTGCAGGCGCTTGATGGCGACGTCACGGTCGAGCAGCTCGTCGTGGGCCCGCCAGACCGAGCCCGAGCCGCCGCGTCCCACCGGCGCGATGAGGAGGTAGCGCCCCGACACCAGGCGACCGGGCTCGATG
This sequence comes from Actinomycetospora sp. 2LY8.5, assembly GCF_057180585.1. NCBI lineage: Bacteria > Bacillati > Actinomycetota > Actinomycetes > Pseudonocardiales > Pseudonocardiaceae > Actinomycetospora > Actinomycetospora sp. 2LY8.5. The sequence continues at coordinate 31,497 of NZ_JBXUHE010000024.1, forward strand.
GTGGCCCGTGCGTCGCCGAGGGCGCTCGGCACCGAGATCGGCGTCGACATGCCCCTCCCTTCTGCTCCGTGACCACCTATCGCGGGCCGTGACCATTCCGTTACCGAAATCGGCGCCGAATCGTCCGTCCACCCGATCAGGTGACACGCATCCTCGCCCGCACCCCGGAGCGCCCCGCACCCGACCCGCCTGTCGCGGGGTGTGACGGGGCCCATCCCCCGCTCCGTGCCCAGCGACACAGCGACGACGGGCCCCCTCCCCCATTGATACCGGTACCGTCGGTACTCAGTACTTTAGGTACCGAACGATCCCGACCCCGATGCTGGAGGACCCCTCGTGGCCATCTCGGACATCAAGGAGTTCACGCACCTGAGCGAGGCCGACGTCGCGGCCATCGGACGTGAGTTCGACGCGATCCGCCGCGACGTCGAGGCGTCGCGCGGCGAGGACGACGCCGCCTACATCCGGGGCGTCATCACCTGGCAGCGCCGGCTCGAGTTCGGCGGGCGGGTCGCGCTCGTCGGCAGCGTCCTGCCGCCGCTGTGGCTCGCCGGCACCGCCGCCCTGGCCGCCTCCAAGATCCTCGAGAACATGGAGATCGGCCACAACGTCATGCACGGCCAGTGGGACTGGATGAACGACCCGGAGATCCACTCCGCGACCTGGGAGTGGGACAACGTCTGCCCGGCCGATCAGTGGAAGCACTCCCACAACTACCTGCACCACACGTACACGAACGTGATCGGCAAGGACAAGGACGTCGGGTACGAGATCCTCCGCGTCCGCTCCGACCAGCCGTGGCACCCCTACTACCTGGGCCAGCCGCTCTACAACGCGCTGCTGATGTTCCTGTTCCAGTGGGGCGTCGCGCTGCACGACCTCGACATCGAGGGCGCGGCGAAGGTGAACGCCGATCCCGAGGAGATGAGGGCGAAGCTGCGCCAGATCGGGCGCAAAGCCGGCAAGCAGGCGCTCAAGGACTACGTGTTCTTCCCGGCGCTGTCCGGCCCGTTCTTCCCGGCGACCATCGCGGCGAACGCGACGGCGAACCTCATCCGCAACGTCTGGTCCTACGCGATCATCTTCTGCGGTCACTTCCCGGACGGGGCCGAGGTGTTCACCGCCGACGAGCTCGACGGCGAGACGTGGGGCGAGTGGTACCTGCGCCAGCTGCTGGGCTCGGCGAACTTCACCGGCGGGCGGCTCATGCACCTCATGAGCGGCAACCTCGGGTACCAGATCGAGCACCACCTCTTCCCCGACCTGCCGTCGAACCGCTACCCGGAGATCGCGGAGAAGGTGCGCGACATCTGCGCGCGCTGGGACCTGCCCTACACGACGGGCCCGTTCCCCCGGCAGTTCTGGCAGTCGACGCGCTCGATCTGGAAGCTCTCGCTGCCGGTGGCGGGCGAGCTCAAGCGCTTCGTGGACCGCCTGGTCGGCCGCGAGGAGCCGGCGCCCGCCGACGTCCCGGCCCCCCGCGCGGCGGAGCAGACGACGCCGACCCGCGCCGAGGACCCGGTGGCGGCCTGACCCATGTGAGCACTTTCCGGGGCTATAGGCCCGGAAAGTGCTCACATAGCCTGTCAGGCCGCCGGGTCGACGACGAGGAAGTCGTCGGGGAGCGGGCGGCCGTCGAGGTGGGCGTCGAGCATCTCGCGCACACCCTCGGCGATGCGGTCCTGCGCCTCGAGCGTCATGCCCGAGCAGTGGATGGTCATGGCCTCGGAGCCCTCGGGCAGCGAGCGCCACGGGTGGTCGGCCGGCGCCGGCTGCGGATACCAGGTGTCACCGGCGTAGCCCGCGAGGTGCCCGGCCTCGATCGCCTCGACCAGGGCGTCCCGGTCGACGATCGCACCGCGTGCGGTGTTGACGAGCCACGACCCCGGCTTCATCGCCTTGATGCGCTCCGGGCCGAACAGCGCCTGGCTGCCCTCCATCAGCGGTAGCGCCAGGCAGATCACGTCGCTGCGCTCGACGAGGGTGTCGAGCCGCGCGTATCGCACGCCCAGCGAGGCCTCCTCGCCGGCCGAGCGCCGGTGGTTGGCGTAGTAGAGCATCTCGACGTCGAAGCCCTTGAGCCGCAGCGCGGTGCGGGCCCCGATCGCGCCGAGGCCGACGATCCCCACGGTCTTGCCCTCGAGATCGTGCGACCGCGCCACGACCTTGGCGACGTCCCAGCCCCCGTCGGCGTGCTCCCCTGTCTTGCGGGCCTCGGTGTGGGCCGGCAGGAAGTTGCGCACGAGCGCCAGGATCTGGAGCACGTTGTGCTCCGCGACGCTGACGACGTTGGAGCCGGTGACCTCGGCGACCGTGATGCCGGCCTGTTGCGCGGCCTCCGGGTCGGTGTGGTCGGACCCGATGCCCGCGGTGATGACCAGCTTCAGGTTCTGCGCGTTCTTGATCCGGGTCTCGTCCAGGTACACCGGCCAGAACGGCGTCGTGATCAGCACCTCGGCGTCGGCGAGCTCGGCCTCCAGACCGTCGCCGGTGTCGGTCGTGGTCACCAGCTCGTGACCGCGCGCGGCGAGATACTCAGGCAGGCCCAGCGCCTGGTCGGCGCTGGCCGGGACCGCGTTCGCGGCGGCATCCGAGGGCGGGTAGGACACGTAGACGACCTTCATGCGGTCGGCTACCCGCGTGTGGGCTGCGCCCATGTGAGGAGAAACCGGTGTCATAGCACCGGTTTCTGCTCACATGGGCGCAGCCCACCTCAGCCGGGGTGCGTCTCGCCGCCGGTCGGGGCGAGCACCTCGCCGCTGTAGTACGACGACAGCCGGTCAGCCGCGAAGAACACGTACGACGGCGCGATCTCGTCGGGCGTCGCGGGCCGGCCGATGGGCGCCTGCGCGCCGAACGAGTCGACCTTCTCCGCGGGCATGGTCGCCGGGATCAGCGGCGTCCACACCGGCCCCGGGGCGACGCAGTTGACCCGGATGCCGCGCGGCAACAGCTGTTGGGCCAGCGACATGGTCAGCGCGTGCACCGCGCCCTTGGCCGCGGAGTAGTCGAGCAGCGCCTTGTTGCCGCGCAGGCCGTTCACCGACCCGGTGTTGATGATCGCGGAGCCCGCACCGAGGTGGGGCAGGGCATCCTTGGTGATCCAGAAGACACTGGACACGTTGGTCGCGAAGGTGCGGTCCCACTGCTCGTCGGAGAGCTCCTCGGGCCCGCTGACCGGCGTCTGGGTCGCGGCGTTGTTGACGAGCAGGTCCAGCCCGCCGAGCTCGCCGACCGCACGCTCCACCATGCGAGCGCAGTGGTCGCGGTCGGCGATGTCGCCGGGGAGCAGGACGCAGCGGCGGCCGCGGGACTCCACCAGCTTCCGCGTGTGCGTGGCGTCCCCGTCCTCCGTGCCCTCGGAGAGATAGCTGATGGCGACGTCGGCGCCCTCCTCGGCGAACGCGACGGCGACGGCGCGCCCGATGCCGGAGTCGCCACCGGTGATCAGCGCCTTGCGACCGCCGAGCAGGTCACGGCCGACGTAGCCGGTCATCTCGTCGTTCGGCTCGGGATCCATGGCCCCGGTGCGGCCGGGCCAGTTCTGCTCCTGGGGAGGAGGCTGTTCGGTCATGCCCGAGGCCTTGACGGCCCGGCCCGGGGACGAAACGTGACGCGCCCGGGCCGGTCCGCGTCAGCGCAACGACCGGATCCGGTCCAGGACCGTCTTGCGGTTCGTCGTGCGCCGCTCGTAGGCGTCGACCTCGCCGAGGTCGGTCGCCGAGAGGCCGTCGAGGTTCGCGACGACGTCGCCTCCTTGTCGGCGCGCAGCGACTCCTCACCGCCTTCGCCGGCTCGACTCACCCCCCAAACAGGCGAACGGGACACCGCAAGGAAACCGGGTTTCACTCAGCGAAAGTGCGCGTGTGACGGGCATCGCAACGACACCTACAGTGGTGGTCGCGGTAACAGCGGCGGGAGGTCCGATCATGCGCAAGCCACGTCACGTCCGTCTGACCGAGCCCCTGGTCCGTGCGAACGGCGAGCTGCGGCCGGCGACGTGGGACGAGGCGCTCGAACGAGCTGCCGCGGGCCTGCGCGGCGTGTCACCCGACGCGTACGGGATGTTCAGCTGTTCGAAGGCCACCAACGAGATGAACTACGCCGCGCAGAAGTTCTCGCGGGTGGTGATGGGCAGCAACAACGTCGACAGCTGCAACCGCACTTGACACGCTCCCAGCGTCGTCGGTCTGACGACGGTGTTCGGTGCCGGCGGCGGCACCTCCGCCTACGTGGAGGCGGAACACGCCGACCTGCTCGTGCTGTGGGGCTCCAACGCGCGTGAGACCCACCCGATCTTCTTCCACCACGTGCTGCAGGGCCTGCGCAACGGCGCCCGGATGTACTCGGTCGACCCGCGCCACACCTCGACCGCCCACTGGGCCGACGCCTGGCTGGGACTCGACGTCGGCACGGACATCGCGCTGGCCAACGCCATCGGCCGCGAGATCATCCACGCGGGCCTGGTGAACCACGCGTTCGTCGACCGCGCCACCTCCGGGTTCGACGACTACGCCGCCACGGTCGAGCCCTACACCCTCGAGCGCGGCGAGGAGATCACCGGCGTCCCGGCCGCGACGATCCGCGAGCTCGCGCACGCCTACGCGCGGGCCGACCGCGCCCAGATCTGCTGGACGCTGGGCATCACCGAGCACCACAACGCCGCCGACTACGTGTTCGCGCTGATCAACCTCGCGCTGCTCACCGGGCACGTCGGGCGCTACGGCTCGGGGCTGGTACCGCTGCGCGGCCAGAACAACGTGCAGGGCGGCGGCGACATGGGCTCGATCCCCGCCAAGCTGCCCGGCGGCTACGACCTCGGCGACGACGAGGCCCGCCACCGCTTCGAGACGGCCTGGTCGACGCCCGAGCACCCGGTGACCCTCAAGGCCGAACCGGGCATGCACCTCTCACAGATGTTCGAGGCGATGGAGCGCGGCGAGCTGCGCGCGCTCTACTGCATCGGGGAGAACCCCGCCGAGTCCGAGGCGAACGCGACCCACGCGCGCCACATGCTCGAGGGCCTCGACTGCCTGATCGTGCAGGACATCTTCCGCACGGCCACCGCCGAGCTCGCCGACGTCGTGTTCCCGGCGACGGCCGACTGGTGCGAGTACGAGGGCACGGTCACGAACTCCGAGCGGCGCGTCCAGCGCGTCCGCAAGGCGATCGACCCGCCGGGGCAGGCCCGGCCGGACACCCACATCATCTACGCCCTGGCCACCGCGCTCGGGCACGACTGGGGCGAGCCCACGGCCGAGGAGGTCTGGGACGAGCTGCGCTCGGTGTCGCTCAACTGGCACGCCGGCATGAGCTACGCCCGGCTCGACGAGCTCGGCGGCATCCAGTGGCCGTGCCCGTCGCTGGACCATCCCGGCACGCCGCTGATGCACGCCCGGCTGTGGGCCGACACCGCCGAGGAGCGGGGCCGTCCCGCGCCGTTCACGCCCGTCGAGCACGTCGCGCCCGTCGACGCCCTCGACGACGAGTTCCCGATCCGCCTGACCACGGTGCGGGTGCTCGACGCCTACAACTCCGGCGTGCAGACCGGGGGCTACTCCTCGCCGCTGCGCCGCCGCGAGTCGCTGCGCATCGACGCCCGGGACGCCGAGCGCCTCGGCATCGCCGACGGCGAGCGCGTGCGGGTGGTCTCGCGGCGCGGGTCGGTCGAGGCGCCGATCGCCGTGGACCCGTCGCTGCGCCCGGGCCTCGCGTCCTTCACGCCGCACTTCACCGAGGAGGTCGACGTCAACGTCCTGACCAACGACGCCTGGGACCCGAAGTCGGGGACCTCGGAGTTCAAGGCGACCGCGGTCCGGGTGGAGAAGATCGCGGAGGCGGGGCGCAGCGCAGCCGGACACATCGACGAGGCGAGCCGCCCGCTGCCGGTGGCAGGAAGCTGACGGATGGATCTGCACCTCTCGCAGGCCGAGCCCAGCGCGCTCGAGCGGGACACGATCGACGCGGCGTTCGGCCGCCTGGTCGCCCCGTCGACCTGGGACGACCGCCCGACGCGCTCCCACCACGCGGGGCACGACGCCCGGGCGCGGCGGCACCTGCTGCTGCCCGTGCTGCACGCGGTCCACGACGCCGTCGGCTGGATCTCCGAGGGCGCGCTCAACCACGTCGCGCGGACGCTGTCGGTGCCCCCGGCGGAGATCTACGGGGTGGCGACGTTCTACGCGATGTTCTCGGTCGAGCCGCAGGCGCCGCGGGTGGTGCACGTCTGCGACGACGTGGCGTGCGGTCCGCACGGCGGCGAGGAGATCGCGACGGCGCTGACCGACGCGCTCGGCCCGCAGGGCGGTCACCACGACGGGGGCGAGCAGGCGTGCTGGGTGCGCAGCCCCTGCCTCGGCCTGTGCGAGCGGGCGCCCGCGGTGATGCACCAGCGCGCCGGCGAGCCCGACCTCAGCCAGGCCCCCGCCACCCCGGACGCGGTGCTCGCCGTCGCGCGCACCGACCACCCGACCGCATCGGAGGACGCCGACAGGACCTTCGCCGACACGCGGGTCAGCGCGCCGCAGACCGGGCGGGGCGGTCACCTCCCCGACGGTTCCCCCCTGCGCCTCCTGCGCCGCGTCGGCGTCGTCGACCCGGAGAGCCTCGACGACTACCGCGCCCACGGCGGCTACTCGGCGCTGCGCCGCGCGGTCTCGCTCGGCCCGACGCGGGTGATCACCGAGCTCGAGGACTCCTCGCTCACCGGCCGCGGCGGCGCCGCCTTCCCCACCGGCGTGAAGTGGAAGGGCGTCGCGGGCGCTCCCGAGCGCCCGCACTACCTCGTGTGCAACGCCGACGAGTCCGAGCCCGGCACGTTCAAGGACCGCGTGCTCATGGAGAGCGACCCGTTCGGGCTGGTCGAGGCCATGACGATCGCCGGCTACGTCACCGGCGCCCGCACCGGCTACCTCTACATCCGCGGCGAGTACCCGCTGGCCACGCGCCGGCTGCAGGCCGCGATCGAGGCCGCCCGCGCCCGGGGCTACCTCGGCGAGGACGTCATGGGCGGTGTCGACGGTGGCGGCTTCGCCTTCGACATCGAGCTGCGCCGCGGCGCCGGCGCCTACATCTGCGGCGAGGAGACCGCGCTGCTCGAATCGATCGAGGGCTTCCGCGGCGAGCCGCGCAACAAGCCGCCGTTCCCGAGCGTCGTCGGCCTGTTCGGCAAGCCGACCGCGATCAACAACGTGGAGACGCTCTACAACGTCCTCGGCGTGCTGGACATCGGCGGCCAGGCGTTCGCCGAGATCGGGGGCGGGCGCTCGACGGGCACCAAACTGTTCTGCCTGTCCGGCGCCGTGGGCGCGCCGGGGGTCTACGAGGTCGGCTTCGGCACGACGCTGCGCGCCCTGCTCGACCTCGCCGGCGGCGTGCGCGGCGAGCTGCGCACGGTGCTGCTCGGCGGGGCCGCGGGCGGGTTCGTCATGGAGGAGAACCTCGACGTCCCGTTGACCCTCGAGGGCACGCGCGACATCGGCGCGACCGTCGGCTCCGGCGTCGTCCTCGTGTTCGACCAGCACGCGGACCTCACCGGCACGCTGCGACGGATCGCGGCGTTCTTCCGCGACGAGTCGTGCGGGCAGTGCGTGCCGTGCCGCGTCGGGACGGTGCGCCAGGAGGAGGCGCTGGCCCGCCTCGAGCGCCTCTCGGACTCGGCCCCGATCGGCTCGCGCGAGACCGAGATCGCCCTGCTCGACGACCTCGCGCGCGTCATGCGCGACGCCTCGATCTGCGGGCTCGGTCAGACCGCGCCCGCCGCGGTGACCTCCGCCCTGCAGCTCGGCCTGCTGGACAGGCCCCGACAGGGGGAGCACGCCGACAGGGGATCGCGCCGAAACGGCCAGCACGCCGATACGGGGAAGGTGCCCTCGCCATGACCACCACCGGCAAGGGACCGGCCGGGCCGGGCGGGGGCTCCGCCGCCCCCGCCGACGAGCCGGTCGACGGACCCACCGAGGCGGCGGGCGGCGCTTCGGTCACGACAGCCGTCGGCACCGTCACCGAGGAGACCGGCCCGCCCCCGGGCGAGCGCACCGACGGCGACACGCAGGTCCCGTCGCCGGTGGGGCCGACGGTGATCGACCCCGCGGCCGCCGCCCGCGGTACCGAGGAGCGTCTGAGCAGCGGCCCGGTGATGCTCGGCCCGATCCGCCGACGGGTCACGCTGAGCCTCGACGGCCGCGAGGTCCGCGTGCCCGAGGGCTCGACGATCCTCGACGCGCTGCACGACGAGGGCACCCGGGAGCAGGCCGACACCCCGACGTTGTGCTGGGCGCCGAACATGGACCCGATCAACGCGTGCCGGGTCTGCGTGGTGGAGGTCGAGGGCTCGCGCACGCTCGTCCCGTCCTGCGCGCGGAAGTGCGAGGACGGGATGGAGGTCAAGACCGACACCGAGAAGGTCCGCCACAGCCGTCGCATGGTGCTCGAGCTGCTGACCTCGTCGGTGGACATGGACCGCGCGAGCGCCGACGTCCAGCGCTGGATCCGCGAGTACGGCGTGGACGCCGCGCGCTACGGCCCGCCCGCGCCACCGGCCGCGGCGGGCGAGCGCGACCGCCGCCACGCGGGACACCACCACGCCCCGGACGGGGCCACGGCGGCCACGGTCGCGCAGCCCGTCAAGATCGACAACGATCTCTACGTGCGGGACTACTCGCGCTGCATCATGTGCTACAAGTGCGTCAACGCCTGCGGCACGGACGCGCAGTTCACCTTCGCGATCGCCGCGGCCGGGCGCGGGTTCGACGCCCGCATCGCCACCGAGTTCGACGCCCCGCTGCCCGACTCGGCGTGCGTCTACTGCGGCAACTGCATCGGCGTCTGCCCCACCGGCGCGCTGGTGTCGCGCCGCGAGCACGACCTGCGCGAGGCCGACGACTGGCACCCCGAGGACGAGACCGTGACGACGACGATCTGCTCGTTCTGCGGGGTCGGGTGCAACCTCGAGCTGCACGTCCAGCAGAACGAGATCGTCAATGTGACGAGCCCGGCCGACCACTCCGTGACCCACGGGCACCTGTGCATCAAGGGGCGTTTCGGGTTCCAGCACGTGCAGAACTACTGATCGCCTGACCCGGCCGGCAGCATCACCGACCGCGAACGGCCGAACACGCCCCGCCATCGGACGCCAACGCCGTGGCGGACCTTCTGAATCGGGCACCCGCCTGATGAGGTGTGCGCAACCGGGCGCTCCGACCTCGACGAAGGGAGTCCGCCGTGGCGAACAGGCAGGACAAGCGGGACCGGACCGACGAGGTGGTGGCGGGCCTGCACCAGCTGGTCGAGGCCGGGAAGATCGAGGACGTCGAGGCGGTGCTGACCACCCTCGTCGAGAGCGAGCCCGCCGAGGAGCCCACCGTCGAGGAGCGCGAGACCCGCTCGTACGCCGAGGGTATGCGCGACGGGCTGGCGCTGGCCCGGCGGGCCCAGGGCTGACCCCCAGCCGGCGGTCCAACCCGGGGACGCCGATCACCTCACCGAGGAGCCACCCATGACGGCTGCGGCCGCGTTCGATCCCGTGGCCGACGGCGGCCCGGCACCCCCGCGGCCGTCCGCGGTCCCGGACACGCCGGCGGGACCACTGTCCGCGTCGGACCGTCTCCGGGCGATCGCCGTGACCGCGGTCGACCGGCTCGCCGCGGCCGCCGCGGCGAGGGTCGACGAGATGGCCGACCGGCTCGGGGACATGGCGGCCGACGCCGTGAAGGGCAACCTGCCCGGAGGGGTCGGGGGCAACGCGGCTCTGAACGCCGGGCTCGCGGCCCTGCAGGGTAAGAACCCGGTGTGGGCGGGCATCAAGGGCGCGGTCGGGGCGATGAGCACGACGACCAAGGTGCTGCTCGCGCTCCTGCTGATCCTGCTCGCCGTGCTGTCGCCGGTGCTGGTGCTGGTGCTCGCCCTGGTCCTGCTGATCGCCGCGATCGTCGGCGCGGTCAAGGGCTGAGCCCCGCCGCGGCGGGAGGGCCCGCCCCGGGTGTGAGGGTCTTCACTGGTGCACCCCGAACGGGTTTGCCACGATGACGGCGATGTCCCAGTCCTCGACGCTCCGTGCGCGCCGCCACGTCGACCTGCGTCGGCAGGCGAGCGCGCTGTGTGGATCGCGCGGCTAGGGTCTCGTCCTCCCGCCGTGGCGGTGAGTGGTCCCGGCCGTGCGTGCCGCCCCGCTCACCACATCGCGTCCCGGGAGACCCCGCCATGCCTGCGCTGCGACCCCTGACGACCGCACTCCCCTCCGCCAGGGTTCCGGAGCCCGCCGGCCCGACACGGCGGCGGGGCACGAGCGCCTCGACGGTGCTGCGCTGCATCCTGACCGACGGGCCGGTGGCCCGGAGCACCATCGCCCGCCGGACCGGGCTCAGCGCCGCCGCCGTCACCCGCCTCTACCAGGACCTCGCCGCCCGTCGGTTGGTCCGCGAGCTGCCCGTGCGGGCACCGGCGCCCGGCCTCGGCCGACCGCACGAACCGGTGGACATCGACGACCGGCACCACGTCGCCGCGGGCTTGCACGTCGCCGTGCCGTGCAGCACGGTCTCGCTCACCGACCTGCGGGGGCGCGTGCTCGCCCGGGAGGTCCTGCCGCACCGGAGCGCCGACGCCACCGAGGTGCTGCGCCGGGCCGCGGATCGCCTGGCCACCTTGCTCGCGACGGCGGGCGCGGACCGTGAGCTGCTCGGTGTCGGGCTGGCCTGCGGCGGGCGGGTCGACCACGCCTCCGGTGACATCGTGTTCCACAACCAGCTCGGCTGGCGCGACGTCCCCGCCGCGCGGCTCGTCGCGGACCGGCTCGGGGTCCCGGTCGTCACCGAGAACCACGCCCACTCCCTCACCCGAGCCGAGCTGCTGTTCGGGGCGGCGCGCAACCGGGCCCGGCGCAGCGCCCTCACCCTGTTCGTCGGCAACATGGTCGACGCCGCCCTGTCCACCGCCGGTGCGGTGCATCACGGGCCCGGCTCGACCGCCGGCGAGATCGCGCACCTGCCGCTCGGGGACCCGGGGGTCCGGTGCGGCTGCGGGCGGAGCGGGTGCCTGCAGGCGACCATCTCGGACCGCGCGATGGGCGAACGGGCGGCGGCCGCCGGCATCGTGTCGCAGCCCTCGTTCGACGCCCTCGTCATGGCCGCGCAGGACGGCGACGCCGCGGCCGTCGCCCTGTTCCGGGAGCGGCTGCGCCGGGTCGGCCGGGCCGCCGCGATCCTGCTCGACCTCGTCAACCCGGACGTCCTCGTGGTGCACGAGGCCGGGATGGCCGTCGCACCGGGGATCGCCGCCCTGCTGCTGGCCGATCTCCACGACGAGGTGGCGCAGCGCTCGCACTCCTGCGCCGTGCCGGAGGACGTCGTGGTACCCGGGAGCTTCGGCCCGGACCTGCTCGCCATGGCCGGCGGCGCGACGGTGCTGGACTCCGTCTACGCCCAACCGCTGGATCTGCCCCCGGCCAGGTTCCCGCATTCCTCGTCGGCTTAATTACCGAGATTGCAAAATTGACACCATGATGGCCTCGACGCAGGATCGAGATGTGAGCATGACAGGTCGTCGCAAGAGCAGCACCGCATGTCGTTGCGGTCGCGGCTGTCGTCGCCACTGAACCGCCCGCTCACCCCTCAGCCCGTTCGGACCGGCGTCTCCGCAGGTCGAACGCCGTCGTCGAGCTGGGGATCCCGGTCGAGGACGCCGCCCGCCGAGAAATCCGGACGGGCCGTCGTCGCCCTGTAGTCGTGCCCGCGCCCCGATTTCCGGGGTTGCTTTCCGCTGCCATTCTCGACTTTTGTCAAGGGAGCATCATGACCACCACCGAAGTGCGGCCACCGGCGGCCACGCTCGAGGTCCGTCCGGTCGCCGGCCACATCGGGGCCGAGATCCACGGCGTCGACCTGCGGCAGGATCTCGACGACGTCACGGTCGCCGGCATCCGCGCCGCGCTGCTGCGTCACAAGGTCGTCTTCTTCCGGGACCAGCCCATCGACCACGACCAGCAGATCGCGTTCACCGCCCGCTTCGGGAAGGTGACCCCGGCGCATCCGTACCGCTACGACAACGGCGACGCCGGCCACACCCACCCGGAGATCCTCGCCGTCGACAGCCGCCTCTACGCGGCGCGTGCGGGGACCAAGCGCTACAGCTACGCCAACTTCTGGCACACCGACGTGGCGGCGCTCGTGAACCCGCCGGCGGCGACCGTGCTCCGCTCCGAGATCGTGCCGGAGTACGGCGGCGACACCACCTGGACGAACCTCGTCGCCGCCTACGAGGGGCTCCCGGAGTCGCTGCAACGCTTCCTCGAGGGGCTGCGCGCGGAGCACCGCTTCGGCGGCCGCGCCCCGCGCTGGGAGAGCGGCAGCGAGTCCGAGCGGCTGGTCACCGAGACCCCGATCGTCTCCGAGCACCCCGTGGTGCGGGTGCACCCGGAGACCGGGGAGCGGGCGCTGTTCGTCTCGCCCGGCTTCACGAGCCGCATCCTGGGCCTGAGCAGCACCCAGAGCGACCGCATCCTCGACCTGCTCTTCGAGGAGATCACCAACCCCGCCTACACGGTGCGGTTCTCCTGGCAGCCGGACAGCGTCGGGTTCTGGGACAACCGGGTCACCGCCCACCTGGCCCCGACCGACCTCGACCACCTCGACGTCACCCGGGTGCTCTACCGCACGACGATCGAGGGCGACGTCCCCGTGGGCGTCGACGGCCGGCCGTCGGTGTCGATCTCCGGTGCGGCGTTCCACGCGACGGGAGCGCAGGCGTGAGCGCCGCGGTGGGGACCGCGAGCGACGAGGCCCCGGGATCCATCCCGTCCCAGAGCCCGGTCGTCCGGCGGGTGGCCGGGCACATCGGGGCCGACGTCTCCGGGGTCGACCTGGCCCGCCCGCTCGGCGACGAGGCCGTCGCCGCGCTGACCGAGGCGCTGCACCGGTACAAGGTGCTGTTCTTCCGCGACCAGCAACTGGACCACGCAGCCCAGGTGGCCTTCGGGCGCCAGTTCGGCGAGCTCACCCATGCCCATCCCCACGAGGAGGCAGCGCCGGACGAGCAGCCCGAGATCCTGACCATCGACCCGAGGCGCTACGCCGTCAAGTACGGCGAGGACTTCCGCGCGGAGCAGCGCCGCCGCTACAGCTACTACTCGGGGTGGCACACCGATGTCACGGCGTCGGTGAACCCGCCCGCCGCCTCGATCCTGCGGGCGGAGGTGGTGCCCGAGTTCGGCGGCGACACGACCTGGACGAACCTCGTGGCCGCCTACGAAGGGCTCTCCGCGCCGGTCCGCGCGTTCGTGGACGGGCTGCGGGCCGTCCACCGCTTCGGCGGTGCGGAGGGCCCGACCGGCGACCGCTACCGCCGGCGGGTGGAGGACAACCTGCTGGTCGCCGAGCACCCGGTGGTCCGGGTACACCCGGTCACCGGCGAGCGAGGGCTGTTCGTCAACCCGGGCTTCACCAGCCACATCGTCGGGCTGGCGCCGCGGGAGTCGCGCGCGGTGCTCGACCTGCTCTACGCCGAGCTCGCCCGCCCCGAGTACACCGTTCGGTTCCGGTGGGAGCCCGGCAGCGTCGCGTTCTGGGACAACCGGGCCACCGCGCACCTGGCGCCGACCGACCTCGACCACCTCGAGGTCGAGCGGACCCTCCACCGCATCACGCTCGTCGGTGACGTCCCGGTCGGGCCGGACGACCGCGAGTCCGACCTGCTCGCCGGCAGGCCGTTCACCGCGGCCCCGACCGAGGTCGTCCTCGCGGACTGACGGTCCGGCCCGTCGTCCTCGGGTGGGCGTGCGTCCCGGCGCACGCCCACCCTCTCCGTCCCCACCCCGTCACCCGTCGAAGTAGGTTCACCGTGCCCACCCTCCTGCCCTCCCGCCGCCGACGTCCCTCGGCACCACGGGCCCGCCCCCGTCGGGCGCTCGCCGCGCTCGCCCTCGCCGCCCTGGTCCTCGTCGGTTGCGGCAGCACCGAGGCCGCTCCCGAGGGCGGCCCCGAGGTCCTGACCGTCCGCTACCAGGGCAGCCCGAACGCGGTCACGCTCGCCGAGCTGGCCCAGAACCTCGGCTACCTCGACCCGGTGCGCCTGGAGTGGGTCGGCAACACCACGAGCGGCCCCCAGGACATCCAGTCCGCCGCGACCGGCCAGGTCGACTTCGGCGGCGCGCACGGCGGCGCGGTCGCCAAGCTCATCAACTCCGGGGCGCCGGTCACCGCGGTGATCAACTACTACGGGGTCGACCAGCAGACCTTCAACGGTTACTACGTGCCCGAGGACAGCCCGATCCGCACCGCGCGCGACTTCATCGGCAAGAAGGTCGGCGTCAACACCGCCGGCGCGCACGCCGAGGCCGTGCTCGACACCTGGCTCGAGCAGAACGGTCTCACCCCGCCGGAGATCGAGCAGGTCGAGCTGGTGGTCGTCCCGCCGATCAGCACCGAGGAGAGCCTGCGCCGCGGCCAGATCGACGTCGGCTCGCTCGGCGGGGTGCTGCAGGACCGGGCCGTCGCCGTCGGCGGCTTGCGTCCGGTGTTCCGCGACCTCGACCTGCTGGGCGAGTCCAACAGCGGTCAGCTCGTGATCCGCAACGACTTCCTGGAGGACAACCCGAGGTCGACCGAGATCCTCGTGACCGGGATCGGCCGGGCGATCGAATGGACCAAGGCCACCCCGCGTGAGCAGGTGATCGCGAAGTACACCGAGATCATCCAGCAGCGGGGGCGCAACGAGAGCACCGAGAACCTGCGGTACTGGAAGAGCACCGGCGTCCCCGCGCGCGGTGGTGTGATCAGCGACGCCGACTTCGCGCAGTGGGCGCCGTGGCTGCGCGAGAGCGGCGCGATCCCCGGCGAGCTCGACATCCCGTCGCTCTACACCAACCGGTTCAACGGCTACCGCGACGGGCAGACCCCGGCCGGTGCCGGGGGCGGAGCGGCCGGATGAGCACCTCGATCAGCCTCCGCGGGGTGACCCGCACCTTCCCGACCCGTGACCGGGGAGAGTCCTTCACCGCGCTCGAGGGCGTGACGCTCGACGTCGCCGCCGGCGAGTTCGTCGTCCTCGTCGGGCCCAGCGGGTGCGGCAAGTCGACCCTGCTCGACCTGATCGCCGGCCTGAGCCCGGCCACCGACGGCGAGGTCCTCCTGGACGGCCGACCGGTGACGGGGCCAGGCCTGGACCGCGGGGTCGTGTTCCAGCAGTACGCCCTCTTCCCCTGGCGCACGGCCCTGGGCAACGTCGAGTTCACCCTCGAGGCCAAGGGGCTCGGCCGCCGCGAGCGGGGTCGTGTCGCCCGCGAGACGCTCGACCTGGTCGGGCTCCGCGGGTTCGAGCAGCGCTACCCGCACGAGCTCTCCGGCGGGATGAAGCAGCGGGTCGCGATCGCCCGCAGCCTGGCCTACGAGCCCGAGGTCCTGCTCATGGACGAGCCGTTCGCGGCACTCGACGCGCAGACCCGCGAGGGCCTGCAGGACGAGCTGCTGCGCATCTGGCGGCGCACCGGCACCACGGTCGTCTTCATCACCCACGGCATCGACGAGGCCGTGTACCTGGGCCAACGGGTGGCGATCATGACCTCCCGCCCGGGCCGGATCAAGGAGGACGTGGACATCGACCTCGACCGTCCCACCGACGGTGGCACCGACCTGCGCTCGGAGCCGGAGTTCGCCCGGTACCGGCGCCGGATCTGGGAGCTGCTGCACGACGAGGTGCGCGCCGCGAACCAGCTCGAGGAGGTGGCCCGGTGACCGTATCGACCACGAGCGTCGGCACCGTCCACGGTGCGGCGTCCCGCCCGGGGACCGCGACGGGCACCGCACCGCCGGGCCGGCCCGGCACGGCCGGCCGTCGACCGGTCCGGGCCGGACGGCTGGTGCGGGCGATCGCCACGCGCAGCGTCGCGATCCTGGCCTTCCTGGCCGTCTGGGAGACCGCGCCGCGGATCGGGCTGGTGGAGGACACCTGGCTGCCGCCGTTCAGCGAGGTGTTCGTCAGCATCGTCGAGCTGCTCGGCAACGGTGCACTGATCGAGCACGTCCTGATCAGCCTGCAGCGCTCGCTGACCGGCTTCCTCATCGCGATCGCCGTCGCGGTCCCGCTGGGCCTGCTGATCGCCTGGTACCGGCCGCTGGCCGACGTGCTCGACCCGCTGCTGGAGGTCTTCCGCAACACCGCGGCGCTGGCCCTGCTGCCGGTGTTCACCCTCATCCTGGGGATCGGCGAGCTGTCGAAGGTCTCGCTGATCGTGTTCGCCTGCGTCTGGCCGATCCTGCTGAACACGATCAGCGCGGTCCGCGACGTCGACCCGCTGCTGATCAAGTCGGCCCGCTCGATCGGGCTGTCGAGCCCGCGGCTGTTCCAGAAGGTGATCCTCCCGGCCGCGGTGCCCACCATCTTCACCGGGATTCGGCTGGCCGGCGCGGTGTCGATCCTGGTGCTGCTCGCCGCCGAGATGGTCGGGGCCAAGGCCGGGCTCGGCTACCTCATCAACACCTCGCAGGTGAACTTCGAGATCCCCGAGATGTACGCCGGCATCGTGGTCGTCTCGGCGATCGGCGTCGGCTTCAACTACGTGCTCGTGCGGATCGAGCGCCGCCTGTCCCGCTGGAGGAGCTGACATGACCCGGGAGCTGCACCTCAACGCCTTCATTCACCCGGCCGGACACCACGAGGCCGCGTGGCGGCACCCCTCGACCACCCCGGAGCGGGTGCTCGACGCCGACTACTACCACCGGATCGCGCGCACCGCGGAGGACGCGGCCTTCGACGCGATCTTCTTCGCCGACATCCCCGCCGTCACGCCCAACGTCGCGCACAACACCGTCGGCGGGCTGGACCCGATCACGCTGCTGGCCTCGATCGCGGCCGTGACCTCCCGGATCGGGCTGATCGCGACGGCGTCGACGACCTACTTCGACCCGTACAACCTGGCCCGGCTGTTCGCCTCGGTGGACCACCTGTCCAAGGGCCGGGCGGGGTGGAACATCGTCACCACCGCGCTGGACGTGGCCGCCGCGAACTACGGCCTCGAGGTGCATCCGGACCCGGCCGAGCGCTACGCCCGGGCGACCGAGTTCCTCGACGTCGTGACCAAGCTGTGGGACGGCTGGGAGGACGGCGCGGTCCTGCTCGACCGCGAGACAGGACGCTACGCCGACGTGGACCGGATCCACCCCGCCGACCACACCGGTCCGCGGTTCCGGGTCCGTGGGCCGCTGACCGTGCCGCGCTCGCCGCAGGGGCACCCGGTGCTGGTCCAGGCGGGTTCGTCGAACGACGGCCGTGCGTTCGCGGCTCGGTACGCCGAGGCCATCTTCACCGCGCACCAGCGACTCGTCGACGGCCAGGCCTTCTACCGCGACATCAAGGACCGGGCCGCCGGCTACGGCCGGGCCGGCACCGACGTGGCGATCCTGCCCGGGATCAGCCCGTTCATCGGCGACACCGAGGAGGCGGCGCACGCCCTGGAACGGGAGTTCGACGAGCTCACCGTGCCCGAGTACGGGCTGCGCCAGCTGGAGGGGCTCACCGGGGTCCGGCTCACCGAGTCCGCCCTGGACGGCCCGGTGCCCGACGAGCTGTTCGCCGGAGCCGGAGACGTCACCGACAACGCCCGCAGCCGGCTTCAGGTGATCGCCGGGATCGTCGAGCGGGAACGGCCGACCGTGCGCGGGCTGCTGCACCGGCTCGCGGGGGCCCGCGGGCACCGGGTGTTCACCGGCACCGCCGAGCAGGTCGCGGACACCATCGAGGAGTGGTACACCCACGGCGCCGCCGACGGGTTCAACGTGATGCCGCCGTTCTACCCGGGCGGCCTGGAGCTGTTCGCCGAGCGTGTGGTGCCGCTCCTGCGCGAGCGCGGTCTGTTCCGCACCGAGTACACCGGCACGACGTTGCGGGAGCACCTCGGGCTGCCTCGCCCGGTCAGCCGGTTCGAGGCGGTCGACGCCGTCGAGGCGGGTGCGGCCGTGACGGCCGTCGGCGTGTGAACGAGGGACCTGCGGAGGGCGACCGCAGCGGCGGGCCGTCGGGTGAGCACGGACGGGGTGCCACCCGGCGGTCTCGCCGGCCTCGATCGATCGCGGCGACCGCTGGTGCCGTCCACGCCCGTGGCCGGTGGCACCTCCCGCCACCTCGGGCTCGTGGCCGGGGACGGCGTGCGGCCGCCGGCTCACGTCCCCTCGGCCGCGGCCGTCGGCGTGGTGGCCCTGGCGGGCTCCGCGGGCGGCTCGGAGGCCTCGCCGGCCTGGTCGTCCGCGTGATGGGCGGGACGGGACGGTGGCCGCAGGCCCTCGTAGATCGCCGGCTGGATGTCCCAGGTGTGCCAGTAGCAGGCCCCGGGCAGGTCGATGTACTCGACGGTGACCTGGAAGTCCTCGCCGTCGAGGCCGTTCTTGCGCAGGAAGGTCATCTGGTCGTCGAGGTCGTCCCAGAAGCACGTGATGCGGGCGCCCGGCGACAGCGACGTCAGCCCGATGGTGAACAGCGGCAGGCCGGAGATCTCCACGCCGTCGGAGCTCTCGATGGAACGCGAGAACACGAAACTGATGTTCTTGGCGGGCCCCTGCCCGACGTTCTCGACCGCGAGGCTCAGGGCCCGTGTCGCGTGGTCGAACTCGTCGTGCACCGCGACCACGGGCCGTCCGCCGGCGAGGAACTCCTGTCGCACCTCGCGCACCGACTCCCGGGCCGCGCGGAGCTGGAACCAGATGACCACGATGAACGCGGCGTAGAGCAGCGGCGAGAGCGTCTGCGCGACGCTCGTGATCACCTGGAGCGCGGACACGGTGACCTCCTCACGGCACACGCTCGCGGGCCGTCCGGCGCACCGGACGACCCGCGGGGTGCGTCGACGATCCGCTCAGCGGATGCCGACGACCTCCTGGGCCAGGGCGGCGTGGCGCGTCTGGGCGGCGGAGACGACACCGGAGCGGTTCTTGTTCGCCTCTTCGTAGACGATGACCTTGTTGAGGTCCTCGACCTCGTCGAGCTTCTTGATCTGCGCGACGGCGTCGCCGACCCCGAGCCCGTCGTAGTCGCGGATCGGCAGCTCCGAGGCGTGCAGCGCGCCGAGGCGCGTGCGGGCCTCGTGCAGGACCTCCGCGGCGTCCGTCGCGCCCTCGCGGCGGCTGACCTGCTCGGCGCGGTCCAACGCGGCGTCACGGCCGGTGACGACGACGTCCCGGGCGTCCTCGCCGATGCGGACGACGCGGCCCGCGGTGTCGGTGACGACCTCGCGGACCTGATCACCGCGCTGCTGCAGGCGCGCCGCCCAGCGGCTGACCTGCTCGCGGGCGAAGGTCACGGGCAGACGCACGGCGCGGGTGGCGCCGCCGACGACCATCTGCACCGGCGTCGGCCGGAGCGCCGCCGGGCCGCCGAGGGCGTGCTCGGCCAGCACCGTGGTCAGCCACTCGATGGTCGCGCTGTGGGCCTGCTCGAGACGGTCGGCGAGCTTGCGCACGCTCGTGTCCTTGGCGGCCTCGGCGAGACCGCGCAGGTAGACGGCGCGGTCGCGCAGCTGGTGCTCGAGCGTCAGGTCGCCGAGCAGCGCCTCGTCCACCGGGCCGGCCTGCTCGACGGTGCCCTTGACGACAGCACCGACCCGCCCCACCAGCGGGGACACGACGTCGGCGACGCCGCCGAGACGCCTCAGCTCGCGGGTGATCTCGCCGGTGCGGCGTTCGGCGTTGCGCGCGTTCTCGGTGAGCTCCTTGCGCACGGCGTCGGTCCGCGCCTGCGCCACGCGGATACGGGCGACCTGGACCTCGGTCTGGGTCAGCTGCAGCAGCGAACGCAACTGGGCGATCATGTCGGCCTTCGTGCTCACACTTCTCCTCGTCGTCGGGTCGGGGGCGACGGGCGATGTGCCCGGCGCTCGCGGAGAGTCGTCGGCTACCCGGGGGTCGGCGGCGACTATTCGTGCCGCGGACGGATCGGTCCGTGCGCTGCGACGGCGACGGTTCTCGCGACGGGGTCGATCGGGCACCCCCGTCGTCATGACACAGCCGACGAACCGCCACGGGGAACCGCCGAACCCCGATCGGGCCGGCACCGCCCGGCACCACGACCAGCAGGGCCGCGGCACGGGTCCGTACGCGCCGCCCGGCCGGGACGAGCAGGGCGAGCCGGTCCCGTCCGTGCCCCACGAGGGGCTGCTCGGCCGGATCGGCACGGCGATCGTCGCGGGTGAGGCGGTGGTTCTGGCCGCCGTGGGGGTCGCCGGCCTCGTCACGAGCTGGGGCGCGGGCTTCACCGAGCAGGTGCCGGACACGGTGCTCGCGTTGCGCCTCAATCCCGCACACAGCGTCCTGCTGCTGGTCACCGCCCTGCTCGGGGCGCTGTGCCTGACGAGCCGGACCCGCCTGCGGTTCTTCGCGGGCGCGCAGGCCGTCGTCTACCTGCTGCTGTTCGTCTTCGGCTCGGCGTTCGCCGTGAACACCGGGAACGCGACGTTCCTCGCGCTGAACACCCCCGACCACGTCCTGCACGGGGTCCTGGCGGTGCTCGGCTTCGTGGTCGTGATGGTCGCGAGCGCACGGATCGTCGAGCCGCCGCCCGGCCCCCTGCCCTACCCGGGCTCCATCAGGCGCGAGGACGGGACGTACCCGGAGAAGGGCGCCACCCCGGGCTCCCACGGTTCGAGCTGAGCCTCACGACGGGACGGTGACGTCGATCGGGTGGGGCACCGCCGTCTCCTCAGCAGCCGGCGGGCGTACGGCGCGCACGACGACGAGCTCCTCGGTGCGCTGGTCCCGCGTCGCCAGACCGCGCCGGCAGAGCAGCTCGCTGCGGGCGGTGAGCACCGGACCGTAGGGGTGCTCGTGGCGGGCGACGACCGCGGCCGCGAGACCCCGTGCCCGCAGCCGCGCGACGGTGCGGGCCGGGTCGTTGAACGCCGAGTGCACGACGAGCAGCCGCCCGCCCTCGGTGAGCACGTGCGGCGCCTCGTCGCAGACCCGGTCGAGCACGGCCCGCCCGTCGCGGCCGCCGTCGAAGGCACGCGCGGTCCCGTGCGCGGGGAGGTCGTCGGTCGGCGCCGGGACGTAGGGCGGGTTGGACACGACGACGTCGAACCGCTCCCCCGCGACCGGCGCGGTGAGGTCGCCGCGGCGTACCCGCACCCGGCGGCCGTGTCGCCGGGCGTTGATCCGGGTGGAGAGCAGGGCACGGCGGGACAGGTCGACGGCGGTGACGTCGGTGCCCGGCACCCGCGCGGCCACGACCGACAGCGCCCCGGCGCCCGCGCCGAGCTCGAGGACGCGGCAGGACGTCCCGCCGCACCCGTGGTCGGCGAGCTCGGCACGCAGGACGTCGGCGAGCAGCCAGGTGTCGCGTTGCACGGGATAGACACCGGGGATACGGAACACGCGATGGTGCGGCTCCGGTCCCGGGGCGGGGGTGTCGGGGCGCGGCTGCGGCGCGACGGTCGTCATGGGCTCCTCGGCTGGCTCGGCTGGCTCGGCTCGTGATGACGAGTCGGGTCGCGGGCGCCGGCCGCGCTGGTCTCGACCTCGGCGTCGACCCGGGGCAGGCGTTACCCGTCCGTCGTCCCTCGTGAGCTCGCTGCACCGGGTCGCGGATCTCACGTGCGGGATCGGGCGGGAGCGGCGACCCGATCGGGTACCACCACCGCCGACCACCGCCGATCTCGTCGGCCCGCATCCGTCCCCGAGCCAGTGAAGGAGTGCCTCCGTGCCCGCCCTGCCCCACGCCCGCGGTCCGGTCTCGGCCGCCGTGCTCGACGTGCTCGCCGGGCGCGCCGGGTCCGCCGACCTGCCGACGCACCCCGACGCGAACCCCTGGGGCGACGACCTCCAGCTCGCCCTCTACTGCTGCTACGAGCTGCACTACCGCTCGTTCGACGGCGTGGCCGACGACCTCGAGTGGGATCCGGACCTGCTGCGCCTGCGGCGACACCTCGAGGACCGGTTCCTCGACGCGGTCCACGCGGAGGTCGCCGGCGGCGACGACGTCGCGGCGGCCGTCGACGGGCTGCTCGTCGAGCCGACCGACGGGGCCGGGCCGTCGCACCACCTCGCCCGGGACGGCGAGCGCTGGCAGCTCGACGAGTACATCGCGCACCGCTCGATCTACCACCTCAAGGAGGCCGACCCCCAGGCGTGGGTGATCCCGCGCCTCGACGGGGTGCACGGGCGCGCCAAGGCCTCGCTGATGACCGTCGAGCACGACGAGTTCGGCGCGGGCCGCGCCGACCGCGTCCACGCGCGGATGTACACCGAGATGATGGCCGGGCTCGGGCTCGACACCGACTACGGCGCCTACCTCGACGTGGCCCCCGCGGCGACGCTCGCGACGGTCAACGTCATGTCGCTGTTCGGCCTGCACCGCCGGTGGCGCGGGGCGTCGGTGGGCCAGTTCGCGCTCATCGAGATCACGTCACCGCCCGGATCGGCCCGCCTGGTCTCCGCGATCGAGCGGCTCGGGCTGCCCGACGAGGTCGCCGCGTTCTACGCCGAGCACGTCGAGGCCGACGCGGTGCACGAGCAGCTGGTGCGCCGCGAGCTCATCGCCGGGCTGCTCGAGCGCGAGCCGGAGCTCGCCGCCGACGTCGTCCTCGGCATCCAGGCCGCGACGCTGGTCGAGGACCGGATGGCCGACGAGCTGATGGCGGCCTGGTCGGCCGGTCAGTCGTCGCTGCTCTCGGACCCGGTGCCGTCGGCCGCCTGAGCTCCGGCCGGTCGCACCTTGCGCCGGTGGCTGGTGTCGCAGAACGGGTAGCGCTGGGTGCGCCGGCACGCGCACAGCGCCACCACCGGGCGCTCGCTGGTCACCGTCGTGCCGTCGGGCAGCTCCAGCTCCACCGGGCCCTCGACCAGGAACGGTCCGCCCTCGGTCATCGTGACGCGCGTGGGTCGCCGGGCTGCCATGGCGGCGGTCTACCCGCTCACCCCGAGCGGCGCACCACGAGCTTCGCGGGCAGGAGTCGGTGCCGAGGGTCCACCGAGTTCTCCTCGCGGCGCGCGCGGATCGCGCCGTCGAGCGCCTCCACCAGCGTGCGGCCGAGCTCGTACTTGTCGGTGTGCACGGTGGTCAGTGGCGGGTCGAGGTCGGCGGCGAGGGTGAGGTCGTCGTAGCCGACGACCGCGCAGTCGTCGGGGACGCGCCGGCCCCGCTCGCGCAGCGCGCGGATCGCGCCGACGGCCATGAGGTCGTTGAACGCGAAGAGCGCGGTGACCTCCGGGTGCTCGCCGAGCAATTGCGCGGCCGCGGCGGTGCCCCCGGTGATCGTCGGCGGGCCGGTGACGATCGGTGCCTCCGGTGCCGCCGCGGCGAACGCGTGGCGGCGGACGTGGTCGACACCGACGGCGCCGTCGAGCATCCCGAGGTGCCGGTGGCCCTGCCCGTGCAGGTGCTCGACGGCCAGGCGGGTGCCGGTGGCGAAGTCCGACGACACGCTCGCGACCGTCGGCGCGGGGGCGCGCCGGTCCGCGACGACCAGGGGCAGGCGCCGGTGGATCTCGACGAGCTCTTCGTCGCCGAGCGCCTCGAAGAACCCGATGACGCCCTCGGCGCCCCGGTCGAGGATCTCCCGCGCCGCCGCGGCCTCGCGCCCGGCGTGGGCGTCGGTGTTGTGCACGACCACCGAGAGCCCGTGCGCCGCGGCGGCGTCGAACACCCCGCGGGCGACCGCCGGGAAGAAGGGGTTGGCGATGTCGGAGAGGATCAGCCCGAGGGTGCCGGCCCGCTGGGTGCGCATGCCGCGGGCGAACACGCTGGGGCGGTAGTCGAGCTCCTCGATCGTCGCGAGCACGCGCCGCCGGGTCGCCGCGCTGATCTCGCCCTTGCCGTTCATCGCCCGCGACACGGTCTGTCGGGAGACGCCGGCCGCGCGCGCGACGTCGTCGATGGTCACGCGGACCGACGGCTCGGCCTCCATGGCACGCGACCCTAGTGCCGCTCGCCCGGGGCCCACGGCTCGCGACGCGCCCCGCCGGCGGGGTGCACCTCGCGGACCACGGGCTCGGGATGGCCGTCGTCGGCCGCCCGGCGGACGACCGCCTCGCCGATCTCCCCGGCCGCGCTCGCCGGCGCCAGGACGAGCGCGCTGCCGCCGAAGCCACCGCCCACCAGCCGCGCGCCGAGGGCCCCGTGCGTCAGGGAGGTCTCGACGACCGCGTCGAGTGCGGGCACCGAGACCTCGAAGTCGTCGCGCAGCGAGGCGTGGGACGCGGTCAGCTCGGGGCCGACGTCGGCGGGGCGTCCGGCGCGCAGCAGCTCGACCACCCGGTGCACGCGCGCCTCCTCGGTGACGACGTGGCGGGCGCGCTTCCGGATCGTCCCCTCGAGCCGCGCCACCATCGCCGGCGTCGCGTCCCGCAGCGCCGGCACGCCGAGCGCCTCGGCCGCGGCGACGCACGAGGCGCGGCGGTCGGCGTACCCGCCGTCGGCCAGGTCGTGGCGCACGCGAGTGTCGACGACGAGCGTGACCAGCCCGACCTCGTCGAGCCCGAGCGCCACGTCCTGCCCCTCGAGCGTGCGGCAGTCGAGCAGCAGCGCGGCCCCGTCGCGGCACAGCAGCGACGCCGCCTGGTCCATGATCCCGACGGGCGCGCCGACGACGTCGTTCTCGGCGCGGCGCCCGGCGCGGGCCAGCGTGTGGCGGTCGAGCCCGGCACCGGAGAGCTCGCTGACGGCGAGCGCCACCGCGCACTCCAACGCCGCCGACGACGACAGCCCCGAACCCAGCGGCACGTCGCCGACCACGACCAGGTCCCAGCCGTCCTCCCCGGTCAGCCCGGCCTCGCGCAGCGCCCAGAGCGTGCCGAGCGCATAGGCCGACCAGCCGGTGGCCCGGTGCAGCGCCGCGAGCGTCGTCGTGATCGCGTCGCCGGGCTCCTGCGCCGACCGCACCGTCACCACGTCGTCCGCGCGGCGCCCGGCGGCGACGCGGCAGTGGCGGTCGATCGCGAAGGGCAGCACGTGCCCCTCGTTGTGGTCGGTGTGCTCGCCGATGAGGTTCACCCTCCCCGGCGCCGCGAACACGCCCTCGGGGTCGTGGCCGACCGCGTCGCGGAAAGCCTGCGCGGTCGCACTCACGCCGGCACCTCGACGTCCGCGCAGGCCACCCGCAAGCGCTCGGCAGCCACCTCGGGAGCGACGTCGGTGAGGAACGCGCCGCCGAACGTCTCCGAGCCCGCGAGATACTTGAGCTTGCCCCCGCCCCGGTGCGGCGGACAGATCTCCAGGTGCAGGTGGGCGACGTCGCGGTCGCTGCCGTCGGTGGGCGCGGCGTGGACACCGAGCAGGTACGACGTGCGGAACGTCTCGATGGTCCGGCTCCGCCCCGCGCCGCGTCCGAAGAAGCGGTCGTAGCCGGCGAGCACCCGGGCGAGGACGCGGGCGAGGTCGGCGCGGGCCGCACCGGTGAGCTCCGGCAGTGAGGGCACGTGCTCACGGGACCAGATGTCGATCTCGTAGGGGAAGCGGGCCCACGGCGGCACCCCGGCCAAGAAGTGCTCGCCGACGACCACCTCGCGGGGCCCGCCGGCCTCGGCCGTGACGACGTCGCAGAACACGCAGCGGCCCGTCGCGTCGTGGTGACGGCGGCCGGCGGCCAGCTCGCGCGCCGGGCGCGGGGGCACGTCGGGGTAGGCGTAGATCTGACCGTGGGGGTGGTGCAGCGTGACGCCGACCGCCTCGCCCTTGTTCTCGAAGGGCAGCACGTAGCGCACGCGGGGGTCGGCGCCGAGGTCGGCGACCCGGCGCGCCCAGGCCTCGACGAGCAGGTGCACGCGGGCGACGCCCACGTCGGCGAGGGTCGCGTCGTGGTCGTCGGTGAACACGACCACCTCGCAACGGCCGTAGGCCGGTTCGACCGGGACGAGGTCGGTGCCGGCGATCCCGGGCGGCGGGGGGTCGGAGGACAGCGAGGGGAAGCGGTTGTCGAACACCGCGACGTCGAAGTGCTCGCGCGGGACCTCCGTCTCGGGACCTCCGGGGCGCGTCGGGCACAGCGGGCACGCCGCGGCCGCGGGCTTGTACGTCCGGTCCTGGCGGTGCGTCGCGAACGTGACCCACTCGCCGTGGGTGGGGTCGTAGCGGCGCTCGCTCACTGGTCCACCTCCCCCTCGGACCAGGAGAAGAACCGGATGGTGCGCCCGTCCGCCAGCTCGCCGACCTCCTCGTGCACCTCCTGCTCGTCGACCGGGGTCGACGGTCCGTGCTCGTCCAACTACGCCTCCCCCTTGACGTCGACCTCACGCCGGTATCAGTCTCGTGAACCATCACGTTAACGTTCACGGCCGGGATACGACAGGGAGACGCGATGCTGCGGCTCGACTTGGGATGGCTGGACTACACGCTGCTGGCGGTCTACTTCGTGGTCGTCCTGGGCATCGGCGTCGTCGCCCGACGCGCCGTCGGCACCAGCGCCGACTTCCTGCTCGCCGGGCGCTCGCTACCCGCGTGGGTGACGGGCCTGGCGTTCGTCGCGGCGAACCTCGGCGCCACCGAGATCATCGGCATGGCGGCCAACGGCGCCCAGTACGGCGTCGCGACCGTGCACTACTACTGGATCGGCGCCATCCCGGCGATGGTCTTCCTGGGCATCGTGATGATGCCCTTCTACTACCGCTCCAAGGTCCGCTCGGTCCCCGAGTTCCTCAAGCTGCGCTACAACAACCAGACCCACGTGCTCAACGCCGTCGTGTTCGCGGTGGCCAGCGTGCTCATCGCCGGGGTGAACCTCTACGCGCTGGCGATCGTGCTCCAGGCCCTGCTCGGCTGGCCGCTCTGGGCCGGCATCCTCGCCTCGGCCGCGGTCGTGCTGATCTACATCGGTGCCGGCGGCCTCGGCAGCGCGATCTACGGCGAGGTCCTGCAGTTCTTCATCATCCTCGCCGGGCTGGTCCCGCTGGCGATCGTCGCGGTCCGCTCGGTCGGCGGGTTCGCCGAGCTCGGGCGCCGGGTCGAGGCATCGACCCTCGGCCCGAACGGGCTGCACGCGTGGCAGGGCACCGGCGTCGGGGACATCAGCAATCCCATCGGTGCCAACTGGATCGGGATCGTGCTGGGCCTCGGCTTCGTGCTGTCCTTCGGCTACTGGACGACGAACTTCGCCGAGATCCAGCGCGCGCTCTCGGCGAAGGACCGGTCGGCGTCGCAGCGCACCCCGCTCATCGCCGCGTTCCCGAAGATCTTCATCCCGGCCGTGACGATCATTCCCGGGCTCGTCGCGCTCGTCGCCATCCCGAACTTCGGCAACGACGAGACCGGCGGGCTCGAGTACAACGACGCGATTCCCGCGCTGATGGGCCAGCTGCTGCCCCAGGGCGTGCTCGGTGTGGCCGTCACCGGCCTGTTCGCCTCGTTCATGGCCGGCGTCGCGGCCAACGTCAGCTCCCTGAACACCGTCGTCACCTACGACCTCGTCCAGCCCTACCTGGCTCGCGGACGGTCCGACGCGTACTACCTGACGATGGGCCGGGCGGTCACCGCGGGCGGCGTGATCATCGCGGTGGGCACCGCGTTCCTCGCGGCCGGCTTCAACAACATCATGACCTACCTGCAGTCGCTGTTCGGGATCTTCAACGCGCCGATCTTCGCGACGTTCATCCTCGGCATGTTCTGGAAGCGCACCACCGGCTGGGGCGGCTTCTGGGGCCTGCTGTCCGGCGTCGTCGCCGGGACCGCGGTGTTCGTCCTGTCCCAGGCCGGCGTGCTCACCTTCGGCTCGGACATCGAGGTGACCTTCTACCAGGCCGGCGCGGCGTTCGTCGTCGACGCGGTCGTCACCGTGCTGGTCTCCCTGTTCGGCCGGGCCCCGGCCCGCTCGCAGCTCGCGGGGATCGTCTACGGCGTCGCGGGCGCCGACGGCGTCGTGCCGACCGTGCGCCAGCCGCGGGAGGCCGTGTGGTGGCGGCGCCCGATCCTGCTGGGCGGGATCGCGCTCGCCCTGACCGTCGTCCTCAACATCCTGTTCGCCTGAGGGAGCCGTCATGACCAACGACAACACCCCTGCCGTCACGAGCCGGATGGCCCGGCTGTTCGACGTCCGGTATGTGATCGGCGGCCTGCTCGGGTTCTACGGCGTGGTGCTCGTGATCCGCGGGGTGCTCGACGGCGCCGAGCAGCTCGCCCGGGCCGCGGGCTTCGCGGTCAACCTGTGGACCGGGATCGTCCTCGTCGTCGTCGCGACCGCCTTCCTGGCCTGGGCGTCGCTGCGCCCGCTGGGCATCGAGGTCGACGAGGACGCCGACGAGCTGGGCGCTCCCCCGGCCTGAGGTCGTCATCCGGCTCGACCCTCGCCCGCGGCGGCACCGTCGGCACCGTCGGCACCGTCGGCGAGGCGGTGCACCGACGACGCGAAGGCGTCGGCGGCGCGGCGGCGGGCGGTGAGGGAGCGCGCGCCGGTCTCGGTGAGCCGGTAACGGCGGGGGTCGTTGCTCGAGCGCACGATCAGACGGTTGCGCACGAGCCGGTGCAGGGTGGGCACGATCCGCGAGTACGGGATGTCGAGGACGTCGCCGACCTCGGAGCGCAGGACCTCCGCGATCTCCTCCTGCCGCCGCGGCGCCTCGGCCAGCGCGGCGAGGACGAGCGCGTCGATCTGCCCGCGGTCGCGGATGCGGGCGCGCGGCGGGGTGGAGGGTCGGCGGGGAGCCGTCGTGGTCATGGCCAGCAGGATTGCAGGAACGCCGCCCCCACGACACTCCTCCGTCGAGCTGAGCGCGTTAGGTCGTCTGCGGGTACTCCCCACGCGATGCCCGTGATCGGAAACCCGGTCGCCCGCCGCCGCGGGCCGGACCTAGCCTGCCCGCTCGTGACCACGGGCAGGGAAGCGGTGCGCCGGGCGCTCGAGGACGCCGGCTCGCCCCGCGAGATCCACATCTTCGAGACGCCGGTCCCCTCGGCCGCCGCAGCCGCGGAGCAGCTGGGCTGCGAGGTCGGCGCCGTCGCCAACAGCCTCGTCTTCACCGCCGACGACGGGGTGGTGCTCGTCCTGGCGTCGGGGGCGCACCGCGTCGACCTCGGCCGCGTCGCCGCGCATCTGGACCTCGCCAAGCGACGGGTGAAGCGCGCCGACCCCGACACCGTCGAGCGCGCGACCGGCCAGCGCGTCGGCGGGGTGGCGCCGGTCGGGCACCCGGCGCCGCTGCCGTGCCTCGTCGACGTCGCGCTCACCGCCTACCCGACGGTCTGGGCGGGCGCAGGCGACGAGCACTCGATGTTCCCGACGACCGCCGACGAGCTCGTCGCGCTCACGGGCGGGACGCTGCTCGAGGTGGCTGCCGCCTGAGCTGCTGGCTCTTCCGTCGGTCGCGTCGGCGTGGCCGCCATCGCCGACGCTCCTTCCGCCCGCCGCGCGACGAGGGCGCCGTGGATCTCCCGCTCACGCCCGTCGCGGTCCGCGCGTGTCATCGGACGAGCAAGCTCCCCCACGGGGCCGGCCCCCCGCTGGACCCCGACCCGATGGACGGCGGCTCCGACCATGTCCTGTACCGCCTCGGCGACGACCTCCTCGTTCGCGTGTCCCGACGCGCGCACCACGGTGGCGCGCGCGAGGACCCCTGGTGGCGCGTCCTCGCCTCGATCCTCCCGGTCCCGATCCCCACCCCCCTCGCGGCGGGCATGTGGGGCCTCCTCGTCCTTGACGATCACCCCCTGGACGCGGCGCTCGCCGCCCTGCGCGCCGAGCCCGAGCCCGGCATCGACCTCGCGGCCGCCGTGGGGGTCTGGCGGGACGCCCTCGACCCGCGGGTGGGCTGTGTCGTCCGGCCTCATCGCCCTGCCCTGTCGCCGGACCCGCACGCCGGCCCTCGCCCGCGTCGCGCACCGCGCGAGGGTCGAGGCGATCGGCGACCGGTAACCGCCGTCACAGTCGTTTATATGGACACATCGTTCTCTTCGTGGTCCTCTCGATATGGGCACAACGTCCACATCTAGGCCCTGGAGGGAACGATGAGCAGCACCGAGACCGCGCGCACGGCCCTCGTCACCGGAGGCTCCGGCGGCATCGGCCGGGCGGTGGCGGCGCGTCTGGCCGCCGACGGACTGGCCGTCGGCGTGCACTACGCGGGCAACAAGGCCCGCGCCGAGGAGGTCGTCGCGGCGATCGAGTCCGCCGGCGGGCGCGCGATCGCCGTCGGCGGCGACGTCGCCGAGCCCGACGAGATGGCCGCCGCGTTCGACGCCGTCGAGCAGGCTCTCGGCGGGATCGACGTCGTCGTGAACACCGCCGGGATCATGACCCTGGCCCCGATCGCCGAGCTCGACCTCGACGACCTCGACCGCATGCACCGCATGCACCGCACCAACATCCGCGGCACCGTCGTCGTCGCCCAGCAGGCCGCCCGCCGGGTGCGGGGCGGCGGAGCGATCATCACGTTCTCCACGTCGGTGACGCGGCTGTCCTTCCCGACCTACGGCGGCTACGTCGCCAGCAAGGGTGCGGTCGAGGCGCTCGTGCCGGTGCTCGCCCGCGAGATGCGCGGCCGCGACGTCACCGTCAACGCCGTCGCCCCCGGGCCGACGGCCACGCCGCTCTTCCTCGAGGGCAAGACCGACGAGCAGGTCGCGGGCCTCGCCGCGGCGCCGCCGCTCGAGCGCCTGGGACAGCCCGGTGACATCGCCGAGGCCGTCGCGTTCCTCGCCGGACCCGCACGCTGGATCAACGGCCAGACGCTGTTCGCCAACGGCGGACTGGCCTGAGAGGAGAAGTCATGATCATCGTCGTCAGCGGCGCTTCCTCCGGCTTCGGCGCCATGAGCGCCCGCGCGCTGGCGCAGGCCGGGCACACCGTCTACGCGGGCGTCCGCGACACCGCCGGCCGCAACGCCGGAGCGGTCGCCGACGCCGCGGCCTTCGCCGCCGAGCACGGCGTGGACCTGCGCACCGTCGAGCTCGACGTCGCCGACCACAACGCCGGGCACATGGTGCTCGGCCTGACCGAGGCGTTCACGCCCGAGCAGCTCGCCGGCGTCTACGACACGAACGTCGTGTCCACCCAGCGACTCAACCGCGCCGCACTGCCCCACCTGCGCGCCCAGGGACACGGCCTCGTGCTGTGGGTCGGGTCGACGAGCACCCGGGGCGGCACGCCGCCCTACCTCGCGCCGTACTTCGCGGCCAAGGCCGGGATGGACGCGCTCGCGGTCAGCTACGCGGCCGAGCTCGCCCGGTTCGGGATCGACACCTCGATCGTCGTACCCGGCTCGTTCACCAGCGGCACCAACCACTTCGCCCACGCCGGACACGCCGCGGACGAGGCCGTCGCCACCGCCTACGAGGAGCGCTACGGCGGGCTGATGGACCAGGTCGGCGCCCGTCTCGCCGAGCTCGCCCCCGACGACGCCGATCCCGCCGAGGTCGCACGAGCGATCGTGCGGGTGGTCGACACCCCGGCCGGCCAGCGCCCGTTCCGGGTGCACGTCGACCCGGCCGACGACGGCGCGGAGGTCGTCAACGCCGTCGGCGACCGGGTCCGCACCGAGTTCTACCGGCGCATCGGGCTCGACGACCTCCTGCACCCGCGGCGGATAGCGTGACGACGGTGACCGACGAGCAGACCCGGCGGCGGGGGCGAGGCCGCCGACCCGCGGACGAGGTCCGCGGCGAGGTGCTCGCCGCCGCCGGGGACCTGCTGCTCGCCGAGGGCATGGGCGGGTTCACGTTCGAACGGGTGTCCGCGATCTCGGGGGCGAGCCGGACGACGCTGCACAAGTGGTGGCCGTCCCGGGGTGCGCTCGCGCTCGAGGCGTACTTCCGCACCGTCGAGAGCACGCTCGCGTTCCCCGACACCGGGGACATCGCCGCAGACCTCACCGAGCAGGTCCGGGCGTTCGTACGGCTGATGACGCAGACGCCCGCCGGGCGGGTGATCGCCGAGCTCATCGGCTCCGCCCAGACCGATCCGGAGCTGGCCGCGGCCTACCGGGAGAACTACTCGGCGCCGCGGCGCGCGCTGGCGGTGGAGGCGGTCGGGCGGGCCCGCGAGCGCGGGCAGGTGCGCGAGGACGTGGACGCCGAGGCCGTGGTCGACCAGCTCTGGGGCGCCTGCTACCACCGGCTGCTGATCCCCGACCAGCCACTCACCGAGGCCTTCGCGAGCACGCTGGTCGACCAGCTCGTCCACGGGATCGCCGGCCGCTGACCACCGGATGGTGCGCGAGCCAGATGCGACTCCGGACGGGCTAGGGCGTAGCATCGGAGGGGCGCCACTGGATCGATCCCGAACACCTCGGACGGGTCGGACCAGCGGCGCTTTCCCCGAACCACCCGCGACCCGAAGAAGGTTCGCCGTGACCGCCAGGACGACCCCGGAGTCCGAGGCCGACAACGCCCTCGACAACGAGATCGCCGAACTGCGTCAGCTCCTCGATCGCCTCGACGGACTGACCCACCAGGCCCGCACCCGGCTGCGTCGCATCGAGCAGCACCGCAACGGTGTCGACGCCCGGTGGATCGACCGCTCCCTGCGATGACCCGGCGCTGACCCGGCGCTGCATCCCGGCCCGCCCCGATCTGCTCGGGGCGGGCCGTCGTGTGTCCGGGGAATCGAGCGCGTGGCGTTGCGGACATCAGGTGTCAGCGACGTGGCGTCGCTGACGTTGAACGTCCGCAACGCCACGCGCTCGATGTGGAGCGGTCAGGCGGCGAGCGCCGCGTAGCGACCCTCGCGGTCGATCAGCTCGGCGTGGCTCCCGCTCTCGACGACGCGGCCGTGGTCGAGCACCGCGATGCGGTCGGCGCGCCGGACGGTCGAGAGCCGGTGCGCGATCGTGAGCGTCGTGCGGTGCCGCGCGAGGTCGTCGAGCGCGAGCTGCACGGCGCGCTCGGTCTCGGTGTCCAGCGCGCTCGTGGCCTCGTCGAGGACGAGGACGCGCGGGTCGCGCAGGAGCGTGCGGGCGATCGCGATGCGCTGCTTCTCGCCCCCGGAGAACCGATGGCCGCGGGCGCCGACGACGGTGTCGTAACCGTCGGGCAGCGAGACGACCGTGTCGTGGATCCGCGCGGCGCGGGCGGCCGCCTCGATGTCCGCGTCGGTCGCCTCGGGCTTCGCGACGCGCAGGTTCTCGCGCACGGTGGTGTGCAGCAGGTAGGTCTCCTGACTGACGACGCCGACGACGCCTGCGAGGTCGGCGAGCCGGATGTCGCGCAGGTCGACGCCGTCGATGGTGATCCGCCCGGTGTCGGGGTCGTGGAGCCGGGCGACCAGCGCGCCGAGCGTGGTCTTGCCCGACCCGGTCTCGCCGACCAGCGCGAGGGTCGTCCCGGCGGGGATCGCGAGGTCGACGCCGTCGACGGCCGGGCGGTCGCCGCCGGGGTGGGTGAAGGTGACCCCCTCGATCCGGACGTCACCGCGCACGTCCCGCAGCTCCACCGGGTGCTCGGGGTCGGCGATGTCGACGGTCAGGTCCTGGTACTCGAAGATCCGCGAGAACAGCGCCAGCGAGCTCGCGACCTGGACGCCGACGTCGAGCAGGCCCGACAGCGGCCGGAAGACGCCCGCCTGCAGCGAGGTGAAGGCGACGAGCGTGCCGATGGAGAGCTCGCCGACGGTCCACGGCAGGCCGGCACCGAGGTAGATGAGCGCCGGGATCGCCGCGAAGACCACGCTCATCGTGGCCATCCGCCAGCGCCCGGCGAGCTGGGAGCGGATCTCGAGGTCGGTGAGGCGTGCCGAGGAGGCGGTGAACCGGTCGACGAGGGCGGGTCCGGTGCCGAGCGTGCGGTGCAGCGCGGCGGCGTCGACCGAGAGGCCCTCCTCGATGGTGACGTTGAGGTCGGCGAGCTCGCTCTGCCGGCGGGCGGTCAGCTCGCGGCGCATGCGCGCGACGCGGCGGCTGATGAGCACGGCGGGCGGGAGCACGACCAGCGTGACGAGCGAGAGCTGCCAGGACAGGGCGATCATCGCGACGGCGGTCGCGACGACGGTGGTGAGGTTGGCGGCGATCGAGGTGGCGGTGGAGGTGACTACGGTCTGCATCCCGCCGATGTCGTTGGTGATGCGCGACTGGACCTCGCCGGTGCGGGTGCGCGTGAAGAAGGCCAGCGACTGGCGCTGCAGGTGGGCGAAGACGTCGGTGCGCAGCCGGTGCATGACGCGCTGCCCGACACCGGTGGAGATCCAGGTCTGGACGACGCCGAGCACCGAGGTGACGGCGGCGACGCCGATCATGCCCCCGGCCAGCCAGGCGAGCAGGGCCAGATCGCGGTGCGGGAGGGCGTCGTCGATGACGGCGCGCAGCAGGAACGGCGAGGCCATCCCGACCGTCGACGACGCGACGATGACGGCGACGACGACCGCGAGCGGGCCGCGGTGCGGGCGGAACAGGCGCGCGATGCGCCGCAGCGAGACGTGGCGGGCCCGCTCGGCCTCGAGCGCCCGCGTCTCGGTGTCGAGGGGTCGAGCTCCGGAGCGCTTCGTCTCCGGGACGGAGTCGGTCGGGCGGGGCAAGGGGCCTCCGGCAAGGTGATGTCCGATTTGCTGAGGTATCCTCAACATGAGGTTGCAACAGCACGCGCCCTACGGTATTCCCCGTGGAGGAGGACGGCTCGCTGGCCGACGCGTTCTGGCAGGTCGCCCGCCGGCTGCGACACCAGTCACGCGAGGCCCTCGCCCCCTGGGGCGTGTCGCTGTCCCAGCTGCGCGCGCTCGAGGTGCTGCTGCGTCACGGGCCGACCCGCTCGGGCGAGCTGGCCGAGCACCTGCGCATCGCGCCGCGCTCGGCCACCGAGGTCGTCGACGCCCTCGCCGAGCGCGGCCTCGTGGAGCGCCTCCCCGATCCGGACGACCGCCGGGCCACCCAGGTCGTCGTGACCGCGGCGGGCACCGAGCTCGGCGACGCCGTCCGCGCGGCACGGGCGGCGGAGGCCGACCGTGTGTTCGCCGCGCTCGACGACGCCGAACGCGCCGAGCTCGGCCGCCTGCTGCGCCGCCTCGCCGAGGGGTGACTCAGCCGAGCACCTCGCGCAGCGTCGCCGCGAACTCGTCGGGCTTGCCCGGCCAGCCGAACTCGCCGTCGAGGAACCCGCCGTGGTGGCTCGGGAAGATCGTGGCTTCCTGCCCGAGCGCCTTCGCCGTACCGAACCCGGTGCGCGCGGTGTAGGTGTTGCCGGTCTCCTCGCCCACCGCGACGACGACCCGCGTCGGCGCGGCGGTCAGGGCGTCGACGTCGAGCTCGTAGTCGGTGACGGCCAGAGAGCTGTTCGAGAGCAGCGGGTCGTCGCGGGAGCCGTCGTCCTCGGTCGGCATCCCGAACATCGCCGGGTCCGGCGCGGGCTGGGCGAAGTACTCGTCGGTGAACTCGCCCTGCCACGACCCCAGGGCCATGAACCCCGCCATGCCGTGCCCCCAGCCCTTGGCCTGGTACGCCTCACGGAACTGCCTGCTCGCACGGTCGGCGGCCGGCGCGTCGGGCAGGACGTTGGTGATCGGCGGCTCGTGCGCCACGAGGGTGACGACGTCCTCGGGGTGGGCGGTCACGAGCTGCAGGCCGGTCACCGCTCCCCCGCTGCTGCCGAAGGCGTCGACCGGGCCGGTGCCGAGGGCCGTGATCAGCGCGTGCAGGTCCTCGGCCTGGGTCTGCGGTGTGTTGTCGGTGCGGCCGTCGCTGCGCGTGCTGCGCCCGAGCCCGCGCGGGTCGTAGGCGACGACCGTGCGGTCCGGGAAGCGCGCCGCCAGGGCCCGGAAGCCGGAGGCGTCCATCGGCTGACCGAACATCAGCAGCACCGGACGCCCGTCGACCGGCGGCAGCGGGCCGTAGACGTCGTAGGCGATCTCGGCGCCGTCCACGGGGAGAACCTTCGTCTCGGCCACGACCCACTCCTTGGTACGATAAGACAACCAGTGAGTTGTACATTCGACTTCAACCGAGAGGTTGTCAAGCATCGGCCTGCGCGCGGCGGGCCGCCGCGATCACCTCGGTGAGCGAGACGTGCAGGTCCTTCAGCTCGGCGAGGTCCATGTCGAGGCGCTCGACGATCGCCGGCGGGATCCGCTCGGCCTGCTCGCGCAGCGCGACACCGGCCGGGGTCAGGCGTACCGCCAGCGAGCGCTCGTCGGCCCGGTCGCGCTCGCGGCTCAGGTAGCCGGCGGCCTCGAGGCGCTTGAGCAGCGGCGACAGGGTGCCCGGGTCGAGCTCGAGACGGCGACTGAGCTCGGTGACCGACAGTGGCGCCTCGCCCCAGAGCGCGAGCATGACGAGGTACTGCGGGTGAGTGAGGTTCATCGGCTCGAGCAGCGGCCGGTACACCGAGATCACCGTGCGCGCGGCCACCGCGAGGGCGAAGCAGACCTGGTTCTCCAGGGCCAACGGGTCGATGTCGTCCATCCCACTCCTCCTCCACACAGGTTGGTGCTCATACTATTGGTGTGCAAACCGTTGGGGCACCAAGCAAGGAGGCTCGCGTGCACCGACCGAACCCCCTGCAGTGGCTCTGGTACGCCTACGGCGGCGGCCTTCCCGAGCGCTGCGCGTCGTGGGTCCTGTACGACACCACCTGCCGGACCTGGTGGTTGCGCCACGTGCTGCGCGCCGTCGTGCAGATCGCCCCGTTCGTCATCGCGATCATCGTGTTCGTGCCCGGGCCGCTGTGGCTGCGGACGATGTGCGCGCTCGGCGGCGCGATCATGGGCCTGATCTTCTCGGTCAGCTACCTGCACGAGACCGCCGAGCACCGTCTGGTCAAGGCGGGCTATCCGGCGGGCACCGGCCCCGCGACGCGCGCCGAGCGCACGGCGGACCGTGACGCCGCGGCCGCGGAGCGCTACGCCGCGCGCTACCGGACGCCGCCGGACTCCTGAGGCGGCGGCGCGGAGGGCACACTGAGCGCCGTGACCACGCCCGACACCCCCGACTCCCTCGGCGGCGACGACCCCGACACCGTCGACGACACCTCGCTCGAACAGCTCGACGAGGCCGAGTCCCTCGACAACCCGGACCTCGACGACCCGCTCGACGAGGGCGTCTCCCCCAACGAGCAGCCGTGGGGCACCACCGCGTGGGGCACCACCCAGGAGGAAGAGGAGGAGGGCGAGCCGCTCGCGGACCGCCTGCGCCGCGAGATCCCCGACGACGACGAGGACGACGACGGTGACGGGCTCGGCGACGCGAGCGACACCGACGGCGAGCTGTGGGACGACGAGGTCGGCGAGGAGCGCTCGGGACGTCTGGTGCTGCGCGAGGACGGCGAGGACTTCTTCGCCGACGACGTGGGTGTCGACGGCGCCGGGGCGAGCGCCGAGGAGGCCGCGATCCACCTCGTGGACGAGGACCGCTGAGTTCCCGAGGGCTCAGACCCGCACCGGCTCCGCGTCGTGCGCCGGGAGCGAGACCGTCGCCGTCGCCGCCGCGGCGGCGAGCTGGGCCGGGGTCGGTATCCTCCTGCGCCCGGCGCGGCGGGCGAGCGGGATGCCGAGGGCGCTGACGACGACCAGGGCGATGCAGGGCCCGGACGTCCCCGACGTCCTCGACGTGCCCGCACCCGCGACGTAGCCCGGTCGGGTCGACCGTCAGCCGCGGCGACCCGGCCGGGGTCGGGCTCGGCCCCGATGCTCGAGCAGGTTGCCCCCGGCCGCGGTCAGGCGAGCTCCGAGAGCGTGACGGCGGTGAGGCCCCGCGCGGAGGTCCGGGCGAGCAGGGCGTCGACGGTGTCGGGGACGGCGGCGCGACCGGGGCCCTCGTGCAGCACCAGCACGCTCCCCCGGCGCACCACCGGGTCGAGCCACGCCGCCGAGCCCGCGGTCCCGGCGCCCGCCCCGCTGATCGCCACCGCGGTCCCGAGGGCGCAGCGCAGACCGGCGCTCTCGGTGATCGTGAGGTGCCGCGCGGTCGGCCAGCCGGAGCCGGGCCGGAACCACCGCACGGGGCCGTGCTCCTCCAGCGAACGCCCGGTGTCCGCGAGCTTCGCCGCGAACTCGTCGAGGGGCAGTCGCCACGTCGGCTCGTCGCGCCAGGTGTGGTTCCCGAGCTCGTGGCCCGCCGCCGCGACCCGGGCGACGAGGTCGGGGTGCCGCGCCGCCCGCTCGCCGAGCAGGAAGAAGGTGGCGCGGGCGTCGTGGCGGGCCAGGACGTCGAGCAGCGCCGGGGTCGTCGCCGGGTCGGGGCCGTCGTCGACGGTCAGCGCGAACCGTGGGGTGCGGGTGGGCACGGCGAACAGCACACGGCCGCGGAGCACGGGTCCGAGGGCGGCCACGAGCGGCTGTATCAAGGGTCGAGCTCCCGCTTCGCTTCGTCTTCCGACGATCGCATCTCCGGTGTCGGGGCGCGCTGCTAGCTTCGCGGGCGTGGCCGACGTGCACGACGTCCGCCGGCTCGCGCTCGGTCTCGACGACGTCGAGGAGATCGACTGCGACGGCTTCGACTTCCGCGTGCGCGGGCGCGGGTTCGTCTGGTCGTACCCCGACCGCAGCGGCGGGCGCCGCGTCCTGCGCACCGACATCGCCGTGCTGTTCGTCGGCGACGAGGCCGAGCGGCAGGCGCTGCTGCTCGGCGAGCCCGACCTGTTCTTCTCCACGCCGAGCTACGAGGGGCTCCCGTTCGTGCTCCTGCGCCTGGAGGCGGTCGACGTCCCGCGCCTGACCGAACTGGTCACCGACGCCTGGCAGATGCGCCTGGAGCAGGGGTGACCGCCGGGACCCGGCCTCGCTGAGCAGCACGCTGGATTTCGCGAAGCATTCTCGTCGGGTCGGCGAGCCCCGGATCCGGCGAAGGGCGCCCCTCGCCCGTCTATGCGAGCGAAGGGGCCCTTCGGTCGGACAGCCGGGGCCCGAGTCCCTCACTCCCCCCGGAACGTCGCCTTCCCGTGCCCGTCCTCGACGAACGACGTCATGGCGCCCGCCAGGTCCGCGGTGCCGAACAGTGCCCCGGCGGTCGGCGGGGTCACGGCGTTCGCGGTCTCCAGCCCGCCCTCGGCGAGGTGGCGCAGGATCTCCTTGGTCGCCGCGTGCGCCCGGGTCGGACCGGCCGCGAGCCGGGCGGCGAACGCGCGCGCGGCGTCGTCGAAGCCGTCCTCGGGGATCAGCCGGTCGACGACACCCCAGCGCTCCATCTCCTCGGCACCGAAGCGACCCGCGGTCATCACGAGGTACCGCGCCCGCCCGACCCCGGCGCGCTCGGCAAGGCGCTGCGTGCCGCCCATCGCCGGGGTCAGCCCGACCGTGGCCTCCACCAGCCCGAACGACGCCCGCGGCGAGGCGACGATCAGGTCGCAGGCCAGGGCCACCTCGAACGCCCAGGTCAGCGTGAGGCCGTGCGCGGCGAACACCGTCGGGCACGGGAGGTGGTGGAGGCGCCGGCCGGTCTCGACGAGCTCGGCGAAGTAGGCGGTCCCGCGGTCGACGTCCCCGGCCTGCGCGATCGGGTTGAAGATCTGCTTGACGTCGACCCCGCCGCTGACGACCTTGCCCACGGCGCGCACCAGCACCGCCCGCGGGCGAACCTTCTCCACCTCGCCGACGGCGTCGCGCAGCGCGTCGTGCAGAGCCTGGTCGTAGAGGTTCAGCGGCGGGTGGTCGATGGTCACCACGGCGAGGCCGTCGTGATCGACATCCACGGAGAGGGGAGGCGTCGTCATGACTCCGAACCTGCCCGACGCGGCGCCGGGGCGCCCGTCGGGCCGGACCGCGGGCCGGGCGGGGCCGGCGGAGGTTCGAGCGGCACCATCTGGACCTGCCGCCCGAGCAACGCGAGCAGCACGTCGCGGGGCTCGTCGCTGCTCGGCGCGACGGGCGGGCGCCACAGCCCTTGCCCGGTGAGCATGACCGGGTCGCGGCGGACATAGGTGAGCGCACGGTCGACGCCGACCGGGTCGAGCTCCTCGTCGAGCCCGGCGCCGCGGGCGAGGTCCCACTCGTGGACGGTGAGGTCGAGCAGCATCTGCTCGGCGTACTCCTGGACCGGGATCCACCCGAACGACGTGTGCACCCGCGCCGCGTGGCCCTCGGTCGCGGCCCAGGCCGGCCGCGACCGGGCGACCGCGCGGTCCCAGGCCCCGGGCGGGTCGGCGTGGAGCAGGTCGCCGTCGTAGCGGTCCCCCACCGCGCCCATCGTCGTCCCCGCCAGCACGTGCGGCGCCCACAGGTGCTCGAAGCAGAGATGGGCGACGAGGTCGCGCACCGACCACTCGGTGCACGGGGTGGGGGCGCGCCAGATGCCGGCACCCACGGCGTGGACCCGGGCGGTGACACGGTCCATCGCGCCGGGGATCAGCGCGCGGGCGTC
The DNA here is from genome assembly GCF_057180585.1 of Actinomycetospora sp. 2LY8.5. Lineage (NCBI taxonomy): Bacteria > Bacillati > Actinomycetota > Actinomycetes > Pseudonocardiales > Pseudonocardiaceae > Actinomycetospora > Actinomycetospora sp. 2LY8.5. Next base: position 71,660 of record NZ_JBXUHE010000024.1, read on the forward strand.
GTCGGTGTCGTTCACGGGCGCAGACCCTGCTCCCCCGACGGGCCCGCCGTCGAGTACCCGGGAGCGCCGATCACGTGGGCGCGGCGACCAGCACGCCGACCGGTGTCGCCGTGGGGAACGAAGCGCTCGATGCGCAGGTCGGCGCGCTCGTGCAGCGCGGCGTACTCGCGCTCGGTGCGCTCCCGCCCGCCGACGAGGGCGAGCATGGGGATGTCGAGGAGCATGCCCAGGTGCGGCTCGTCGCCCTCGGGCAGCACGGTCTCGAGGACGAGCAGCCGGCCCGCCGGGTCCATCGCCTCGCGGATCCTCCGCAGGATCGTCACGGCATCGTCACGGCGTCGTCGTCGTTCCGGTCGTGGATCACGCTGGAGAGCACGTAGCAGTCGGCACCGGCCGGCACGGCGGTGTAGACGTCGCCGCCGGCCGCCTCGGCCCGCTCGCCGAGGACGCCCGGTACAGCGGGCCCGGGTCGGCGTCGGTGGCGGCCGCGAGATCGTCACGATTCCGCGGACGGTCGCGGGGAGGACGTCCGGCCTGGTCCGGGTGCCCGGCGACCCTCCGCCACCCGCCCCACCCGAGCACACTGCCGCGATGGAACGTGCTGTCTGGTCCGTCAGCGTGATCCCTCAGCGGCGGCCCTTGCTCTGCCAGTAGCCCGGCCCCGGGGTGTCGATCGTGTGGCGGCGGCTCTTCGCGTTCCACGACCAGCGCCCCGCGCCGAGCCCCCAGCTCACGCCGTCCGGTCCGGCGTGCAGCAGCAGCGGGCCGAGCCGGAACGTGCGACGCAGGTGGTGTCGCGGATGGACGCGGGGCATCAGACGGAATCCCATGGGGGAGCCTCCTTCGTCGTCGTGACAACGGATGCCCCGGGGCCAGGAGTTCCCGAACGGCGCCGATCGGACGAATCGGACAGTGCTCACGGGCGCGGCGTCACCGCTCGAGGTGCTCCCGCTCGACGCCGTGAGCGGGATCGTCACCGACGCCGACGACGGACCGGCCCTCGCCGCCCTCGGGGAGGTCGTCCCCCTGCCGCGCGCCTGACCCGTCCCGCAGCAGCGAGGCCGCCCGCGCCCGCAGGTGCACGAACGCGTCCGACCCCCGGGTCGTGATCTGGTCGCGGTCGGGCGGCAGGTCGACCACGAGGTCGGCGACGACGGCCGCCGGGCGCGGCGAGAGCACGACGACGCGGTCGGCGAGGTAGATGCTCTCGTCGATGTCGTGGGTCACGAGCACCACGGTCATCCCGTACTCCCGCCGCACGCGCAGGAGCAGGTCCTCGAGGTCGGCACGCGTCAGGGCGTCGACCGACGCGAACGGCTCGTCCATCAGCAGGAGGTCGGGGCGCCGGGCCAGCGCCCGCGCGATCGCGACCCGCTGCTGCATGCCGCCGGAGAGCTGGCCGGGCCGGCGCGCGGCGGCGTCGGCCAGGCCGACCGCCTCCAGGGCCTGTGCGGTGCGGGCACGCCGCGTCGCGCGGTCCAGGTCGGCGGGGAGGCCGAAGTCGACGTTGCGCGCGACCGTCGACCACGGCAGCAGCGACCGGCCGTAGTCCTGGAACACCACGCCGAGCCCGTCCGGGACCCCCGCCACGAGCTCGCCGCGCAGCCGCACCTCGCCGCGGTCGGGCGGCCGGAGCCCGGCGAGGCAGCGCAGCAGCGTCGACTTGCCGCATCCCGACGGCCCCAGCAGGCACACGACCTCGTCCCGCGCGACGCGCAGGGACAGCCCGTCGAGCACGGTCGTCGCGTGCCCGGCCTCGCGGAAGGCCACGGCGAGATCGGTGACCTCGACCATCGGGGACACGGTGTCTCCTCTCATCCCTGGGTCGTGCTCCAGCTCAGCGCCCGGCGCTCGACGCCGAGCAGCGCGGCGTTCAGCGCGTAACCGACGACCCCGAGCAGGACGATCGCCGCCCACATCGCCGTGAAGTCGAAGCTCCGCTGCGCGACGACGAGCCGGTGGCCCAGGCCGTCGGTGGATGCGACCAGCTCCGAGACCACCATGAGGATCAGCGCCAGCGACAGGCTCACCCGCAGGCCCGCCACGATCCGCGGGGCCGCCGCCGGCAGGATCACGCGCCGCAGGCGGCGGAGGCCCACGACCCCGTAGACCTCCGCGGTGTCCATCGTGACCGGGTCGACGTCGCGGGCTCCGTCGGCGGTGTTGAGCAGGACCGGCCACACCGTGCCGAACACGATCGTCGCCAGCTGCATCGGCGTGCCCGCCGCGAACAGCACGAGGAAGACCGGGATCAGCACCGGCGGCGGGAGCGCGCGGGCGAACGCGAGCAGCGGGGCGAGGTACTCGGTCGCCCGCCGGGAGCGGCCCAGCAGCAGGCCCACGGCGATGCCGATGACGCCCGAGACCGCCCACCCCACGAGGACCCGCGCCACGCTGGGCGCGACGTCCGCCCAGGCGCCCGCGGTGAGGACCGCCGGGCCCGAGAACCACATCGCCCACCCGGCCGCCGCGATCGCCGACGGCGGCGGGAAGAACGCGCTCCCGGCGGCGCGGGCGGCGAGCTCCCACACCACCAGGGCGAGCGCGAACACGCCCCAGCGCACCCACGGCGCTCCCTGGCCGGTCACCCGACCGCACTCCACGGCAGCCACCGGCGTCCCGCGGCGGTGAGCGCGGCGTTGGCCGCGAGCCCGACGAGCCCCGCGACGATCGCCGCCGCGAGCACCAGGTCCATCCGCCCGCCGCCGGTGCCGGACTGCGCGATGTACTCGCCGATCCCCCGCCCGCCGCCCACCAGCAGCTCGGTGGACACGATGAGGATCAGGGCGACCGCCGCCGCGAGGCGCACGCCCGTCAGGACGAAGGGCGCCATCGACGGCAGCACGACGCGCAGCAGGGTCCGGCGCCGTCCGACCCGGAAGACCGTCGCGGTCTCCCGCAGCAGCGGGTCGACCTCGGTGACGGCGTGCACGGTGTTGAACAGGATCGGCCAGACCGCCGCGTAGACGGCCAGGGCGATCTTGCTGGCGGGGCCCTGCCCGATGAGGACGACCGCCAGGGGGATCAGGGCGACCGACGGGATCGGGCGCAGGAACTCCACCAGAGCCCGCGTTCCCGCCCGGATGCCCGGGACGCTGCCCAGCAGGACGCCCGCCGGCACCGCGATCCCCAGCGCGACGCCCAGACCGATCAGCCAGGCGAGCACGGTCGCGACGACGTCGGCCCGGAACGCGGGGTCGCCGACGATCTCGACGAGGCCGGCGAGGACCGCCGAGGTCGGCGGCAGCAGCTCCGGCGGGACCAGGCCGATCCGGCCGACGACCTCCCCGATCGCGAGGAACGTCGCGAGGCCGATGAGGCCCCGGACGAGGGCACGGCTCACTGCGGAACCAGCAGCGGCTGGACGTCGAAGCGGCCCGGGACCAGCGCGAACTGCTGCATGAGGTCGGCGACCCGCTGCAGGCGGGTGGCGTCGAGCGACTGCGGGTAGGTCCCGAGGTTGATCAGAGTGGCGGTGGCCCGGTCGATCCGGATGTAGGTCGGGAGCACCTGCTCGACGTTGGCGCGGTCGGCCGCGGCCTGCTGGCCCCGCAGCATCGCGCGCTGGAAGGCTGCGACCGTCCGCGGGTTCTGCTGCGCGAAGGCCTCGGTGGTGCCGTAGCCGCCCAGCGGGATGTCCGCAGTCGGGCCGGAGGCGGTGTCGAGGACGGGCACGGCGCCCGAGCTCCGCTCCGTGGCGGTGATGAACGGCTCGACCATCGCGGCGGCGTCGACCCGACCGGCGGCGAGGGCCGCGGCCATGTCCGGGAACGGCACCTCGACGAACTGCACCGTGCTCGGATCGACCCCGTTCGTCTGGAGTGCCGAGCGCGCATTCAGCTCGACGATGTTGCGGAACGTGTTGACCGCGACCCGGCGTCCCGCGAGATCGCGCGGGGCGCGCACCGTGCCGTCGGGACGCGCGACGAGAACGAAGGTGTTGGGCCCCGCCTGATACCCGTCCGAGATGAGACGGAATCGCCCGACACCCTGATTCTGCGCGAGGAAGAACGACACGTAGTTGCCGAACGTGACGTCGAGGCTGCCCCCCACCACGGCGGGTATCGACGCCGCGCCGCCCTGCGCGACGACCGGCTCGACGGTGAGCCCCTCGTCGCGGAAGAAGCCCCGCTCTTGGGCGAGGTAGAACGACGCCGTGTCGACGATGTTGAGCATGCCGACCCGGAGCGTGGGCTTCTCCGGGCCGCCATCGGCGCCACCCTGATCCCCGGAGCTCGACCCGCCGAGCGCGCTGCACCCGGAAAGGACGAGGACGGACAGAATCGTCAGTAACCGGACGGTGATCGGGCGACCGCGACGTGCGGTGCGATTGTTACTCCACTTGCGCACAACATCCCCCTCTTGGAGCACGAATTGTTCGATCAAATCGACGCGGGGTGCGGCGTCCGCGTGAAGAACTGTCTCGATCGGGTGTCGTGTCCGCCACGGGGAAGCTACCGTGGCTTCCGTCATCGTCACAGATCGTTGTTGGACGAGTTTCCCGGACATCGAACGAACAGTTCCGCGACAACTCGAGAACACCGTCCGTGCCGTGCCTGGCGACTGTGGGGGATCGTCCGTGGCCGAGAGCACCGGGAGCAGTGTGAGCACCGTGCCCGTCTGGAACCCGGGCCACTGGCGTGTCCGCACCAAGGTCGTCGCCGTGGTGGCGGTCCCGATCCTGCTGGTGCTGGTGCTGGCCGGGGTCACGATCCGCACCCAGCTCGACGACCGTGCCGCGCTGGCGCAGGTGGCCACGGGCACGCGGCTCGCCGGGACGGTCGCCGACCTCGTCGACCAGGTGCAGGTGGAGCGCGGCGCGACCGCCGCGTGGGTCGCCGCGGGCCGGCCTGCGGACCGGTCGGGCCTGGACGTCGCCGCGGACCGCACCGACGTCGCCGTCGAGGCCCTCCGCGCCACCGGCGACGCCGCGGCCGATCTCGACCCCGGTGTCCGTGACCGCTACGCCACCGCCCTCACGCGCCTCGACGCGCTGCCGGCGCTGCGCGCCACGGCTGTGGCCACCCGCTACCCCGCCACCAGTGTCGTCACCGGCTACACCGGCCTGGTCGATCCGCTGCTCGCCCTGTCCCGCGACATCGCCGGCGCGGTCGGCGAACCCTCGGTCGTCCGGCCGGCCACGAGCCTCGCGGCGCTGGGGCGGGCCAAGGAGCAGGCCGAGGTCCAGCACGCGCTGCTGCTGGTCGGCGCGATCACCCGCACGCTGCCGGTGGGCGCGAGCGACGCGCTGCGGGGGTCGGTCGCCGAGCAGGAGGCCGCCACCGCCGAGTTCGAGGCGGGCTCGAGCCCGGCGCAGGTCCAGCGGTTCGACGACACCGTCGCGGGCCCCGAGGTCGACCAGCGGACGCGCATCCTGCAGACCGCGCTCCTGCAGGACGGGACGGCGCTGGCGGTCGATCCGCTGGCCTGGGACACCGCCGCGAGCGCCACCCGCGAGCGGATGCGCACGCTGGAGATCGACCTCCAGGGCGGGCTGCGCGGCACCGCGGACGGGCTCGTGGCGTCGGCGACCACCACGGCGGTGGTCGTGATCGCCCTGGTCCTGCTCGGCGTGCTCGCCGCCGCGGCGCTCGCCGTCGTCATCGCGCGCTCACTGATCACGCCGCTGCGACGCCTGCGCTGGTCCGCGCTCGACGTCGCGGAACGGCGCCTGCCCGATGCGGTCCGGGAGCTCGAGGACGAGGGGGTGCGCGAGGGCCCGGACGCGCCGCCGCCGGAAGCCGCCGTCGAGCCGGTGCCGATCCACACCGAGGAGGAGGTCGGCGAGGTCGCCCGGGCGTTCGACAGCGTGCACCGGGAGGCCGTGCGTCTCGCCGGCGAGCAGGCCCGTCTGCGAACCAACCTCAACGCGCTGTTCGTCAACCTGTCCCGCCGCTCGCAGGGACTCGTCGAGCGGCAGATCCTGCTCATCGACACCCTCGAGAGCCGCGAGGAGGACCCGGACGTCCTGGCCGACCTGTTCCGGCTCGACCACCTCGCCACCCGCATGCGCCGCAACGGCGAGAACCTGCTCGTGCTGGGCGGCGCGGCGCCCGGCCGCGGGTCCGCCGAGCCGCTGCTGCTCGCCGACGTCGTCCGGGCCGCCGTCGGCGAGGTCGAGCACTACCAGCGCATCGAGGTCGGGCAGGTGCCGGGGCTGCGCGTGCAGGGCGCGCCCGCCGACGACCTCACCCACCTGCTCGCCGAGCTGCTCGACAACGCCACCAGCTACTCGCCGCCCGACAGCCCGGTCTCGGTCAGCGCCTCGCGCGCCCCCGACGGCGGCGCGATCGTCGAGGTCGCCGACGCCGGACTCGGCCTGGACGCCGAGGATCTCCGCGACGCCAACGCGCGCCTCGAGCAGCCCGTGCTCCTCGACTCGTCGGTGCCCCGACAGATGGGCCTGTTCGTGGTGGGCGCGCTGGCCCGCCGGCACGGGATCACCGCGCGGCTGCTGCCCGGCAGCGAGGACGGCACGACCGCGAGCGTCCACGTCCCCGCCGACGTGCTGGTGACGCACACACGGAGCCGGGCCCCGGTCCCGGCGTCCGCCGAGGTCGCCGCCGACGACCCGCTGACCGACGAGGTCCCCGTCGCGCCGGGTCCCGACGAGCCGATCTTCCAGGCGATGGTGTCGGCGTGGTTCTCGGACGAGAGCGCGCCGGCGACCCCCGCTCCGGCGACCGGGAACGGATCCCTCTGGGACTCCGGTGCCGACGAGGGCTGGCACGCCGTCGCCGCCCGCGCCGCCGAGGCCCCGCCCACCGAGCACACCGCCGGCGGGCTGCCCCGGCGTCGTCGCGGTGCCGGGCTCGTGCCCGGAGGCGCCCCGGAACCGGGTTCCGACGACATCCCCGCGCCCCGGCAGACCGTCGACGCCGACGCCCTGCGCGCCCGGATGAGCCAGTTCCAGCAGGGTGCGAACCGGGGGCGCGAGGAGATCGACACCGACGGGTTCGCGGTGCCCGACATGAGCACCGGGACGGCGGCGAGCGGCGAGCCGGCCACGACCTCGGGAGGCCCACGATGAGCACCGAGACCCCCGCCCGCATGGCCTGGCTGGTCGACGACTTCGTGACGCGCGTGCCCGGCGTCGCCCACGCCGTCGTCATCTCCGCCGACGGGTTGCTGCTCACGCACTCGAGCCGCCTGCCCGACGAGCGCGCCGATCAGCTCGCCGCCGTGGCGGCTGGGCTCGTCAGCCTGGCCGGCGGCGCCGCCCGGTGCTTCGACGCCGGCGAGGTCGTCCAGACCGTCGTCGAGATGGCGCAGGGCCTGGTGCTGACGATGGCGATCCGCGACGGCTCCTGTCTCGTCGTCCTGGCGACGGCCGACTGCGACCGCGGACTCGTCGGCTACGAGATGACGCTCATGACCGCGCGGGTGGGGAAGGCCCTCACCCCCGAGGTGCGCCGGGAGCTGCGCACCACCCGGACGTCATGACCGGGAACGGGATGGCGCCCGAGGAGGCGCCGGACGTCATCGCACCCGGACACCGCGCGCCCCGGGTGCGGCCGTACACGATCACCGGCGGCCGTACGCGGACCCAGGTGACGCTCGCGATCGAGACCCTGGTGCAGACCGCGTCCACGGTCGACCTCCCGACCACGACGATGCCGGAGGAGCAGCGCGCCATCTGCCGGCTGTGCGTCATGCCGATCTCGGTGGCCGAGGTGTCGGCCCGGGTCGACCTGCCGCTCGGCGTCACGCGGGTGGTGCTCGACGACATGGCCCGGGGCGGCCTCGTCGTGATCCACATGCCCTCGGACGACCGCCCGAGCCGCGAGCTTTTGGAGAGGGTCCTCGATGGACTCCAGCGTCTCTGAGGCCCCGCGGGGCGCGCCGTCCTCGGTGCCGTCCGCGAAGATCGTCGTCGCCGCCGGGTTCGGCGCGGGCAGGACGACCGCCACCGTCGTGATCAGCTGGATCGCCTGGTCGGTGTCGCCGCCACGGCCTCCACCGCTCGAGCGGCCGCCGCCCCCGACGATCGACCAGCCCGCTCCCGCATCCCTGGACCGTGGGCCCCCGCCCGCGGACGGAGGTGGCCGCCGTGCACGTTGAACGCGCCGAGCTCGAGCTCGAGTCGCTCGTGGCCCGTCTGGAACGCCACGAGCTCCATCCCCGCGGGGACACGACCCGCCCGGGCGGGTGGGACCAGGCCCGCCAGCAACGCTTCATCGACACGATCCTGCGGGACTGGTGGGTCCCGGAGATCCACCTCGCGGCCGACACCGGTCACGAGGTGGTCCTCGACGGCGGCCAGCGGCTGCTCACGCTGCAGCGCTTCTTCCACGACGAACTCCCGTGCTCCGGGGTGCAGGCGCCCGACCAGCCCGACCAGGACGAGCAGGACGAGGTGCGCCGGCTCGACGGGTTGCGCTACAGCGATCTGCCCGGCGAGGTCCGCCGCCGCGTGCGCCGCTTCCGGATCACCGTGGTCGTGCTGTCCGACTACCGCCCCGCCGAGCTCCGCGAGCTGCTCGACCGCCTGCACCCGGCGGACGAGCCGGAGGTCAGCGTGCCGCGGCCACGAGCCCCCGCCCACCGGGCGTCGCCGTTCTCGCTCGAGCCGATCTACGACCAGGTGTCGGCGTGGTTCGCCGACCTCTCCGAGTTCCGGACGCTCTCGGACTCGCCCGTCCCACCCGGCATCTTCTCCTCGCCGGCCGACGAGGGCCAGGCCGCCGCCGAGGCCGCGGTCGCCCCCGACCACGCCGACCTCGCGGGCGTGACCGCGGCGGGCCTGCCCCAGCGCGAGCCCCGCGCCCTGCTCGTGCCCGGCGCCGTCCCGCCGCCCGCGGGCCCCCTGAGCTTCGGGGCCTCGGGAGTCTCGCCGCACGACGTCGCCGAGAGCCTGGCCAGCTACCGGGAGGGCGTGGCCGAGGGCGCGGACGACCCCCGCACCGAGGCACTCCCGCACCCGATGTTCGACGACGGGGCCGGCGTGACGATGGGCTGGTGACCGGACGTGCGAGCGATGCGGCATTGCTGGCGTCCGACACCAGGATCGCCACATCCTCGCTGCGCGACACGCCGGTCAGGCTGACGCCGGGACGCCCTCGCGTGCCCGCCCCTGCGCCGCCGCCCGGTGCCGCACGAGCATCCGCCGCCCGACGAGCACCCCTGCCCCGGCGACGAGCATCGCGCCCGCGGCGACGATCCACGCCGTCGCGAACGACAGCCCGGTCGCGATCAGGCCGAAGCCGACCGGCCCCAGGCACCCGCCGGCGTAGACCCCGACCTGCACGATCGCCGTCGCCGCGGCGGGCGCGGTCGGGTTGAGACGCACCACCGCGAACTGCAGCAGCCCCGGCCACGACCAGCCGAGCCCGAAGCCGAGGATCGTGCCGACGACGAGTGCGACCGAGCCGGGCACCGCGAGCAGCACGACGCCGGCGGCGCCGAGGATCAGGCAGCCCGCGACGACCACGACGTGGCCGCCGCGGCGCCGGTCGGCGAGCCAGCCGTGGAGCATGCGCATGAGCACGGCGACGACGCTGCCCAGCGTCAGGACCAGGCCGGCGAGCCCCGGCGCGACGCCGGAGTCGACCGCCGAGGCGACGAGGAAGATGCTCAGGCCCGTCGAGCTCGCCGCCCCCAGCCCGGCCGCGACCCCGATCACGGCGAGCGCGCCGGTCGCGCGCTCGGCGGTGCTGTCGGCGGAGCGCTCGCCCCGTCCCGACCCGCGCGGCGCCACGACCAGTGCCGCGAGCGCGAGCCCGGCGCCGATCACGTACGCCCAGCGCCAGCCGATCGTCAGCCCGACCGCCGGGACGGCGAGCCCCGCCAGCAGCGTCGCCAGGGGCACGCACGCCTGCTTGACGCCGAACGACAACCCCAGGCGCCCGGGCGGCATGGCGCGGGCGAGGGTGAGGTTGGTGGCGAGCTGGCCCATGACGTTCGTCCACGCACCCACGAGCACCAGCACCACGACCCACGTGAAGCTCTGCCCGAGGACGGCGGTCAGCAGCATCGCGATCGACGCGCCGACGAGCCCGATGCGGCTGGTCAGGCGCGACCCGAGCTTCTCGACCAGCTTCCCGACGGGCAGCGACACCAGCGCCGACACCCCGAAGTACGCCGACACGACGAGTCCCAGCGCGGCGGGGTCGAAGCCGAGGTCGGCGCCGATCTGCACCGACAACGCGCCCAGCAGGAACACCGGGAGGACGGTGGCGGTGGTGATCGCGACGGCCCCCGCCCCGGTCCGCAACGCCGATTGCTCGCTCATCGTGAGCAACGCTAACCGAACTCGCCAGACGGCGTTCCTGGAGCTGTGGTCCCGCGGGTATGAGGCGCGGGACCACAGCCAGCAGGCCGAGCACGCACCCTGACGGCGTTGCTCGACCAGGTCACCCCTGGTCGGGGAGAGTTCTACAGAGCGCGGACCGAGTCGGCCTGCGGGCCCTTCTGGCCCTGGCTCCACTCGAAGGTGACCCGCTGGTTCTCCTCGAGGGAGCGGAAGCCACCGCCCTCGATGGCGGAGTAGTGGACGAAGATGTCCTTGCCACCGTCGTCAGGGGCGATGAAGCCGAACCCCTTCTCCGAGTTGAACCACTTGACCGTGCCGTCGGACATGAATCCTCTTCTCGTGTCGTGCCGGGTGATGTCGAAATCGACTGATCCACGAGGCTCGAGCACAGCGAGGAAAAGAAGACAGCAACGGTACGGACGCTAACACAGGCGCCGCGGCGCCCGTTTTCGCGCGGCGTCACCCGCCCGTCCGGGCTACCGTGCCGTCCACGCGCGGGCCGTCCGGCGCGCGACGCGGGAGACGGGAGCGATCGATGATCGACCCTCGGCGGCAGCCCCGGAGCCTCCGCGAGCAGCGGGACGCCTTGACGCGCGTCGCCGCCGAGGCCGCCGAGCACCCGGTCCCCGCGGGCGAGGCGGCGTTCGCGTTCTCCGCCTACGGCGACGGTTTCCTCGCGATGGCGATCGTGGGCGTCGTCGAGGACGCGTCCGCCGCGCGGCTCGCCGGCGCGCTCCGGGACATGCGCGGCCTCGGCCGTCACGAACTCGCCATCGAGCTGTCCGGGCTGGTGTGGTCGACCCCGCCGCTGGTCCGGATCCTCGGGCAGCTGCGGCTCCGGCAACTCGCCTTCGCCGGCCGTCTCGAGCTCCACCGGCCGCCCGCGACCCTGGTGTCGACGCTGGGCGACTGCTTCCCCGACCAGCTGTCGCTGCACGACCCGCGGCCAGCCCTGCGGGCGGTCTGAGCGGACCGTCAGACTGCGGCGGTGCCGATGAGGCCCTTGCGGGTGACCCTCGCGGCGAGCTCCTGCTCGGTCGCGTCGCCGGTGTCGTCGGGACGTCGCGGCAGCACCATGTAGCGCGTCTCGGCGCTCGCGTCCCACACCGTGATCCGCGTCGACGCGGGCAGCTCGAGGCCGAACTCCTGCAGCACCGCCCGAGGCTCGCGGACGACGCGCGACCGGTAGGCCTCGCTCTTGTACCAGCCCGGCGACGGGCCGAGCAGCGCGATCGGGTAGCACGAGCAGAGCGTGCAGACGATCATGTGGTGCTCGTCGGCGTCGTTCGCGACCACGTGGAGCCTCTGCTCCTGCAGCGCCCCGCCCATCGAGAACCCGAGCTCGGCGATGGCGGCGTTGCCGTCGACGAGCAGGCGCTCCCGGAACGCCGGGTCGACCCACGCCCGTGCGACCAGCGCCGCGCCGTTCGCCGGCGAGCCGCCCGCGGCGAGGGCGTCGATGCGCTCGTCGATCTCGTCCGGCTCGAGCAGCCCGCGCCGCTCGAGGAGCGCCTCGACGTGCCGCACCTGCGCGGCGACGGGGCTGCTGGCGTGGTCGCCGCTCATGGCGTGCTCCCGTCGGGTTCGAGGTAGTCCTCCCAGAGCTCGACGACCACCGCGTGGTCACCGGTGCCGAAGAGGTCGCTCGCGGCGAACCGCACGTGGTACACGGCGCGCGGGTCGGAGGCGAGGCCGCGGGCACGCTCGTCGGCGAGCGGGTGGTGCCCGGCCGTCGAGACGATCTCGCCGCGCGCGCCCCGGGCGTAGCGCGGCAGGCGGGTGTGCCCGGGCGGGTCGGCGATGTGGGTGCGGACGCGATCGCCGGGGCCGAAGCGGTCAGTCACCGGCGAGCTCCCCGGGTGTCGCGACGCCCTTCTCCGCGAGCAGTGTCGTGATCGCCCGGAACCACTTCTCGTAGTACGAGGAGGCGAGGTACTCCTGCGGCGGGATGCGCTCGATCGCGTCGCGGAACTCGTCGAGGTTGTAGACACCCCGGCGCAGCAGCGCGCCGTTGAGCGCGACGACGTGGGCCTCCCAGTCGGCGTGGAACCGCGGCTCGTCGGGTTCCTCGACGATCGGCGGGAACCCGACCATGCCGCCCACGTCGTTGATCCGGCTCACGGCGTCGTTCCTACCGCCGCGCGCCGGCCGAGGCCAGGGTCGGCGGGTGCTCACCAGGGTTGTCCGGCGAGATTCCGACCGAGGGGCACCTTCGGTCGCGTAGACGGGCGAGGGGAACCCTCGGCCGGAGCGCGCGCCCGCCCACGAGGGGTGGTTCGGCGCACGACCCGCCCCTTGACGCCGTCGCCCGTCGGGTCCTACGTCTGGGCGGACACCAGGGCCGACACGAGGGCCGACACCGGGGCGAGGAGCGCGCATGACGGGGACGTCGATCACCGGCCGGGGCATGACCCTCAGCGACATCCAGGCCCGCTGGGCGCGGGTGACGCCGGAGGCGGAGTTCCTCGTCGACGCCGGCACCGGGCAGCGGCGGACCTACGCCCGCTCCGACGACCGCATCACGCGCCTGGCCAACGCGCTGACCGCCGAGGGCGTCGAGCCCGGCGACCGCGTCGCGGTGCTCGGCCTCAACTCCGTCGACCTGCTCGAGGCCTACATCGCCGTCCTGCGCGCGGGCGGCATCTGCGTGCCGGTCAACTTCCGGCTGGTCGCGAAGGAGGTCGCGTACGCGCTCGCCGACTGCGGCGCGGTCGTCGCGATCGCCGACACCGCGACCTGTCCCCTGCTGCGCGACGCCCTCCCGGACGCGCCCTGCGTCCGGCGCACGATCACGATCGGCGGCGACCTCGAGGGGGTCCTCGCCGCCGCCGACCCCGCCTACCGCGAGCTCGCCGTCCCCGACGACGCCACCGCCTTCATCATGTACACCTCCGGCACCACGGGAGCGCCGAAGGGCGCGATGCTCACCCATCGCAACCTGTTCCTGCACGCGTTCTCGTCGACGATGCACCTCGGCGGCCCCGGCGGACCGAGCGTCTGGCTCTCCGGCACGCCCCTGTTCCACATCGCGGGCGTGGCCGGCTTCCTCCCGTCGCTGTTCGCGGGCGGCGTCACCGTCATCCCGCCCTCGACGGGCTTCGACCCCGACGCGACGCTCGCGATTCTCGAGGGGGAGCAGGTCACCGGGTGTTTCTTCGTCCCCGCGCAGTGGGCGGCGATCTGTGCCCGCGCGAACGCGCAGGAGCGCGACCTCTCCGCGCTGCGGAAGTGCTCCTGGGGCGCCGCGCCCGCGTCGGACACCCTGCTGCGAACGATGATCGCGACGTTCCCGGACGCCGAGATCGTCACCTCGTTCGGCCAGACCGAGTGCAGCCCGGTGACGACGACCCTGCGCGGTGAGGACGCCGTCCGGAAGATCGGTTCGGTCGGCACGCCGATGATCAACGTCGAGGTCCGGGTGGTCGACGACGACATGAAGGACGTCGCCCCGGGCGAGGTCGGCGAGATCGTGTACCGCGGTCCGCTGGTGATGTCGGGCTACTGGAACAAGCCCGCCGAGACCGCCGAGGCCTTCCGCGGCGGCTGGTTCCACTCGGGCGATCTCGTCCGCCAGGACCCCGACGGCTACTACTACGTGGTCGACCGCAAGAAGGACATGATCATCTCGGGCGGCGAGAACATCTACTGCGCCGAGGTCGAGAACGTCCTCGCGGGCCACCGGCAGGTCGCCGACGTCGCCCTCATCGGCGTCGCCGACCCGACGTGGGGCGAGAGCCCGCTCGCCGTGATCGTGCCGGCGGACCCCGACGACCCGCCCACCGCGAGCTCGATCGACGGCCACTGCCGCGAGCACCTCGCCCGCTACAAGCGTCCCCGCCGCATCGCGCTCGTCGACGCGCTCCCCCGCAACGCCACCGGCAAGGTGCAGAAGACCGTGCTGCGCGAGCAGAGTCTCGCCGGGACCCTGGCCACCGAGGCCGTGTGACCGGCTACCGGTCCAGGTTCATCGTCATGCGAACCGTCGTGCCGGCGGTCGGGTCGCTGTGCACCTGCACGAGGTCGCACAGCTGGTGCACCAGGCGCAGGCCGTAACCGCGCCCGTCGGCCGGGCCGCCCGGGTGGCGCCCGACGAGGGGGTCGGCGATCCACCCGCTGTCCTGCACCTCGCAGACCACGGCGGCCGGTTCCGCACACCCCTCGGCCCGCGTCCACAGCGTCAGCAGCCCGGGCCGGCCCGTGTGCACGACGGTGTTGACCGCGACCTCGTAGGCGGCGCGGCACAGGTCGGCGACCCGGTCGGCGGCCAGGCCGGAGCGCAGGGCGTGCTCGGCCACCGCGAGGCGTACGGCACGCGGACCCGTGGGGGCGGAGAACACGAGCGTCTCACCGAGCTCGCACTCCTCCACCAGCGGCCCGCTCATCCGCTGCGCGAGCTCGGACGGGTCCGCGTAGCGCGCGCTGCACGACGTCAGGCCGCCCTCGACGAGCACGGGGTGCGTCCGCTCGGCGTCCTCGATGACCGCAGCGGCGAGCGCGCTCGTGTCGTACGGGCACAGGACGGTGACCGGGCGGTCGCCGAGCGCGGCGTTGATCAGCGCCTCGTGCTGGACCGCTGCGGCGTACTCGGCCGGGCTGCGCCCCGCCCAGATCGGCTCGCCGATGATGCGCACGCGACCGGCCCCGGCGTGCTCGTCGACGAAAGCGCGGAGCACCCCGGCGATGATCCGCCCCGGGTTGCGGCCCGCGACCGTCATGTCGTGGAGGACCACGTCCGAGGCGGCCGGCCCCAGCGCGTCGGCCACCAGGGCGAGCCGCGACGGGGGCGCCGCCATCATCGCGGGCTCGCCGGCGTCGAGACCCTCGCGCAGGAACGGCACGGTTCCGGCGACGTAGGACGCGTCGTCGGCGTAGAAGAGGGCAGGGTGCACCAGCCCCCCGGGGTCCTGCGTGGCCGTCAGCGCTGTCACCCCCGCGCGGTCGGTGTCCGTTCGGCGAGGCCATGATGCCGACCGAGGCGGCCACATGTCGCATCGGCACGGCACGGAACCGGTGAGCGGTACCGCCGTCCGGGGCTGCTGGTACTCCCGATGTCCTACGCGGGCGCGATCCATGCCTCCGCTCGGGCGATGAGGTCGTCCAGGCGCCGGTACGCGTTCTGACGGCAGCAGCCGAGCTCGCGCCGGGTCTCGAGCAGGCGGGACACCGCGACACCCACCTCGGTGTCGACGACGCGCACCGCCGAGGGCAGCGCGCGGCCCGGGTCGTGGAGCACCACCGCGGCAAGCGGTGTGTCCGGGTGCAGGGACACCCGGGTCGTCAGCATGACCCGGCCGACGGTCGGCACGGCGCTCGGCAGAACAGCGCGAAGGCCGCCGCCGCGGAGACCGCGGCGGCGGCACGACTCCTCACCCGTGCTCAGCGTTCGTAGACCGCGGTGATGGTCGCCCGGGCCAGGGTGTGGCTGAACAGGTTGAACCCGAGGAACGCCGGCGAGGCACCGCGCGGGATCCCCAGCGTGGGCACGTCCACGGCGTGCACCACGAAGTAGTAGTGGTGCACCCCGTGGCCCTCGGGAGGCGCGGCCCCGAGGTACTGGTGGATGCCGGCGTCGTTCGGGAGCGTGATCGCCCCCTGCGGCAGCCGGGAGCCGTCGGGGTCGCCCGCCCCGGCCACGAGCTCGGTGACGTCGCCCGGGATGTCGGCGACGGCCCAGTGCCAGAACCCGCTGCCGGTCGGCGCGTCGGGGTCGTAGCAGGTGACCGCGAAGCTGCGGGTCGCCGTCGGGAACCCCTGCCAGCTCAGGTGCGGGCTCCGGTCCTCCCCGCCGGGCACGCCCATGATCGCGCTGGTGTGCGGCGGCGCCAGCGGCGTGCCGTCGGCGATGTCGGGGCTGGTGAGGGTGAAGGTCGGCACCTGCGGGAGGAAGGTGTACGGATCGGGCGGAGCGAGAGTTGTGGTCATCCAGGCCTCCGTGAATCTCAGGGGCTAGCTGAGGGTCTTGTTGAGCTCGGTCGCGATGAACTCCGCCTGCCGCGTCGCGAGTGCGACGATCGTCAGCGTCGGGTTCGCCGCGGCACCGGTGGTGAAGACGCTGCCGTCCGCGATGAACAGGTTCGGCACGTCGTGGGCACGCCCGTAGCGATCGACGACGCCGTCGCGCGGCCGCTGGCTCATGCGGGCGGTGCCGAGGTTGTGGGTCGACGGGTACGGCGGGGTCTCGATCGTCTTGAGCGCGCCGACGGCCTTGTAGACCGACGCGCCCTGCCGCTGGCCGTGCGCACGCATCGCGACGTCGTTCGGGTGGTCGTCGAAGTGGACGTTGGCGACCGGCAGGCCGTGCTGGTCGACGGTGTCGCCGGAGAGCGTGACGCGGTTGTCCTCCCGCGGCATGTCCTCGCCGACGATCCACATCCCGGCGGTGTTGCGGTAGTTGTCGAGCAGGTCACTGATGTGGCTGCCCCAGCGGCCCGGTGCGATGAACTTGGCCAGGAACGCCGGGCCGAGGCTGATCGTCTCCATGTAGTAGCCGCCCACGAAGCCGCGGTCGGTGTCGAGCCGCGACTCGTCGGCGATGACGCCGGCCATCGTCTCGCCGCGCCACATGCGCACCGGCTTGTCGAACTGGCCCCACACGGTGCCGGTCGTGTGGCGCATGTAGTTGCGCCCGACCTGACCCGACGAGTTCGCCAGGCCGTCGGGGTGCTGCGCGGACCCGGAGAGCAGCAGCAGGCGGGCCGTCTCGATGGAGTTGCCGGCCACGACGACCACCGCGGCGCGCTGGCGGCGCAGCGTCCCGTTGCGGTCGATGTAGAGGACACCGGTCGCGCGGCCGGCGGCGTCGTGCTCGATCTGCGCGACGTGGCTGTCGGGCCGCAGGTCGAGGTAGCCGGTCTTCGCGGCCTTGGGCAGCTCGGCGACGAGCGTCGACCACTTCGACCCGTGCTTGTCACCCTGGAAGTTGAAGCCGTCCTGCAGGGTCGCCGGGCGGCCGTCGTAGGGCTCGGCGTTGGTCGCGTACGGGCCGGTCGCGTAGTAGCGGTAGCCCAGCTTCTCGGCGCCGCCCGCGAAGACCTTGTAGTTGTTGTTCGCCGGCAGCGGCGGGCGCCCGTGCCGGTGGGTGACGCCCATCTTGATCTCGGCCTTGTCGTAGTACGGCTCGAGCTCGGAGAGGGCGATCGGCCAGTCGAGCAGGCTCGTGCCCTCGAGGTCGCCGTAGGTCGACCGCGCGGTGAACTCGTGGGCCTTGAAGCGCGGGCAGGCGCCTGCCCAGTGGGTCGTCGTGCCGCCGACCGCCTTGACCAGCCACGCCGGGAGGTTCGGGAAGTCCGTGGCGACCTGCCAGCTGCCCGACGTGGTTCGCGTGTCGCCCCAGGCCATCTGCGCGAAGGCGGGCCACTCGTCCTGGTGGTAGTCCTCGCCGGTCAGGTGCGGCCCGGCCTCCAGCACCACGGTCTTGAGACCGCGCTGGCAGAGCTCTCCGGCCACGGTGCCGCCGCCGGCACCGGAGCCGACCACCACGACGACGTCGGAGTCGTCGTAGGAGAAGCGGGTCATGCCGGCACCTCTTCCTCGAACTCGATCTTGGGATCGGGCAGCCAGTCGAGGTCGTCGAAACCTCGGTGCACGTAGCCGCCCTTGTCGTAGGAGGGCCCCTCGTAGCCGAGCAGGTCCCAGACCTCGGGATCGCTGTAGAGGGTCACGACGGCGCTGTCGACGATCCCGGTGAGGAACGGCGACCCGTCCGCCCCGCGCAGCACGGCGCCGGCGGTCTCGACATCGAGCTCGGCGAACGGCACCTCGCGCTGGGCGTCGAGGTCCGTGAGCCCCTGCAGCAGCTGGGCCAGGAATCGCGGGTCCGTCCCGGCCGCGGCGACCACGGCGTCCGCGGCGCGCTCGTAGGGCCCTCGCGGGAACGTGCTGTGCGGGAATGCCGCGTACACCACGTTCACCAATGTCTGGCGGTCCTGTGCGGACAACAGATTGCTTCCCACCGCACCTCGTCCTTTCGTGGTTCTCCAGGGTGATGGCGTTCTCGTGGACGAACGGGGCCCGCCGGCGTCCCCGAGGCGGACGTCGGAAGGATGTGGTGGTGTTCTGCTTTTCTGCCGACTAGGTCGGCGGTGGGTTCTCCGCGGGCAGTCGAATGCCGTAACGCGCAATGCGCCGGTAGATCGTGGAACGGCTCATACCCAGCCTGTTCGCGGCGCGCGCGGGCGTCGCGCCGGGCTCGCCGAGCGCGCGGACGATCTCGTCGCGCTCGAGGGTCTCCATGCGGGTGAGCTGGTGGTGGGTGCCCGTGAAGACCTCCGGCGGGAGGTCACGCTCGGAGACGAGGTCGGTGCGGGCCACGGCCCGGCGGACCACGTCGCGCAGCTGCGTGACGTTGCCCGGCCAGTGGTAGGCGGCGAGGACCTGCTCGGCCCCGGCGGTGAACCGCACCGCGCGGTGCCGCGCCTCGCGGGCGAACCAGCGCGCGAGCGGCAGGACGTCGTCGCGCCGGTGCCGCAGGGCCGGGACCTCGACGACCGTGCCGACCAGAGGGCGCAGCACGTCGGGGACCGCGTCGGGGTCCTCGGCCGTGAGCGAGAGGTCCGCACCGGCCCGGGTCCGCACCAGCTCGGCGAGGTCGCTGGCCACCCAGGCCGGGAGCTTGTCGACGCGCGCGACGATGACGCTGGTGCCGGGCTTGCCCAGCTCCGGCGACCACAGCGCCCACCACGACGCCACGGCCTCGGGCTCCGGAGGCCGGACGTGCAGCACGCGCCGGCCGCGCGCCTGCACCCCGCCGAGCAGCGCCCCCTTGCCGGCACCCGCCTCGCCGACGACGGCGACGCCCCGGCCGCCCCGCAGGGCCGACCGCGCGGCGTCGGCCGCGGCGCGCCACTCGGCGCCGAGGTCGTCGAGGCACGGGGCACTGTCCTCGTCGACGGCTGAGCTCACGGTGCGTACCCGGACCACCCGTCCGCGGCTCGCCGGCCGCGCCTCACGCCCGTGCCCGCGGGCGAGCATGAGCGCCTCGGTGGTGCGGGCCGCCGTCTTCGCCAGCGCGAGCAGGAGGTTGTAGGACTGCTGTGACCAGGTCGTGAGGTTGACGCTGCCGACGAGGTCGCCGGACACCGGGTCGGCGACGGGCGCCGCGGCGCACGTGTACCCCCAGAGCCGCGTGCAGTAGTGCTGGTCGGCGCGCACGAGCGTCGGCACCCGGTCGGCGAGCGCCAGCCCCAGCCCGGTGGTGCCGGTGGTGCGCTCGGAGTAGTCGAAGCCGGGCGCGAGGGAGACGCCGTCGAGGGCGCCCAGCAGGACCCGGTTGCTGCACACGCGGTTGAGGACCAGGCCGTCGGGATCGGTGAGCATGAGGCTCACGGGTTCGTCGGCGAGCGTCTCGTGCAGTTCCGTGAGGACCTGGTGGCCGGATTCGAAGAACAGCGAATGGTCGTCGACGGCGCCGGCGAACTCCGGTTCGACCGCGTCGAGCGAGACGCCGTACCCGGCGCTGCGTTTCCAGGACGCGACGAGCCGGTGCGGCAGGACCGAGGGATCGCGATCACGCGAGCGCGCCAGCTGCTCGCGGTCGCACAGATCCGTCTCGGTCATCTCGGCCTTTCCCTCGCGCGTCATCGCGACTCGGAACGCCATTGACTGTGGCAGAGACGACATCCGGGGGAAGTGTCTCCGAGTGTCAACCTGAGACGCCCCGCCGCGGGGCGGGCGTCGCCGGCCAACCTCGGTGTCATGAGGTGAGGCTAACCTCACACGCGGCGATCGAGATACCCCCGCGTCAGACCTGGGCCCAGGTGGGGTCGCTCAGCAGGTCGACCGCGACATCGACGTCGTCGGTGAGGGGGCGGTCCTCGGTCCGGGGGTCGAGGACCTCCTCGGCACGGGCCAGGGCCTCCTCCACCGGCCTCGGCCCGTCCGACGAGATCGGCGACCCGTCCCGCCGCCGCAGGCGCAGCGCCCGGACGGCCGCGACGAGCTCGCACGCGAGCACCCGGGTGTAGGCGGTCGCCACCTCCGCGGTGGCCCGGGCGGCCTGGGTCGAGAAGCTCGCGTGGTCCTCGAGCCCGCGCGACACGACCGCGCTCCCCAGGGTCACGGGTAGCGCCGCCTGGCGCAGGGCCGCGAGCGCGTCGTGGCTCATGTACTCGAGGATCATGACCCCGGAACTGCCGGGCGGGCCGTCGGCGAGGAAGGCGCGCAGGCCGGTCTGCTCGGGCTCGACGAGGTCGCCGAGGCGGGCCGCGGAGAGCTCGGCGACACCGTGGACACACGCGCGGACGTGGTCGAGCGCGCCGGCCACGTAGGCGGTGTGGAAGTGCGCGTGGTGGTAGGCGTCGTCCTCCGCGACGGCGATCATGGGGTTCTCCGCGCCGGCGTTGATCTCGACGTCGAGCACGCCGTGCAGCATGTCCAGGGCGTCGATCGCCGGCCCGTTGACCTGCGGGAACGCGCGCAGGCCGAATGGGTCCTGGATGCGGCGGCCCTTCGGCGGGGTGCGCTCCATGCCCAGCAGGTGCCGCATCCGCTGCGCGCAGCGCATCTGGCCGGGGTGCGGGCGGGCGCGGTGCACCGGGTCGGCGTAGGCCTCCGGGCTGCCGTCGAGCGCCAGGTAGGACAGCGCCGCGACCGCGTGGCTCGACGCGAGCACGACGTCGAGCGTGCCCGCCGCGATCGCCGCCTCGGCGAGGGTGACCGCGTTGCTCGACACGAACGCCAGCGCGTCGCCGGCGTCGATCGTCACCGGATGGTGCCCCGGCGGCACCGTGTCCCACGCACCCTCCCCCGCGAGCGCCAGCGCGATCTGGGCCAGGGGCGCGAGGTCACCGGTCCCGATCGCGCCGAGACGGTGCACGACGGGCAGCGCGTCCGCGGCGACCGCGCCGGCCAGTGCGCGCACCAACGCCGGCGACACCCCGGAGCGGCCGGCGAGGAGCTGGTTGAGCCGGATGAGCAGGGCCGCGCGCACGAGCTCGGCGTCGAGCCGGTCCCCCGCCCCGCCGGAGTGGCTGCGCAGCAGACGCAGGCCGTGGCCCGCCGACTGTCCCGCGTCGTCGGCGACGGCGGTCTCGTCGCGGTTGGCGCCGACACCGGTGGTCCGCCCGTAGACGGCGCGGCGGGTGCTGAGGTCCGCGCCCAGCTTGGCCGCGCGCTCGACACCGGCGAGCGCGGCGCGGTCGAGGTGGAGGTCGGTGGGCCCGGGCGTGCGGGCCACCGCCGCGACCATCCGGGCGGTGAGCGAGGACCCGCCGAGCCACAGCGGCGGACGCCCCTCGAAAGAGGGGTCCGTGACGCGCCGGGCGGGGCTGTCGGTGCTCACGGGCGGACCTCCTCGGGAACGGGGCCCGGGGCCACGGGCAGCCGGCGCCCGGCCCGCCACACCGCCGCGGTGAGCGGGACGCCGGGACGCTGGGCGAGATGAACGACGGTCGGTGCGTCCAGCACGTGCAGGTCCGCGCGGGCGCCGACGCCCAGGTGCCCGACGTCGTCGCGGCGCAGGGCCCGGGCGCCGCCGAGCGTCGCGGCGCGGACGGCCTCGGGAACCGAGAGCCCGCACTGCAGGACGGCGAGAGCGACACAGAGCGCCATGGAGGTGGTGTAGCAGCTCCCGGGGTTCGCGTTGCTGGCCAGCGCGACGGTGGCGCCGGCGTCGACGAGGCGGCGGGCCGGCGGCGGGGACTGGCCGGTGGAGAGGTCGCAGGCGGGCAGCAACGTCACGACCGTGTCGGAGCCGGCGAGGGCGTCGACGTCGGCGTCGGTCAGGTAGGTGGCGTGGTCGACCGACGCGGCGCCGGCCGCCACCGCGACGGCGACCCCGGGACCGGGGCCGAGCTGGTTGCCGTGGAGCCGCCCGCCCAGCCCGCGCGCGGCGCCCGCGGCGAGGACGCGCGCGGCCGCCTCGCCGTCGAACGCGCCGTCCTCGCAGAAGACGTCGATCCAGCCGACGTGCTCGGCCACGGCGTCGAGCATCGGCCCGCAGACGAGGTCGAGGTAGTCCTCGATGGTGGTGCCGGCCGGGGTGAGGTGGGCGCCGAGGAAGGTCACCTCGTCGACGCCGACGGCCGCGATCCGGGCCGCGCGGGTCTCGTCGGCCACCGTGAGGCCGTAGCCGGTCTTGGTCTCCAGGCACGTGGTGCCCTGGCGGGCGGCCTCGGCGACGTGGCGGCGCAGGCGGGCGGCGAGGTCGTCGTCGGACGCGGCGCGGGTGGCGTCCACGGTGTCCTGGATCCCGGACGCCTCGTAGGGCTGCCCGGCGACCCGACGCGCGAACTCCTCGCCCCGGTCGCCGGCGAAGACCAGGTGGGTGTGGCTGTCGACCCAGCCGGGCAGCACCGCGCGGCCGCCGACGTCGACGGCGGTGTCGGTCGCCGGGGCGTCCTTCGCCCGCCCGGTCCAGGCGATCCGCTCGCCGTCGACCACCACGGCGAACGGCCCGTCGCCCTCGGGGACGCCGGGGTCGTGCGTCGTGAGCTCACCGATGCCGGTGATCAGGAGAGCGGTCATGCGCGCACCGCCGTGATCGCGGCCGCCAGGTCGGCGGCGGGGCGTTCGACGAGCTGGTGGACGCCGTCGCGCACGATCACCCGGCCGCCGACGCGGACCTCGCGCACGTCGGCGGCGGTCGCGGCGAGGAGCGTCCCGTCCGGGCGGGCACCCGCCGTGCGCACCGAGGCGGAGTCGAGCGTGACGAGGTCGGCGGGGGCGCCGACGGTCAGGGCGTTCCCGTCCGTGCCCGCGTGCAGCAGGGCGGCGGGCGTGAAGCGTTCCCGCACGCCGTGCCGGAGTCGCTCGTGCATCTCCAGCGCGCGCATCTCCTCCAAGGGGTCGATCACCACGTGGCTGTCGCTGCCCAGGCACAGCGCCACGCCGGCCGCGGCGAGGGCGCCCGCCGGGCCGATCCCGTCGCCCAGGTCCCGCTCGGTGGTCGGGCAGAAGCAGGCCCCGGTGCCGGTGCGGGCGAGGCGTGCGACGTCGTCGTCGGTCAGGTGGGTGGCGTGCACGGCGGTCGTGGTCGGCCCGAGCGCCCCGGCCTCGTCGAGCAGGGCGGTCGGCGTGACGCCGTGGGCGGCGAGGCACGCGGCGTTCTCGTCGGGCTGCTCGGAGAGGTGGACGTGCAGCGGCCGGCCCTGGGCCCACGTCGCGACCGTCGCCAGGGCCTCGCGCGGCACCGCGCGCACCGAGTGGATCGCGGCGCCGACGCGCACCCTGCCACCATGATCACCGGCATGATCACCGGCATGATCACCGGCGCCGTCCTCGAGGCTCGCGACCAGTGACGCGCGCTGCGCCCACGCGTCGGCGTCGGCGTCGGCGAAGCGGCGCTGGACACCCTCGGGCGGCCGACCGGAAGACCCGCCGAACCCGGCCGCGAGGTAGCAGGTGTCGAGCAGGGTGATCCGCAGCCCGGCCGCGTGCGCAGCCTCGAGGAGCGCGCGGTCCATGGCGAGCGGGTCGGCGTACGGCCGGCCGCCGGGCGCGTGGTACAGGTAGTGGAACTCGGTGACCTCGGTGTGGCCCGCGAGCGCCATCTCGGCGTACACGGCGGTGGCGAGCCGGCGATAGGCGTCGGGGTCGAGCGCCGCGGCGACGCGGTACATGCCCTCGCGCCAGCTCCAGAACGAGTCCGCGGCCCGCGCGGGCCGTCCGCGCAGGGCGCGGTGGAAGGCGTGCGAGTGCCGGTTGGCCAGGCCGGCGACGGTGAGGCCGGGCAGGACGGTGCCCCGTCGGGGCGCGTTCGGGGTGACGCCCACGATCCGGCCGTCCGCCATCTCCAGGGCCACCGCGTCGGCGGGACCGCCGGGCAGCCAGGCGTGCTCGCACCAGAGCGTCGTCGAGGGGGGAGTCAGCGACACAGCTCCTCCAGGACGTCGGCGAGGGCGACCACGCCGGCCGCGGCATCGGCGTCGTCGGCGTGCTCGTCGGGCGCGTGGCTCACGCCGGTGGGGTTGCGGACGTGCAGCATCCCCGCCGGCACCTGGGCGGCGAGGACGCCGGCGTCGTGCCCGGCGGCGGTGGCGAGGCGGCCCGCGCCGGTGACCGCGGCGAGCGTGTCGGCGAGCGCGGGGTCGAGGGTGACGGCCTCCGACACGGACTCGGCGCGCACCTCGAGCGTCACACCCTCGCCGTCGGCCTGCTCCTGCGCCGCGGCGACGACGTCGTCCAGGAGCGCCCGCGGGAGCGGGCCGCGGGCGTCGAGCCACAGGTCCACGCGGGAGGCGACGACGTTGGTGCCGCCCGGGACGGCGTGCAGGCGCCCGACCGTCGCGCGCGCCTCGTCGCCGTGGTGCGCCATCGCCGCGCGGGCGGCGAGCACCGTGGCGGCCGCCGGCACCATCGGGTCGCGGCGGTCGGCGAGGCGGGTGGTGCCGGCGTGGTCGCCGCGTCCGAGGAACGACAGCCGCCACCGACCGTGGGCGACGATCGTCGAGCCGACGGCCAACGCGTCCCCGCGGGGGGCGAGCGCGCGACCCTGCTCGACGTGCAGTTCGACGAAGCAGCCGATGTCCGCCACCCGTTGTGGATCGTGACCGAGCCGCGTCGCGTCGTGGCCCTGCTGTGTCAGCGCCTCGGCCAGCGTCACGCCGTCGGCGTCGCGCAGGCCGCGGGCGCGGTCGGGGTCGAGGGAGCCGGTGAGCAGGCGTGAGCCCAGGCAGGGCACCCCGAAGCGTCCGCCCTCCTCCTCGGCGAGGACGACGAGCGCCACCGGGCGCCCGGGTACGACGCCGCGCTCCTGCAGCGCGTCCACCGCGGCCAGCGCCGACACCACCCCCAGCGGCCCGTCGTGGGCGCCGCCACCGGGGACGGAGTCGAGGTGGCTGCCGGTGACCACGGCGTCACGACCCGGCTCGCCCCACCAGGCCCAGAGGTTGAGGTTCGCGTCGGTCTCCACCTGCAGGCCCCGCCGCCCGGCCTGCTCGGCGAACCACTCCCGCAGCGTCGCCTCACCGTCGTCCCCGAGGTGCCGCGACCAGCCGCCGCGACGCGCGTCGCGGCCGACGTCGGCGATCTCGTCCAGGAGCTTCACGCCTGCTCCCCCGGTGTCTCTCGCAGCGGGATCCGCACACCGCGCTCATCGGCGACCTCGAGCGCCCGGGGGTAACCGGCGTCGGCGTGGCGGATGACGCCGGTCCCGGGGTCGTTGGTGAGCACCCGAGTGATCTTCTGTCGGGCGAGGTCGGAGCCGTCGGCGACGCACACCTGGCCGGCGTGGATCGAGCGTCCGATGCCGACCCCGCCACCGTGGTGCAGCGACACCCAGCTCGCACCGGACGCGGTGTTGAGCAGGGCGTTGAGCAGCGGCCAGTCGGCGATCGCGTCGGACCCGTCGGCCATCGCCTCGGTCTCGCGGTGCGGCGAGGCGACGCTGCCGGCGTCGAGGTGGTCGCGGCCGATGACGACCGGCGCGGACAGCTCCCCGGACGCGACCATGTCGTTGAACCGCTCCCCCGCCCGGTGCCGCTCGCCGTAGCCGAGCCAGCAGATGCGGGCGGGCAGGCCCTGGTGACGCACCTTCTCCCCCGCCAGGCGCATCCAGCGCGCGAGCGGCTCGTCGTCGCCGAAGAGGTCGAGCACCGCCCGATCGGTGGCGGCGATGTCGGCGGGGTCGCCGGACAGCGCGGCCCACCGGAACGGCCCGCGGCCCTCGCAGAAGAGCGGCCGGATGTAGGCGGGCACGAAGCCGGGGATGTCGAAGGCGCGCTCGACCCCGGCCAGGCGGGCCTCGGCGCGGATCGAGTTGCCGTAGTCGAAGACCTCGGCGCCGTCGTCGGCGAACGCCAGCATCGCCTCGACGTGCGTGCCCATCGAGGCGCGGGCGCGGTCGGTGAACTCCTCGGGCTTGGCGCGGGCGTACCCGGCCCAGTCGGCGAGGTCGACGCCGACCGGCAGGTAGGACAGCGGGTCATGCGCCGAGGTCTGGTCGGTGACGACGTCGACCGGCGCCCCGGCGCGGCGGATCGCGGGGAGCAGCTCGGCGGCGTTGCCGACGACGCCGACCGAGACGGCCTCGCCGGCGGTCCGAGCCGCGTCGACCCGGCGCAGCGCGCTGTCGAGGTCGTCGGCGACCTCGTCGAGGTAGCCGGTGGCGACCCGGCGGTGGGCGCGCGCCGGGTCCGCCTCGACGACGAGCGCGGTGCCGCCGTTCATCGTCACCGCGAGCGGCTGCGCGCCGCCCATGCCCCCGAGCCCGGCGGTCAGGGTGAGGGTGCCGGCGAGCGAGCCGCCGCGGGGCCGTGCGACGGCGGCGAACGTCTCGTAGGTGCCCTGCAGGATTCCCTGGCTGCCGATGTAGATCCACGAGCCGGCCGTCATCTGCCCGTACATCGTCAGCCCGAGGTGCTCGAGGCGGCGGAACTCCGGCCAGGTGGCCCAGTCGCCGACGAGGTTGGAGTTCGCCAGCAGCACCCGCGGCGCCCACTCGTGGGTGGTGAACACCCCGACGGGGCGCCCGGACTGGACGAGCAGCGTCTCGTCGGGCGCGAGGTCGACGAGACACCGGTGGATCGCCGCGAGGCTCGCATGGTCGCGGGCGGCCTTGCCGGTGCCGCCGTAGACGACGAGGTCCTCGGGCCGCTCGGCCACCTCCGGATCGAGGTTGTTGTCGAGCATCCGCAGCGCGCCCTCGGCGCCCCACGTGCGTGCCGTCATGGTCCGTCCGCGTGCTGCTGGCATACCGAACAGTGCAGCGTCGGACGGTCGCCGTGCACAGAGGCTCTGGCGTCCTGCTGTCTCGGATACGAGACTCTGGTGGCGTGGCCGGTGTCCCGGGGTTGCGTCGGGGTCTCGCGATCCTGCGCCTGCTCGCCGCGGGCGAGCCCCTGACCGCGGCGACGATCGCCGCGCGCCTCGGGCTGCCGCGCTCGACGACCTATCACCTGCTCACCGAGCTCGAGGCCGCCGGCGTCGTCGCGCACCTCCCCGACAGCAGGCGCTGGGCCGTCGGGATCGGCGCGTTCGAGGTCGGGACGGGCTACCTGCGCCACCACCCGCTCGACGAGGTCGCGAGCCCGTCGTTGCGCCGCCTCGCGCACCGCGTCGGCCACGACGTCCACCTCGGCGTGCTCGACGGGCGCGAGCTGCTCTACCTGCTCCGCGAGCGCCCGCCGCGACCGCAGACGCTGGTGACCGCGGTCGGCGTCCGGCTCCCGGCGCACCTCACGGCGTCGGGGCGGGCCGTCCTCGCCGGGCTCGCCCCCGCCCAGCGGCGGGCCCTGCTCGCCGGCGCCGGCCCGCTCACGCGGCGCACCGACCGGGGCCCGACGTCACTGCGCGCGCTGGCCGCGGTGCTCGGCGCGGAGGCCCGGCGCGGGTGGTCGGTCGAGGACGGCGAGGTCAGCCGCGGCTACGCCTCGGTCGCGCGCGCGATCCACGGCGCCGACGGGGAGGCGGTCGCGGCGATCAGCGTGACGTTCCCGCACCAGTGCGATCCGGTGTGCGGCACCGACTTCGCCGACCTCGCCGCGGTCGTCGGGCGCACCGCTGCCGAGATCACGCGGCACCTCGGGGGTGTCAGGCCGCCTGCACCACCTGGGGGCGGTAGCTCTCGATGATCGCCATGAACTCGTCGTGCTCCGCGGCGGGGACGTCGAGGAAGCTCAGGGTCGCGGCGATCTCGGTCTTCACCGCGTCGAAACCGTGCTCGTCGATCGCGAGCTCGTCGTGGGCCTTCACCATGTCCTCGCCGAAGTAGCACCTCGGCCCGCCCGCGGCCTCGATCGACCACGCCGTGACGAGGAACTTGTAGCCGGGAGCGTTCGCGGGGTCGCCGTGGTGGGCGTGGACCGCCTCGTTGGCGTTGACCGCGACGTTGGCGAAGAGCCGGTCGACGAGGATGTCGACAGCGCCGGCGATGCCGTAGACGCCGCCGAGCCGCTCGTACAGGGACTGCTCGGACATGGGATCTCCCCTGGGAGATGTCACCGCCGGTGATGTGGTGGATCGGCGGCGTGATCGGCTCAACTCTGACACCCCAGGTGGGTGGCGCACAACCGGTCAGCCCGGCTTGACCCAGCCCTTGATGAACGCGAAGTGGTCGTCGAAGCGCAGGACCGGGTCGTTGCGGTAGGCGTGCCGGAACTGGTCGATCCCGGCGCGCAGCTCGTCGTCGGAGAACTCGCCGAGCACCGACATGTACCGCGCCTCGAGCATGCGGACGTAGCGCTCGCGGTCGATCGCGGTGTGGAAGGTCCGGTAGCTGACGGACGCCCGGAGCCCGGCGGCGGACACCATGTCGACGATCTCCGCAGGCTCGGGCTGGAGCTGCGCGAACCGCTCGTGCGCCTCGCGGAACAGCGGGTGGTGGATGGTCCGCGGCAGCATGACGACGAGCAGCCGGCCGTGGCGCGACAGCAGGCCGGCGAGACCGGCGAGCGTCTCCTGGCGGGAGTCCACGTGGTGCAACGACTCCTTGAGGATGATCGCGTCGAGCTTCGCGGTGTCCGGGAGCGCCACGCACCCCGTGGCGATGTCCTCGGCGCTGGCGACCACCGGGCGCAGGCGCGGCGACCGAGGGAGACGGTCGAGCATCGCGGGCACGGGGTCGACGCACAGGACCGGCTTCTCGGGCTCCACGTCGCGGCAGAGCCGGCGCGTGTAGAGCCCGGTGCCGCAGCCGATGTCGGCGATCGCGTCGGAGCGGGTCAGGCGCAGCGAGTCGACGATCGCGTCGGAGAACCGGCGCACGTAGTCCGGGTCGTAGGACCAGTGCTCGTCGTAGTCCGCGGCGACACGCTCGTAGTGCTCGACGGTCTGGTCGCTCATGACGGGCTCCCGTTCGACGGCGATCTCGTCGCGACAGGGTGGCACGTCACTGGTCCGGACGGGCGACGACGGTCACACGTACCGCCATGGCCCGTGCGCGACCGCCCAGTCATCACGGGTGTCCGGTCATCACGGGTGTCCGGGTCCTGACGGGTGTGTCGTCACCCGATCGTGGCGGCCGAAGATCTAGCGTGCTCACCGGGGCGGGGCCGATCGGCCCCGGAGATCGCGGCCACGGGCCGCGCTGGGGGGCACCATGGATCAGCCACGCGACGACAAAGGTCGCTTCGCCTCGACTGTGGGGATCCCTTCGATCCTCGTGGCGGGTGTCGTCGGCATCTCCGCGGCCGTGGGCGTCGGAGCCGAGGGCGCGAGCGTCGGTGCAGGAGCCGCCGGCGGGACAACGGTTGGTGCGAACGCACCGAGCGTGTCGGCGTCGACCCGCCTGGCACGGGGGAAGCAGAAGTCGAGCCGGACCCAACGCCACCTCGTGTCGAGCGGGGTGCGGTCGTCCCTCCAGGCCGAGGAGGACTCCAGTACCTGCGCGGAGGACGCCCGCGGGCACGTCCGCGATTTCCTGGAGACCCACCCCTGCGAGTCGGTCTATCGCGGGTTGTTCCAGGTCCGCCGCGGCGATGTCGCGACTCTCGTCGCCGTTGCTTGGATCGAGATGGTCGAGCTCCGCGACGCCGGGGAGCTCAAGGCCCTCGTGGACCAGCCAGGTACGGGGAACGTCAACCAGCTGCCGCCACCTCGCGGAGTGCAGGTGGTCGACGGCACGGAGCCCGCGTACGCCTCGCGCCAGGACGGTCGCCTCGTCACAACGGTCGAGGTGCAGCCCGTTACCGTCAACGCGTCCCAACGGGTGCTCGAGGCGATCGCGGAAGAGGTCGTCGCGGACGCGACCCGTCCGGAGTAGCTGGCCCGACCTGCACCCCGGTCTCCCCGCCAGCAGGGACGAGGCGAGCTCGAGTTGATCACCGGTGCGCACGTCGTCCTGTACAGCGCGGACGCCGAGGCCGGCGACGACGTCGACGCGACCGTCGCCGACCTCCACGCCCGGGGGGTCGGCGTCGATCCCGTCACCGACCAGGGCTGGGGCCGGCTGACGCGATCCACTTGCCCGGCGGCGGCCGTCTCGGTCTCTACGAGCCGCGGCACCCCGTCGCGGCCGAGGGAGCCTGAGGGACCAGGCACCGATGATCGCGAGCTCAGCCCGGGGCGCGCTCGAACGCCGCGAACCCTGCCGTGACCTCGTCGACCTCGTCGACCTCGTCGACCTCGTCGACCGCGCCGTCGAAGCGGGACGGGACGGCGGCGCGGCCCTCGCCGTCGGTCCACCGCGGGAATGCCGTCCCCATGATCGCGACCGTGGCGACGAGGTGCGCCGTGGCGCCGGGCAGGCCGCGCTCGGCATCGACGTGGCCGTCGAGGCGGGTGGGGAGCTGCTCGTCGGCGTCGGTTGATCACGGGGCCGAGCGGGTGATGTCGTCCCCGTCTCACCGCCGCCCGTCGGCTCCGGTCTGGTGCGACCGCGGGGCGCCTGGCTAGCGTTCTCACCCATGGACATCGGCCCCGTTCGTCGGCGGCTCACCGCGGAACCCGTCAGCTCTCCCGTGCCCGGCGAGGAGTCGCCCCTCGTCGCGCCCGCGATGCTCGATACCGAGCATGCGGCGCCGGTGGGCGCCACCGTCTCGACGACGTGCCCCGAGCCCGCGCGGTGATCCACCCGCCGCCGGCCGGGCCCGCCCGGCACGACGGCGCCGCCCTCGAGGCCGTGGGGGTCCCGGACGTCCCCGCGGCGATCCCGGGCTGGCGCACCTGGCGTGTGGGACGACGCGCGCAGCGCCGCGCCGAGCTGGTCGCCCCGCTCGCCCAGGTCATCTGGCCCGCCCGCCGGCCGATGATCGCGACGTGCGGGTCGGCGAGCCACGCGCCGCCCGGTGACCGTTGCCGGTGCGGTCTCTACGCGGTGCACGACCCGGGCACGCTCGAGTGGGGCCCGTCCGACTTCGAGGTGCTGGGCGTCGTGGCGCTGTGGGGCCAGGTGGTCGAGGGGACGCGGGGTTGGCGCGCGTCGCACGGCTACCCCCGGTTTCTCGTCACCGGCCCGGCCATCCCCGCCGAGCAGCGGGCGGCGCTGGCCCGCCGCTACGAGGTGCCGGTGCACGGCGCCGACCTCCCGGCCCGCGCGCTCGCGTCGCAGCTCAGTGGCGACGCCGTGTCCGCCGAGCTCCTCCGGAGCACCGAGGCCGGGACCCTGCTGGCCGAGCGCATGCCCGAGTGGGCGCGCCGGTGGCACGCGGGGTGCGCGCGCCGCGAGGCCGCCGCCGTGCGGGGTCCGCGGTCCTGGTTCCGGCGCCGCTGACCCGTCCTCAGCCGCGGAGACCGAATGCGGCGGCCAGCTCCGACCAGCCGCGCTCGGGAGCTCCCCGTGTCGTGGGCAGGGCCGTCCGCTCCGCCGCCGGCTCCGGTCAGGACCCTGCCGTCGTCCGCCACGTCGGTCACCCCTCGTCCGGCTCCGAGCGTGGGGCCGGGAGGGAGCGGGCGATCCGGAGCGAGACGGCCTGCGACGATCGGTGGCGGTGTACATCACGCTCGTCGCCGCACTGACGGCGATCCTCGTCCTCTCGCTCGTCGCGACGCGCATCGAGCGGTGGCAGATCGGCCTGCCGCTGCTCATGGTGGTCGCGGGGGTCGGCGTCGGGCTGGTCGACGACGGGTCGTTCGCGGCGGGGCTCGACACGGTCGCGGCGCAGCACGTCGCCGAGGTCATCCTCGCGATCCTGCTGTTCGTCGACTCCACGGAGCTGCGGGACGGCCGGCTGTTCGGGCCCGAGCCGGGCGCGGTGACCCGTCTCCTGCTGCTCGCGCTGCCGCTCAGCCTGGGCGCGGCGATGGCCGTCGGGGCGCTGCTGGTCCCCGAGTTCGGCTGGGCGGTGCTGCTGGTCGTCGCCTGCGTGGTGGTGCCGATCGACTTCGCCCCGGCAGCCGGGCTAGTGCGCGACCGGACCCTGCCGCGACGGGTGCGCTCGGCGCTGAACGTCGAGGGCGGATTCAACGACGGGATCGTCTCCCCGATCTTCCTGTTCGCCCTGATCCTGGCCGGCGACCGGACACAGGCACGCACGGCCACCGAGGCGCTGGCGGCGGTCGTCCCGTTCGCGCTCACGGCGATCGTCGTCGGCGCAGTGCTCGGCGCGGTGATCGGCTGGTTGATGGAGCGGGCGACCGCCGCCGGCTGGACCACCGAGTCGACCCGGCGGATCGCGGTGCTCGTCGTCCCGCTGCTCGCCTACACCGTCACGGTCGCGCTCGGCGGCAGCGGATTCGTGGCGTCGTTCGTCGGCGGCATCGCCTTCCGGTCGGCGCACCGCTACGCGCACCTGCACCGGCGCCGGGAGGCGGCGGCGACCGCCACTCAGGCCTCGCCCGACGACGACTACCGCTTCCTGCGCGACACCACCGCGGTCCTGACGCTCGCGATGTGGTTCGTGGTCGGGACCACGGCGGTGATCGCCTTCTCGGAGGGCGTGCCCTGGCGCGTGGTGATCTTCTGCCTCGCGGCCCTCACCGTCGTCCGGATCGTGCCCGTGCTGATCGCCATGCTCGGCACGTCGTACCTCCGCCGGGAGAGGGTGCTCCTGGGGCTGCTCGGACCCCGCGGGACGGCGACGATCGTCTTCGGTCTGCTGGCCGCGAACAGCCTCCCGGCGGGGCAGAGCGACACGGTCCTGCTGATCACCGTGATCTGCGTGCTGGGCAGTGTGCTGCTCTACGGACCCTGGACGGCGGACCTGAGCCGGAAACTCGTGGGCCTGAGGTCGGCGGCGCGGCGACGTGGCAGAGGGGCAGGATCCGCGACGTGATCCAGACCTGCCCCGTGTGCTTCCGGGCCGACGGCGGGCGTCACGGAAGAGCTCGTCGAACCGCCACTGCCGAGCGTCCGCGACGGCGATCCGTTCATGGAGTACGGCGTCGTGGAGTACGGCGTCGTGGAGTACGGCGTCGTCGAGTACCGGCTCCGCCGCGAGCATCCGCACTGACCTGGGCGAGCTATCGCGAGTCCGTCGGACGCTCAGCGCCCGTGAACACGGCATCGTGACCGTTCTGTGACCTGGCGGTGGGCTGTCGGGGGCTGCTGGTCGGCCGGGGCTGTCGGGGGTCGGGTCTAGATTCGAACACATGAGCGAGCGGGGTGGGTGGGGCGGTCTGGTGGCCGGTCTCGATGCCCTGCCCGCGGGCCCGGGGCTGGTCGCGCTGTTGGACGGGGTGTCGCCGGAGGGGTTGAGCGGGGAGGAGCTGGCCTCCTATGTGCGGGCGTGTGCGCGGCAGCACAACAACGGCTCCGCGCGGCTGCTCGACGCGATGCACCATCTCGGGCGCGCGCAGGCGGGTCGCACGGATCGTCGTCCGGAGCTCGACGAGTACTCCGGGGACGAGGTCGCGGTGGCGCTGGGCTGGTCGCGGTCGATGGCCGCGCGCAAGCTCGATCTGGCCGACGATCTCGCGGTGCGGTTGCCGGCGGTGGGTGAGGCGTTGTGGGAGGGCCGGCTCGACGAGCCCAAGGCCTCCCGGTTGTGCGAGTGGACCCGGGACCTGTGTGACGACCACGCCCGCCATGTGGCCCAGAGCGTGCTGCCCGAGGCGGCGGGGATTCCGGTGGGGGAGCTGATCGGGCGGATCGAGGCGTCCGCGGTGGCGATCGACCCGGACTGGGCGGCGCGGCGGGAGGCCCGCGCGGCGAGGAACGCGCGGGTGATCCTCTCCCCGAACTCGTCGGGGACTGCGACGTTGTCGGTGTGTGACGTGACCGCGCCGCGCGGGCTGGCGATGCGTGACCGGGTCGACGCGGTCGCGGCCGCGGTGCGGGCGTTGGGGGTGCGGATCCCGGTCGGGCAGGTCCGCGCCGAGGTCGCCGGGCGGCTGCTGGACGGGTCGATGGCCGGGCTGAACGACCAGCAGGTCGCGGTCACCCTGGCCGCCGAGTACCACGCCGCCGAGTACCACGCCGCCGAGTACCACGCCGCCGGCCACCCCGACGAGTCCGACCAGCCCGGTGATGACGACCCCGGCGAGGGCGACTCCGGCGACGGCCCGGACGGCGACTCCGGCGATGGGCCGGACGACGGGCCGGACGACGGGCCGGACGACGGGCCGGACGACGGGCCGGACGACGGGCCGAACGATCGGGGTCCGGGCGGCGGCTCGGGCGGCGGCTCGGGCGGCGGCTCGGGCGGCGGCTCGGGCGGCGGCTCGGGCGGCGGGCCGGACGGTCGCTGCGGCGGAGGTTCCGACGCGTCACGCGGTGGCGACCCCGGTGGCGACCCCGGTGGCGACCCCGGTGGCGACGGGACCGACCCGGCGGAGCTGGACGCGGCTGGGGACGCGGCTGGGGACGGCCCGGGCGGTCAGGGCGTGCTCGACCTTCCCGATCTCCCTGGTCTTCCCGGTCCGGTGGAGCCGGAGCTGTGGGGCCCGGTAGGGCTGTTGGTGTCGAGGTTGAGCCTGTCAATCTGTCTGTGTAAGTTGATCTGTCGGTGGTCAGGTGAGGTAGGGGCCGATGCGGTCGGGGTAGGCCAGCGCGAGGGCGCCGAGGGCTGGTTTCCAGCCTTGGACGACGCCGCCTTC
>NZ_JBXUHE010000025.1:0-103994 GCF_057180585.1 Actinomycetospora sp. 2LY8.5
CCGCCGATCTCCGGTGGCCTCACCCCGGTGTTCCACCGGTACTACGACGCGCCCACCGACACCGGCCCGATGTTCCGCCTCGACGACCAGGCCGCGGCACGCGCGAGCGGCTGCCCGGTCTGACCGGGCCCACGAGCATGCGAGCGCGTGGCGTTACGGACACTCAGTGTCTGCGACGCCACGCCGCTGACACCTCTCAGACCTCGACGACCATGACCGGCGTGCTCTTTCCGGTCTCGTCCGGGAGCAGCGTCAGCACCGGAGCGAGCGATGCCTTCGAGAACTCACATCCGGTCGTGAGGCCGTGTTTCGTTCATCGGCCCGCCGCTTCTGCTCGACACGGTAGCCGGCGACGATGTGGGTGAGGCCTGCCACTGCGACCGCCAGCGCGGCCAGGGGGTAGATGACGGCCGCCACGCACGTCACGAGCGCCCAGAGCCCGATCAGCAAGAACAGCGCGCGGTGGTAGCGCTCTCGCGCAACCGCTGCGCCGAGTCCCTCGACCCCCTGCTCACCAGCACGCGGCTGCCCCCAGGCCAGCAACCGCGGCAACGGGATGGAGATGCGCGACGTCACGGCCGACCCCCGAGATGGAACCGCAGCGAGGGTCACCCGACCCATGGTCCGACGATACGGGACATGGTTGCCCTGCCGCGGTGGACTCGACACCGGAGAGCGGAGCAGTCCGCCCTTTCGAGTGCGCCTGCGGAGGGCGCAGCTCGCCCGGCAGGCGTCGGCGAAACGCTCACCGCGCGAACCGCAGCACACCGGACCGACCCCTGCGTCCCCTGATCACGGGGACGTTCGGCCCTGGTCCGGCCGCCCGGCGATCCGAATGCTGAGCAACCGGAGGTCCTCCTGCGGCGAGCCCGGGTTCGTTGCCGCCCATCGGACCTCCGGAGAGGAGCGCGCCGTGATCACGGTGTTCCTGGTGGATGACCACGAGGTGGTGCGCCAGGGGGTTGCAGCTCTGCTGGACGCGGAGGATGACCTGGAGGTCGTCGGGGGTGCGAGCTCGGTCGCCGAGGCGTTGGCGCGCATCCCCGCGGTGCGTCCTCGGGTCGCCGTGCTCGACGTGCGACTCGCCGACGGCTCGGGCATCGAGCTGTGCCGCGAGCTGCGGTCGCGGATGCCCGAGCTCATGTGCCTGATGCTGACCTCGTACACCGACGAGCAGGCGATGTTCGACGCCGTGCTCGCCGGAGCCGCCGGCTATGTGATCAAGGACGTGCGCGGCAACGACATCGTGAACGCCGTGCGCGAGGTCGGCTCGGGTAGATCGCTGCTCGACGGGCGCGCCGCGAGCGCACTCATGAACCGGTTGCGCACCCGGGACGAGACCCCGGATCCGCTCGCCGAGCTCACGGCCAAGGAACGCGAGGTGCTCGGCTACATCGGCGAGGGCCTCACCAACCGCGAGATCGGGCAGCGCATGTTCCTGGCCGAGAAGACGGTGAAGAACTACGTGTCGGCGCTGTTGGCGAAGCTGGGCATGCAGCGCCGTGTGCAGGCCGCCGTCCTCGCCAACAAGGTCCGTTCCGACGAGACCCGGTGACGGTGCGGCGCTGTCCTGAGCGGTGAGCGCCCCCGACCCAGGCCGAACCGCGGTACCCATGGACGCGCCGGCGCGGGACCATCGGCCCTCACGCTGCGGCGGGCGCGGCGTGACGATCGGTCGCATGGCGGAAGCACGGGATCTCGCACAGGAGCACACGGAACACGGGGTCGACGGCGTCGACCGTGTCGGTCAGGTCCTCGACGCCGGGCTCCGGCGCGGGGCGGTCGCCGTCGACGACATCCGGTCGCGGCTGCCGGCGAACCCTGTGCCGATCTACCTCGGTCTCGGTGCGCTCGCGGTGACTGGTCTCGTGAGCTGGCCGATCGCGGTGGCGGCCGGGTGCGGATACGCGGCCTTCCGGCACTGGGAGCCGCAACCGAGCGGGACACCCCACCCCGTGGTCGGTGCGAGCGCGGAACCCGGTGGGGTCCTGAGGGGCGAGGAGGAACCGTGCTCGAGAAGATGACCGACACCCCGCCCGGGATCGACGGTGTCCGTGCCGGCGGTGTACTGACCCGGGGCGAGTACGACACGGTCGTGCTGCCCCTGCTGGAGGAGGCCGAGCGGACGGGCCGGCGCCTCCGTGTCCTCTGTCAGGTCGATGACCACTACCGCGGGCTCACCCCGCGGGCGTTGTGGGAGGACCTGCGTCTGGGCGTGCACGCCATCGGCCGCTTCGCCGCGTGCGCGGTCGTCACCGACATCGCCTGGATCCGGACCGCGAGTCGTCTCGCGTCCTTCGCCCTGCCGTGCCCGGTGCGGGTGTTCGAGCTCGACGACCGGGACGACGCCGTGGCGTGGCTGGTGGCTCTCGAGGACGGGCCGCGCATCCATACGAGAACCCACCCCGACACCGGCGTCGTCGTGGTGGAGGTCGACCGTCCGTTGCGGACCGCCGACATCGAGGCTCTCGCGGCGGCCGTCGACGACGAGCTGCGCACGGCGCCGGAGCTGCGCGGCCTGGTGCTGCACGCTCCCGGCATCCCGGGCTGGGAGAACCTGCCCGCGCTGTGGCGCCACGTCGGCTTCGTGGCCGGTCACCAGCGCCGCGTCCGCCGCCTCGCCCTGGCCGTCGACGGGACGGTCCCGGCGGCCGGCGCGGTCGTCGCGGGCGCGGCCCTGCACCCGACGGTGAAGCACTTCCCGTCCGCTGACCTCGACGCCGCGATCGCCTGGGCCGCGGCCGAGGAAACCCCCGCGCACACCACCGGCACGTCCGCGGCGGGGACCGAATGACAGCGCAGATCGACGTCTCCCCCCGGGGGGAGGTCGAGACCGGGCACCACCCACCGCCGGACGGGGTCGATCCAGCGCCGTGCTCGGGACCTTCGGCCCTCCCGCGCCGGAACGGCCGTGCACACGGTGGCCCGGTCGCACCCCGCAGTCCCCGAGGTGAACGGGAACCCATGACGGCGCAGCTCCCGGTACATCCCTGGTTCGACGACGTCGACAGCGACGGCGAGACCGTCGCCCGTCTGAGCGTCGAGTTCCCGCGGCGGTCGGTGGCCCGCGTCGCGGCCACGGTGAGCTCGTGCCGCCGCGATCTCGACGGTTCTCCCCCCGGGGCGATGCCGGAGCTGGTCGAGCGCCTCGCCCGCCAGCGCCTGCGCAGCTCTGCCTGATCCCTGGGCGGTGAGGAACCGAGGACCCGAGCCCTGAGGGAGATCCGCAGGTGGGCGACTGGCCGATCGTGGAGGGTGTCGATTCCCGCGGGTCTGCGGCGCTGACCCTCGCCGAGCTGCAACGCCGGTCGGTGGTCGCGGTCACCGGCTACCACCAGCAGGTCCACCACAGCCTCGCTGCCTTCGCCACCGAGCACGCCGTGGAGCTCGATGTCGACGCGGACCACGGACGTCACCGAGTCGCCGAACCTGGTGTCCGTGCCGCGGGCTTCCCAGCCGGCGGGCGACACCGTCGACGACCGGTTCCGGTTCGTCGGCCCGCTGCTCGAGGGACGGGAGCAGGACGACGCCCGGGCGCGGCCGCGCCCCGACCTCGGATCGATCTTCGCTGGTCACCCGACTTCCACCGATCCGGCCGGGACGCCTTCTCGGTGCGCCTCGTGGCGGCGGGGCCCGCGGGGGCGGACGCGACCGAACAGCATCTCTCGTGGGGCCGTGTCAGGCAGCGTCGGGTTCGCGGACCGTCCGCGGGAGTCGGATGGCTGGGCCGGGCGGCATCCGACGATCACGCAGGCTGGGGCCGATCGACCCCATGGTTCAGCGGAAGCTCTGGTCGACGATCGTGGGGTCGCGTCGTGGGGCCAGTCGGGCGAGGCGAGCGTCCGGGTCGGTGAGGGCGGCGCGGAACCGTTCGGGCCACGAGTCGAGGTCGGGCCCGAGGTAGCGGGTGAGCTTGCGGGTCGCGCGCTCGGCGTCCATGGGAACGACATGGGCGGGGCCGGTGGCGATGACGTGCCGTACGGCGCCGGTATCGAGGTCGCAGGTGTCGATGACCATCGCGACTTCGGGATCGGTGGCCAGTCGCTTCGGGAGCTTCAACGGGCCGACGGTGAGGCGGTAGGACCTCGACCCGGGTTGAGATCAACCAACAGGGAGGCCGTTCGCCGAAGTCCAGGGCGACCCGGCGCGGTCGAACCACGGCGTGCGGCGACTTTCACGTCGCGTGGCCGCCCGGGGCCCGACTGAGCTGTCACTGGTCTCGCTCCGGGGTGCCCGTGATGCCTCGGTGCGAGGGTCGGGGCAACGCACGCTGGGCAGGCGTCGCGTTCTTCGGATCACGAAGGGTCGGCGAGTTGCGCGGCCAGGCCGCGCAGCAGCGCGTCCGCGGCTCGCTGGAACTGGTCGGTCCAGCCGCTGGTTGTCGTGTCGGGGAGCGCGGCGAGGGTCGGATAGCGGTCGGCGTGTGCGCGTAGGTGGTCGTGCATGGCCCGGCGGGTGGCATCTTCTCCTGTTCCCTGCATGGCGGTCTGGCTGGTGACGCTGCCGATGACGAGGTTGCTGACTGCCGCGGCGGCGGCGGTCAGGGCGGCGTCGGTGAACCCGGCCCGGGCCAGGGCGG
The DNA here is from genome assembly GCF_057180585.1 of Actinomycetospora sp. 2LY8.5. NCBI lineage: Bacteria > Bacillati > Actinomycetota > Actinomycetes > Pseudonocardiales > Pseudonocardiaceae > Actinomycetospora > Actinomycetospora sp. 2LY8.5. The sequence goes on from NZ_JBXUHE010000025.1 coordinate 4,580, forward strand.
TGTAGACGGCCTCGGACCGGTGCAGGGCCTGTGGTCCCAGCAGCGGGCGTGAGGCGGCCAGTGCGCCGGACCAGGGGTGGCGCAGCAACGCTTCGCGCAGGCCGGCCATGAACCCAGCGACCGCGACGGTCCAGTGGCCAGCGGGTTCGGCGGGTTCGGCGAGCTCGCCGAACACGGTGTCCAGGGCGAGGTCGAGCACGTCGTCTCGGGTGCTGACGTGCCAGTACAGCGACGTCACGTGCACCCCGAGTCGCTGCGCCAGGGCGCGCAGGGTCAGGGCCGCGGGGCCGCCCTCGTCGAGCAGCGCGACCGCCGACCGGGCGATCGCGTCGCGGTCGAGACTGCCGCGGACGCGGGTCGGCGGCCGCTCGCGGAACCAGATGGCCCCGGGCATGGGCGGTCCGGGGTCAGCCTTCTTCGGGCTCACCCCTACAGCATAGGACTAAGTGTGGTAGTCCTACGGAGTAGGTCTAAGGAGGTTGGGTATGGGTCAGGCCAGGGAGGCGGGCGCGGAGGCGGCCACGGACGGGCACCCTCGGCGGTGGTGGATTCTCGTCGCGATCTGCGCGTCGCTGCTGATCATCGTCGTCGACAACACGGTGCTCTCGGTCGCGCTACCCGCGATCGCTGAGGCGTTCGAGGCCGGCACCGCGGTCTTGCAGGCCGTCGTGGACGCCTACGTGGTGGTGTTCGCCGGGCTGCTGGTGGCGGCCGGCGTGGCGGGCGATCGGTACGGACGGCGCCGGGTCCTGTTGTGCGGGTTGATGGTGTTCGCGGCCGCGTCGGCGGTGGCGGGCCTGGCCGGGTCGGCGGCGGTGCTCATCGCCGCGCGGGCGGTGATGGGGGTCGGCGCGGCGCTGGTCATGCCCGCCACTCTGGCGATCCTGGTGAACGTGTTCCCCGAGACCGAACGACCGCGCGCCTTCGCGGCGTGGGCGGCGGTGGCGGCCGTCGCGATGGCGGGGGGACCGGTTCTCGGGGGCCTGCTGGTCGAGTGGTGGTCCTGGGCCGGGGTGTTCTGGATCAACGTGCCGCTCGCTCTCGCCGCGGTGGGCGTCGTTGCCACGCTCGCTCCGGAATCCCGGGATCCCGCCGCCGGGCGCCTGGATGTCGTCTCCGCGGTCCTGGTCACCGTCGGGATGAGCGGGCTGATCCTGACCGTGCTGGTCTCGGGTGAGGGTGGCCCGACCGCCGCGATCGTCGGTGCCGGTCTGGTCGCCGCGACCGGGCTGGGCGGGTTCGTCCGACGTCAGCTGCGCTCACCGGCCCCGATGGTCGACCTCGCCCTCTACCGTGACCCTCGATTCGCTGGGGGCAGCGCGGCCGCGGCGGTACTCACGCTCGGCACCGGCAGCGCGTTGTTCGTGCTGACCCAGTATCTGCAACTGGTCCGCGGCCAGAGCGCGCTGGCCGCCGGTGTCGCTCTCGCCCCGCTCGCTGTCGGTGTCGTCGCCGGATCCACTGCCGGCGGGCGCGTGACGGGCCGAGTGGGAGCCCGCGCGTGCGTGGTCGCCGGCTTCGGGGCGGTCACCCTCGGATTCGTGCTGCTCGCCCAGCTCGCGACGGACAGCGTGTACGTGCACGTCGGGGCCGGGCTCGCGTTGCTCGGTCTGGGCGCCGGGTTCTCCAGCCCGGCTGTGACCAGCGTCGTGCTCGGAGCCGTTCCCGGCCATCGCGCCGGCATGGGCTCCGCGCTGCACGACACTCACCAGCAACTGGGGATCGCCGTCGGGGTGGCCGCGATCGGCGCGATCCTGACCGGCGTGTATCGCAGCGAGCTGCACGACCGCACCGGCGTCGAGGACAGCGCGCTGGCCCTCACGCTGCAGCGCGGCAGCCCACAGACCGCCGGCGCCGGCGCCGAGGCGTTCCTGGCCGCGCAATCGAGCACCATGCTGGTCGCCGCCGGGTGCGCCGCGGTCGGCGCGGTCATCGCCGGGCTCACCCTCGGTCGACCCGCCGAACGCGCGCGGACCTAAGGCGGCGTTGGGGCAGCGTTGGGGTGGTGCTGGCCAGGCGGGGGTTGACGATGTCGGCGCTTCGAGGCCGTGCGGGGCCCGCGGTGACGCTCTTCGGGTCGGCGGTCGCCGTCGCGATGGCCGCCGTCCTGGGCTCGATCCTGGGGTCGGGCGCCACGCAGCTGTTCGGTCTCACCGCCTCGGGCGTTCGACTCGCGCCCGAGGGGCAGCGGCCGCCGGATTGTCATGAGTCTCGCAGCCGGCGCGGGAGGCCCCTCACCCCGGAGGACGATGAGCCGCATGCGCGCCTTCCGTGTCACGCGACCGGGACCGGCGGCCGAGGGCCCGCTGGACCCGGTCGAGGAGCCCGTCCCCGAGCCCGCCGCCGACGAGCTGCTCGTCGCGGTGCTCGCGTGCGGGGTCTGCCGCACCGACCTGCACGTGGCCGAGGGCGACCTGCCGGTCCGCCGCCCCGGGGTGGTCCCCGGCCACGAGGTCGTCGGTCGGGTGGAACGGGCGGGTCCCGACGTGGTCGGGTTCGCCGAGGGCGACCGCGTCGGCATCGCGTGGCTGCGCCGCACCTGTGGGGCCTGCCGGTTCTGCCTGCGCGGGTCGGAGAACCTGTGCCCGGCCTCGCGCTACACCGGATGGGACTCCGACGGCGGTTACGCCGAGTACGCGACGGTGCCGGCGGACTACGCCCACCGCCTCCCGGACGGCTACCACGACGTCGAGCTCGCGCCCCTGCTGTGCGCGGGGATCATCGGCTTCCGCGCGCTGCGCCGTGCCGAGCTGCCCGCCGGCGCACGGCTGGGTGTGTACGGCTTCGGCGGCAGCGCCCACCTGGCCACCCAGGTCGCCCTGGCCGAGGGGGCGACCGTGCACGTGATGACGCGCAGTCCCGCGGCGCGGCAGCTGGCGCTCGCCCTCGGAGCGGCCTCGGCCCAGGGCGCGGCGGACGCCCCGCCGGAGCCGCTGGACGCCGCGATCCTGTTCGCCCCCGCCGGGGAGCTCGTGCCCCCGGCGCTGGAGGCCCTCGACCGCGGAGGCACCCTGGCGGTGGCCGGCATCCACCTCAGCGACGTCCCGGTCCTCGACTACCAGCGGCACCTGTTCCAGGAGCGCACGCTGCGCAGCGTCACCGCCAACACCCGGGCCGACGCACGGGCCTTCCTGCGGGTCGCCGGTGAGCACCGTCTCGAGGTGACGACGATGCCCTACCCCCTGGAGAGGGCCGGCGAGGCGCTGGCCGACCTCGCCGCCGACCGCATCACCGGAGCCGCTGTGCTCGTGCCCTGAGAGCAGGTCCCCGGACCCGAGGGTGTCGAGGCGGCCGCGCACGTGGTGGGCCGCCAGTGGCCGCGATCGGGACCTTCGTCCCCGGGTCCGTGGTGGTCGGCGTCGACCGCTGGGAGGGATCGGCGGCGGGTGTGCGGGTGGTCGCCGTGTCCGGTGGTCGTCGTGCCGTTGGCGCTCACCGCCGACGCGTCCCACGCCGGGGAGCCGCCGGCCCGGGCGCTCACGGGGACCTCCGGCCCTGGTCGCCGGGTCCCGGTCGCACGACCATGGGGCCACGGGACCGGTGGCCGGCGGGGGAGAAGGACATCGTGGTGGAGGCCGAGGACGGGGCGTCGAACCCGCTCGGCGGTGTGGCGCGCCCCGAGAGGGCGGCCGCCCTCTTCTCGTCGATGGTGGCCGTCTCCGAAGGTCTCGACCTCGACACCACCCTGCGACGTCTCGTCGAGGTCGCGACCGAGCTCGTGGACGCCCGCTACGGCGCCCTCGGCGTGCTCGACGCGACAGGGCGCGGGCTCGCCCGGTTCGTCCACACCGGGCTCGACGACGCGGCACGGGCCCGCATCGGCGAGCTGCCCCGGGGCCGCGGGCTGCTGGGGGAGCTGATCCGTCACCCCGTTCCGCTCCGACTCGACGACCTGCACGCGCACTCGGCCTCGGTCGGCGTCCCGCCCCACCACCCGCCGATGCGGACCTTCCTCGGGGTGCCGATCCGGGTGCGGGGCGAGGTCTTCGGCAACCTGTACCTGACCGACAAGCGGGACGGAGAGTTCACCGCCGACGACGAGGACGTGACCGTCGCCCTGGCCGCGGCCGCCGCGGTGGCCGTCGAGAACGCCCGTCTGCACCAGGACACCCGTCGGCTGGTGGCCGAGGGGCAGCGGCGCCAGCGCTGGCTGGAGGCGTCGAGCGAGATCACGACGCAGGTCCTCGCGGGCGCCGACGCCGAGGAGGTCCTGGTCCTGGTGGCCGAGCGGGCCGTCGAGCTCGCCGAGGGGGTCGGGGCCGTGATCACCTCGCCACCGGTCACGGACCTCGACGACGCGCCCCCGGTGCGGGTGACGGTGAGCGTGGGGCTGGAGACCGTGCTCCCGGTGGGCGCGCGCGTCGGTTTCGCGGCCTCGCCGATCGCCCTGGTGGCGCAGACCCGCCTGCCACGCGCCGAGGACGACCTCGTGCTCGAGGTCGACGGGCGGGAACGTCACCTGGGTCCCGCCCTGCTCGTCCCCCTCGACGGCGCCGCGGTGGTGTCCGGGATGCTCGTCGTCGTCCAGCGGCCGTGCTCGGGAAGCCTCGACGCGGAGGGGCTCTCCGCGGTGGGCTCGTTCGCCGACCAGGCCGCGCTGGTGCTGCGCCTGGCCGAGTCCCAGCGCGCTCGGCGCCAGCTCGACGTGGCCGCCGACCGGGAGCGGATCGCCGCCGACCTGCACGACCACGTCCTGCAGCGCCTGTTCGCGCTCGGCCTCGGACTTCAGGCCACCCAGGCCCGGCTCCGGTCGTACCCGGAGGCCGCGGGACGGGTCAACGAGGCGGTGGACCAGGTCGACGGCATCGTCCGGGACATCCGCACCAGCATCTTCGACCTGCACGCGGTCGGCAGCACGCCCGGGCTCGGCGGACGGTTGCGCGCCGCGGTGGCCGAGATGTCGGCGCACGTGGCGACCGAGCCGGTGGTGCGCCTGTCCGGGCCCGTCGACGTCGTGCCCGAGGAGCTCGCGGTGCAGGTCGAGGCGGTCGTTCGCGAGGGCGTGTCCAACGCGATCCGTCACGCGGGCGCCCACTCGGTGGTCGTCACCGTCTCGGTGGACGACGTCCTCGCCGTCGACGTCACCGACGACGGCGTGGGCATCCCCGAGACCGTCGCCCGCAGCGGGCTGGCGAACCTCGCCGCACGAGCGCGCGCACTCGGCGGCCACGTGCACGTGGGATCCCGTCCCGACGGGTCCGGGACGCGTCTCGCGTGGTGGGTCCCGCTCGCGGGGCCGCCGGGGTGATGTCCGGTCGGGACCCTCGGCCGTCCCGGGCGCAGCGGTGGACCGGACCGGGGACCGACGACCCGGCCGAAGGGGACCGTCCGGCTCCGGTGTCGCGTGCCGGTCCGCCACGAGGCTGTCCCTCGGAGGAGAGCGCCTGAGCCGGAGGAGTCGGCACATGAACGCCACCGAGAACGGGTCGGCACCGGTCGTCGTCGGGATCGACGGTTCCGACCACGCCGAGACCGCCCTGTGCTACGCGATCACCGAGGGCGCACGCCGGGGTCGCCCGGTGCGGGTGGTGGTCGCCCACGAGCCACCCGACGCCTGGATGTCGCCGTACGGCTTGCCGCTGCTCGCGGACAGCGGGGAGCTCCGCGCGTCGGTGCAGGACTCGGCGCGCGCCCGCGTCGAGGAGGTCCGCGGCCGGCTCGACGCCGCCGAGCGTGCGGTACCCGTGGACGTGCGAGCCGTGACCGGTCCGGCGGGGTGGGTCCTGGCCCAGGAGGGCGCCGGCGCTGCTCTGCTGGTGGTGGGGCACCGGGGCCGTGGCGCGCTGCGCAGCGCCGTGCTCGGATCGGTGGGGCTGTCGGTGGTGCTCCACGCCCCGTGTCCGGTGACGGTGGTGCCGTCGGTCCGCGCGGGCGACGACGCCGGAACCGAGGACGCCGCGCCGTCGGTGGCCGGCCCCCTCCCGACCGGCCCGGGCGACCGACCATGAGCACGACCCACACTCCGTCGACGCCGGCGCAGCGCTGGACGCCGATCGAGATCGCCGGCCTCCTCCAGGCCCTCGAGCCCCTCGGCGGGCCGGAGGCGCCGACGTGCGCGGTGTCGGTCCGCGAGCGGCGCGTCGAGCTCACCCTCGCTCCCGCGGCCGGCCCGGTCGCCCACCGCACCCTCGTGCACGCGGGGCGGCTCGTCGGCGCGATCGAGAACGCCGTGCGTGCGCTCGGCTGGGCGCCGCGCACCGTGTTCGCGGTGAGCGGCACGGCGCGGCCGCTCGCCACGATCTCGGCGGCACACCGCCGTCCGGCGACACCGACGGATCTGGCCCGCCGTCGGGTGGCCCGGGGACCGGGGGACACCCTGTCCCCCCGCTACGCCGGCACGGCCGACAGGGCGCGGGTGGTGGACATCGCCCATGCGGCGGGCCAGCGTGGTGCATGGTTGCACCTGCTCAACGGCCCCACCCGACACGGCGTGCCCGCCTGGCACACGCCCGGCACGGTCCCGACCGACACGCTCGGGCTCGACGTGTCGTGGCGCCGCCACCCCGTCCTGGCCGTGTGCACCCGGGACGACGGCGTGCGGGAGGCCGTCGTCGCGGGGGTCGTGGCCGAGCGGGCCACGGTCGAGGCCGCGCTGCAGGGGCTGGGCGCGGAGGTGCTCACCGGGGTCTTCGACGACGACGCGGTCCGCTCTGCGGTACTCCCCGCGGCCGAGCACGAGCACGGTGTCGGTCACGCGGCGGTCCGCCTCCACCCGTGACCGACGCAGCAGGGTCCCAGGGCCCCGGACGACCCGGGACGGCCGGTGCCGCGCGGGGACTGTCGGGCCCTGCCGCCGGTCGTCCCCACCCGGCAGCGTCATCGGCGGTGGTGGCCCGTCGTGGGCCCCGGACGAGGAGGGACGGTCCGATGAGCACCGACGTGACGGAGACGGCACCGCCCCGGCTCGCGATCCGGTACGCGGAGCGGTCGGTGGCACCCGCCGCCCGGGACGTCACGGGCGCCCGGATGGACAGCCGCGGGGAGATCCGGCTCGGCCGGTGGTGGTGGCCCTACCGGGCGCACGAGGTGACGCGGCCGCGGCACGGCTACTACCGCGAGCTTCGGGTCGCCGGGGTCGTGCGGGTCGTCGACTCGTGGGTCGCCGGGACCGCGCGTCGGGAGACGACGATCCTCGGCCGGCACCGGCACCCGGCCCTCGTGGGCCCCGACCTCGCGCGCGCCGACCTCGCCCACGCGGCGATGACCGCGATGTTCGTGCCGCCGGTGCTGGCGCCCTGCGACACGGTGCGATGGGCGGCCGAGGATCGCGACACCGCCACGGTCGCGTTCTCGGTCGCCGGCTTGCCCGTGACGCTGCGCCTGGAACTGCACCGGGGCGGGCTGCCTCGGCGGGTGACCACCACGCGCTGGGGGGACCCCGACCACACCGGCTTCTTCCGCCACGAGCCGTTCGGTGCGGAGATCCTCGAGCACCGCACCTTCGGCGGTCTCACGGTGCCCGCCACGGGCGTCCTCGGCTGGCGCCTCGACGGCCCGGGGCCGCAGCGGGAGATCCTGCGCTTCCAGATCGTGTCCCTCGAGCCGATCCGCGGGGACGGCCCGGTGCCGGCGGAGGTCGACGTCGACGAGCTGCCTCCGGACGCGGGCGAGGGGGAGACGAGGCGGTGAGGTCCCGGAGGTCTCGGGTGAGTGCGGACCTCCGCGGCCCCCGGGGCCGCACGGGGCGCGTCGCCGACCTCGACGACGGCACCGGGCCGCCGGGCGACGGTACGAAGGGCCCGCTGTCGGCCGGCGAGCTTGGCGTCCTCGCCGACCCGATCGAGCCACGGCCGCAGGTGCTCGCGGTCGAGCGCCCCCGGGTTCTCGACGATGTCGAGCATCAGGGCGATGCGGCGTGTGGCGTCCTTGGTCAGCCGGGCGTCGTCGTCGCGGGTGAGCGGGCGGTCGGGCCCGAACCGGCGGGCCGTCTCGACGATCTCCCCGGCCGCCGCGCGCAGGTCGTCCGCGTCGGGCTCCGTCCCGGCCGGGTCCAGCCCGCCGTCCGTGAATCGCTGCCGCGATCTCGAACCACCGCCGCACGGTGACGGCGACCGTGGTGAAGCTGTACGCCACGAGCATGGCGCCTCCGGAACTCCTCGACCGTCTCCGGGACGATCCTCGGCGCTTCGTCGTCACCGGTTCGAGATGGTGACGAGGCCGGGGAGTGGGCGAGCGCCGCTCGGCGCGACATGCTGGTGGCCGGTGTCGGAGAACAGGGGGTCACGGCGATGACGAGGGCCGCGGAGAAGCAGGAGAAGGCGAAGAAGCCGAAGAGGGCCAAGAAGCCGAAGCGCTTCCCCAAGGATCTGTACGAGGCCGAGCTGCTGCGGCTGCAGGGCGAGCTGGTGCAGATGCAGGAGTGGGTGAAGGCGACCGGGACCCGACTCGTCGTGATCTTCGAGGGACGCGACGCCGCCGGGAAGGGCAGCGCCATCCAGCGGGTCGTGGAGAACCTCAACCCCCGCGTCGCGCGCATCGTCGCCCTGCCCGCGCCCACCGAGCGCGAGCGCACCCAGTGGTACTTCCAGCGCTACATCGCGCACCTGCCCGCGGCCGGCGAGATCGTGCTGCTGGATCGCTCCTGGTACAACCGCGCCGGCGTCGAGCGGGTCATGGGCTTCTGCACCGAGCAGGAGTACGACCGCTTCCTGCGCCAGTGCCCGACCTTCGAGGACATGCTGATCGAGGACGGGATCCTGCTGCGGAAGTACTGGTTCTCGGTCAGCCCCGACGAGCAGGAGCGGCGGTTCCGCGAGCGCCTGGAGAACCCCCTCAAGCGCTGGAAGCTCTCGCCGATGGACCTGGAGTCGATCAGTCGCTGGGACGAGTACTCCAAGGCGAAGGACGACATGCTCGCCGCCACCGACACCGACATCGCCCCCTGGACGATCGTGGAGTCCGAGGACAAGCGCCGGTCGCGGTTGAACATGATCGCGCACCTGCTCCACACGGTGCCGTGGACGCCGATCGAGCTGCCGACCCTGGAGATCCCGGAGCGCCCGCCGGGAGACGGGTACGTCCGCCCGCCCCGCGAGGTCGCCCGCGCGGTCCCCGACCACGCGGCCACGCTGCTCGAGGAGAGCTGAGAGCGACGGGTCCGCCGCGGGCGCCGACGTGGGTGGCAGGCAGGACGACGCCGCGCAGGACGACGCCGCGCAGGACGAGGAAGCTGACCGTCGTCCCCAGCCCCTGCGAGACGAACCACGCCGCCGGGAGGACCCACCCCTCGCCCAGGACCGCCGGGAGCGCGGCGAGCGCCAGCCCGTGCGTGAGCACCACGACGGCGAAGGTCGTGGCCGCCAGCAGCACCATCCACCCCGTCGCCCCGCGCACGGTCGCCGAGCGGAACGTCCACCGCCGGTGGAGCACCGAGATCAGCGCCGTGCCGGCGACGAAGCTCAGGACGCGGGCGAGGTGGACGTCGCCGCCGACGCGCACCAGCGCGAGGTGCAGGCCCAGGCTCAGCGGCAGGACGATCAGGCCCGCGGTGAGGTACCGCGTGCCGGCCGCCACCAGGCCGCGAGCGCGGGTCTCCACCGTCACGCTCGCCATCGTGCCGTGCCGGCGCTCGGCGTGGCAGGGCCGCGCGAGCTGGAAGGATGCGACCGTGGACGGCGGCCGCGCGGCGATCGACACGCCGGTGCGGCGCCCGGCGCTGTCGTCGCGCGTCGTCGCGCTCGTCCCGCCCGCGGTGGCGCTCGCGATGGGTGCGGTGATCCTCACCCGCGGCACCGGGCTCTGGTACGACGAGCTCTTCTCCACCGAGGTGGCGCGCCTGCCGCTGGCGGAGATCCTCCGCGCGGCGTGGGAGGGGCGCGGGACCACCTGGTACCTGCGCGACATCCCGCCCTCCTACAACCTGCCCTGGTACGTCGTGGCGCACGTGGTGCTGCTGCTGCCGGGCACGGACAACGACCTGGCGCTGCGGCTGTTCGCGCTGCTGGCCGGGGCGGCCGCGTCGGGTGTGCTGGGCGCGGCGGTGGCGCGCCTCGCGGGCGACCGGCGGGTGGGGCTCGTGGCCGGGTTGGCCACCGCGCTGAACCCCCTGGTCCTCGAGTGGAGCGTCGAGGCGCGCTCGTACGGGCTCGCGCTCCTGGCGACCGCGGGGACGGCGTACGGCCTCGCGCGCTGGTTGGACCGCGCGCGGTGGGGGCTGCTCGTCTTCGGTCTGTGCGCGGCCGGCGCCGGGCTCGCGCACTGGTACGCGCTGCTGCCGGTGGCCGGCCTGACCGTCGCCGGGATCGTGCTCGCCCCGCGGCGCGCGGTGTGGCTCGCGCTCGTCGCGGTGGTCGCGGCCACGCCCGCGCTCGGGCTCGTCGCGCTGAACCTCGCGACCGTCGGGGACCGCAACGCCGCCCTGCTCTACGACACCGCCGGGCGCCTGCCGCTGTTCGCGGCGTGGCGGTGGTCGGGCCAGGACGTCGCGTTGGCCGGGGTGGTGACGGTCGCGGCGGCGCTCGGGGTGTGGCGCGCTCCGCCGCGGCTGCTCGTCGTCGTGACGGGCTGGCTGGCGCTGCCCGTGGTGGCGCTGCTGATCGCCGAGACCGAGTACCGGGCGGTCTACGAGCCGCGCTACGTGCTGCCGGCGCTGCTGGGCCTCGGTGTGCTCACGGCGGCCGGCGTGGCGTGCTGGCCGTGGCGCGGGCGCACGCTCCGGTGGGGGCCCGCGCCGGTGCTCGGCGCGGTGCTTCTCGTGCCCTCGCTGGTCGTCTCGGTCGGGCTGCTGTGGGCGCCGCCCCGCGAGCGCTCCGACGAAGTCGCGGAGATGATCGCGGCCGTCCACCGCCCGGGCGACGTCGTCATGGCCGGCGACCGCCAGTCGGCGCTCGCGCTGGAGCACTACGTTCGCACCCGCTACCCGCAGATGGCCCCCGACCTGCGCGTTCCGCCGATCGACGAGGCCCCGGACGCGGCGGTCGTCTGGTACGTCCGGGTCCGGATCATCCACGGGGAGACCGGCCCGGTGGACGGCGACGTGCTGCTCGCGAGCGCGGGGCGGCGGGTCGAGGGGCAGTGGTTCCTGCGGGCGACGTGGACCTCGCTGGTCGTTCAGCGGTGGGTGCGCTGACGCGCGCACCACCCCAGAGTCCGCACCGACTGGCGCAGCCGCGCCCGCGACGACCACGCGGAGGTCCCGACGGGCCGGGTCGCGCGGGCGACGGGACGCGACGCCACCCGCAGGCCCGCCCCCGCCGCGGTCCGCGGGCCGAGCGCGACGACCACGCTGGGGGCGGTCGCGCCGGTGGGGGAGAGGACGGCCGCCCGTCCTCGCGGCCCGAGGGCGACGAACGCACCCGCGTCGGGTGGCAGGCCGGTGAGCGCGGTGACGAGCAGGCGGTGCCCGCGCCCGGTGACCCGCCGGCCGGCCGACTCGTAGGTCCCGCGCCGCCCCGCGAACACGACGTCGTGGTCGTCGAGGCGCCCGAGCAGCGCCGGCAGCGCCTCGGGCGGGTCCTGGAGGTCGGCGTCGAGGCACACCCAGACGGCGGCGTCGGGCTCGTCGGCGAGCCCGCGGCGCAGGGCGGCGTGCTGGCCGACGTTGACCGCGAGCTCGGTGACCGCGACCCGGCGGTCGCGGGCGGCGAGGTCCCGCGCCACCGCGCCGCTGCCGTCCGGGCAGGCGTCGACGACGAGCCGCACCCGCCACGGGCGGCCGACGAGCGCGCGGGCGACGCGTCGCACCACCTCCTCGAGCGTGGCGGCGTTGCGGTGCACCGGGACGACGACGGCGACGGTCACCGCGCGCGCCATGTCCGGCGCAGGCCGTCGAGCAGGTCGACGGACGCCGTCCAGTCCAGCAGCTCCCGGGCGCGCGCGGGGTCGGCGACCCAGTGCGCCGTGTCCCAGTCGCGTCCGGGATGGGCGCCGACGTCGACGGCGATGCGCCGTCCGGTCGCCCGCTCGGCGAGGGCGACGAGCTCCTCGTTCGCGGTCTGGACCCCGGTGCCGAGGTTGAGCACGGTGCCCGGGGGGAGGTCGTCGGCCCGGGCCGCGCGGACGCAGGCGTCGACGACGTCGCCGACCCACACCCAGTCCCGCCGCCTCCCCGGGGCGGTGAGCGGCACCCGGTGACCGCCACGGGCGGCGTCGAGCACGACGGGCACGAACCGCGTCGGGTGGTCGCCCGGCCCGTAGACCTGGAAGGCCCGCAGGACGGTCGCGCGCACCCCGCGCTGCGCGGCGGCCGCGAGCAGCAGCAGCGATCCCGCCGCCTTCGTGGCGCCGAAGAAGCTCTGCGTGCTCAGCGGACCGTCCTCGTCCAGCGGGCGGTCGCCCGCCGCGTACTCGGTGGAGGATCCGAGCCGCACGACCGCCCGGCACCGAGGGCCGAGCGCGTCGACGAGCCACGGGCTGGTGTTGACCGCCGTGGTGACCGCGCGCGCCGCGGCGTCGCTCCGGTCGCGGGCGGCGGCCAGGCTGAACACGACGTCCGGGTCGGCGGCGCGCACCGCGGCGGTCGCGGCGGCCGGGTCGGCGAGGTCGATCCGGTCCCGGGTCAGCGCCGTGACCGACCAGCCGTCGGCGCGCAGACGGGCGAGGAGGTGACGCCCGACGAAGCCGCCGGCGCCCGTGACGAGCGCGTGCACCGGCCGGCCTTCAGACCAGCACGGGGGCCGGGACGGCCGCGGTGACCGCGCGGACGAACGCCTCCCGGTCGGTGGCTCGGGCGCGGTCGTCGCGGGAGCCCGCGAGGGCCACGGCGGCGTGGATGCGCGGGATCTCGGCGGCGGGATCGCGGTCGGCGGTGTCGGCGTGGAACGACCGGCGCAGGAACGTGAAGTCGATGCCGAGGCGTTCCATCTCGGCGGCGAGCAGCGCGCTGGGGATCGGGCGACCGGCGTCGGGGCGGGTCAGCCCGGCGACACCGCAGCGGTGCCCGGCCGCGGCGACGCGGTCGCGGACGTGCTCGACGGTGCCGTCGACCATCGGCGCGAACAGGCCCGCGGGGACCCCGGTGCGGGTCGCCCGGTCGATGCGCAGGTCGTTCAGGCCGACGTAGACGCGGGAGAGCGGACGGCGCGCGAAGGCGGCGACGGCGTCGACCGCGTCCTGGGTCTCGATCATCGCGGCGACCCCGCAGCGGCGGTCGGCCAGCGTCAGCACGCGGTCGAGCTGGGCCGGGCGCCGCAGCATCGGCACGAGCAGCTCGTCGGCGCCGAGGGCGACCGCCCGGTCGACCTCGCCGGGCGTCCAGCGACCCACGGGGTTGATCCGGCAGACGACGGTCGCGGCCGTGGCCGACCGGATCGCGCGCAGGTCGCGCGCGGTGTCGCGGTTGATCTGGGTGTCCTCGCCGGCCTGGCGCCGGGCCTTGCCCCGCCGCTCCCAGTCGATCACCACTCCGGTCACCCCTGCGGAGACCAGGCGCTCCACGTCGGGCCCGGACGTCGAGAAGACGAACAGGTCCACCGGTCTCCCATCACCCCGCCAGTGGTGAGCGAAGGCTCCACTGAGTTGCGCCCCTTCGGCCGAACGTCATCACACGGTGTCAGGCGAGAAGTCGCTGCGCACGGCCAATTTTGGGGGTGGAGCACGACGGTTTCCCGCGGTCTCGTGAGGTAAGGCGCGCCTGACTCGTCACGGCGCGTGCCGACGACGGTGAGAGGTGTCGTAGATGCCCGTCCGGGGCCGATGTGTCCGGTTGGTCCGGATGGTGCCGGCCCTCGTGGCCAGCGCCGTGCTGCTGGCCGCCTGCGCTGGAGCGCCCGCGCCGGAGGACCGGACGTTGACGCTGTACAACGCCCAGCACGAGGGTCTCGGCCGTCTGTGGGTCGACGAGTTCACCCGGCAGACCGGCATCCCGGTGCAGATCCGCGACGGCGGCGACTTCGAGCTCGGCAACCAGCTCGTGGCCGAGGGCGCCGCGTCGCCCGCCGACGTGTTCCTCACCGAGAACAGCCCGGCGATGTCGCTGGTGTCCGGCGCGAACCTCCTCGCGCCCGCCGACGGCTCCACCCGTGCCCAGGTGCCGGCCCGGTACTCCTCGACCCGGGGCGACTGGGTGGGGATCGCCGCGCGGACCACGGTCGTCGTCTACAACCCCGCGCTCGTCCCCGAGGACCAGCTGCCCGACTCGATCCTGGACTTCGCCCGGCCCGAGTGGCAGGCACGGGTGGCGTTCCCGCCCGGCGGCGCCGACTTCCAGGCCATCGTCTCGGCGGTGACGCCCTCAACGGGGACGCCGCGACCCGGCAGTGGCTGGCGGGGCTCAAGGCCAACGGGCGCATCTACCAGAGCAACACCGCGACGATGCAGGCCGTGAACCGCGGGGAGGTCCCGGCCGGGATCATCTACCACTACTACTGGTACCAGGATCGCGCCGAGGCGGGCGCGAACAGCGCCGCCACGGAGCTGAGGTTCTACACCAACGGCGACGCGGGCGGGTTCCTGTCGGTGTCGGGCGGCGCCGTCCTCGCCTCGAGCAGCCACCCCGCCGAGGCGCAGCAGTTCCTCGCCTTCCTCGCCGGCGTCCCCGGACAGGAGGTGCTCGCCCGGTCGGAGAACCTCGAGTACACGGTGGGCGCCGGGGTACCGGCCAACCCGGCCCTCAAGCCCTTCTCCGAGCTGCGGCCACCGCCGGTCGACCTCAGCACCCTCAACGGTCCGAAGGTCGTCGGGATGATGCAGCAGGCCGGCCTGTTGTGACGGCGACGGCCCCGCTGCGCGTGGCCGTCGCCTCGCTGGCCGCACTCCTGGCGCTGGTCCCGGTCGGCTACGTCGTCGTCTCGGCGGTCGCGGTGGGGCCGGCCGGTGTGGTCGAGCTCGTCTGGCGCCCGCGGGTCGGTGAGCTCCTGGTCAACACGACGGTGCTGGTCCTCGCGACGTCGTCGGCGTGTGTCGTCCTCGGCACCGCGACGGCGTGGATCACGGAGCGCACCGACCTGCCCGGCGCGCCGGTGTGGAGCGCCCTGTTCGCCGCGCCGCTCGCGGTCCCGGCCTTCGTCAACAGCTACGCCTGGGTGTCGGTCCTGCCCGGCGCGGACGGGTTCGTCGGGGCCCTCGTGGTGACCACGATGTCGTACTTCCCGTTCGTGCACCTCCCGGTGGCCGGCGTCCTGCGCGGCCTGGACCGTGACCAGGAGGACGTCGCCCGCGCGCTCGGCCTCTCGGCGCGTGCGGTGGCGCGGCGCGTGGTCCTGCCGACCCTGCGTCCGGCGATCGTCGGCGGCGCACTGCTCGTCGGGCTGCACCTGCTCGCCGAGTTCGGGGCGCTCGCGCTGCTGCGCTACCCGACCTTCACCACCGCGATCTACGACCAGTTCCAGTCGACCTTCGCCGGACCCGCGGCCGCGATGCTGGCGAGCGTGCTGGTCGTGCTGTGCCTGGTCCTGCTGACCGCCGACGTGGCGCTGGTCGGGCGGGCGCGCCAGGCGCGGATCGGCGGCGGCGCGGCGCGGCGGCGGTACCGCACGCCACTCGGCGGGGGGCGGGCACCCGCGCTGCTCGCAGTGGGCCTGCTCGTCGTCGCCGCACTCGGGGTGCCGCTGGCGAGCGTCGCGCGCTGGATGGTCACCGGGAGCTCCACGACCGTGGACCCGGCGGCACTCGCCACGGCGACGGCCACCTCGATCGGGCTCGGCCTGCTCGCCGCGGCGGTGACGACGGCTCTGACACTGCCCGTCGCCTGGCTCGCGGTCCGCCGGCCCGGCCGGTTCTCCCGCCTGCTCGAGCGCGCCACCTATCTCGGCAACGCCCTGCCGGGCATCGTCGTCGCCCTGGCCCTGGTCATCGTCGCGATCCGCCTCGTGCCCGGGCTGTACCAGACCACGCCGCTGCTGATCACGGCCTACGCGATCCTGTTCATGCCGCTGGCGCTGGTGAACCTCCGGGCCGCACTGCTGCGGGTGCCCCCGGAGCTCGAGGAGGTCGCCCACGGGCTCGGGTCACGTCCCGGCGCCGTGCTGGCCCGGGTCACCGTCCCGCTGCTCGCCCGGGGCGCCGGCGCCGCCGGGGCGCTGGTGTTCCTCGCGGTCTCCACCGAGCTCACGGCGACGCTGCTGCTCGCTCCGACCGGTACCGCGACGCTCGCCACGGAGTTCTGGGGCCCGGCCGTCGCCGTGTCCTACGGCGCCGCCGCCCCGTACGCGCTCACGATGATCCTGATCTCGGTCCCCGCGACGTTCCTGCTGACCCGCCAGGTGCACGCGGGGGCCCGTCGGTGACCGGGGTGGTCGTCGACGGCGTCACGAAGGCGTTCGGCGCCACCCCCGTGCTGCACGGCGTCTCGCTCACCGCCCCCGCCGGCACGCTGACGGCGGTGCTGGGCCGCTCGGGCTGCGGCAAGACGACCCTGCTGCGGATCGTCGCGGGGTTCGACCGCCCCGACGCCGGCTCCGTCGTGCTGCACGGGCGCCCGGTTGCGGGCCCGGACGGGGCGCTCCCGCCCGAGCGGCGCGGCGTCGGGTACCTCACCCAGGAGGGCTCGCTCTTCCCGCACCTCACGGTGGCCGCGAACGTCCTGTTCGGGCTGCCGTGGCGCGAGCGCCGTCGTCGCAGGGACGCCCGGGTCGCCGGGCTCCTCGAGACCGTCGACCTCGAGCCGTCGCTGGCTCGGCGCCATCCCCATGAGCTCTCCGGCGGCCAGCAGCAGCGGGTCGCCCTCGCCCGGGCGCTCGCCCCCGAGCCCGCGGTGGTCCTGCTCGACGAACCGTTCTCCTCGCTCGACGCGGGCCTGCGTGCCGACACCCGGCGCGCCGTGGTCAAGGCGCTCGCGGCGGCCGGGGCGACCGCGCTGCTCGTCACCCACGACCGCGCCGAGGCGCTCGTGCTCGCCCACCAGGTAGCGGTGATGCGGGACGGGGTCATCGCGCAGGTCGACCCGCCGGAAGCGATCTACCGCGACCCCGTCGACCCGGGCGTGGGGGCCCTCGTCGGCGACGCCGTGCTGCTCGACGGCCGGCACGACGGCGCGGGCGCGGTGTCCTGTGCGCTCGGGGTGCTCGCGGTGCGGCCGGGGCGGACCGGGACCGACGTCGCCGCGGGGCCGGTGCGGGTCCTCCTCCGCCCCGAGCAGATCGGCGTCGGGCCGGCCGGCGGGGGTGTCCGCGCGCGGGTGCGGTGGCGGGACTTCCGCGGGCCG
The DNA here is from genome assembly GCF_057180585.1 of Actinomycetospora sp. 2LY8.5. Lineage (NCBI taxonomy): Bacteria > Bacillati > Actinomycetota > Actinomycetes > Pseudonocardiales > Pseudonocardiaceae > Actinomycetospora > Actinomycetospora sp. 2LY8.5. The sequence continues at coordinate 21,660 of NZ_JBXUHE010000025.1, forward strand.
GACGCGACCGTGGAGCTGGACCTCGAGGCGCCCGGAACCCACGTGATCCCCGGGACGGAGGTCGTCACGGCCCGTCTCCCGGGCGACGCGGCCGTCGCGCCCGGCGACGACGTCACCGTGACCGTGCGCGGCGCGGTCACGGCCTACCCGGTGTAGCCGTCCAGGAACCGAGCCAGGTCGTGGACCTCGGCGTCGAACCCCTCGGTGTCGGTCGGTGCGTCCATCGCCCGGACGACCGCGTCGTGGAGGCGGGCCTGGACCGTGCGGGCGGCCGCCGCCCCGGCGAGCTCCGCGAACACCGCGAGGACCTGGTCGGCCTGGGCGCCCTGCAGCAGGCGGTAATGACGGGGATGGCGCAGCGCCCAGTCACGGTAGGCGTGCGCGAGGCCGCTCCAGCGCCGCTCGGACGCGGCGCTGCGGGTCCGGTCGAGCGAGGAGCGCAGGGTGCGCGCGAGGGTGGTGAGGCCGTCGGCGACCAGGGCGTCGACCAGGGCGTCCCGGCTCGGGAAGTGGTAGCGCAGCGTCGCCCGCGACACCCCGAGCCGCGCGGCGATCGCGCGATACGAGAGCCCGGACGCCGTGCTCTCGGCGAGTTGGTCGAGCGCGGCGTCCTTGATGTCGAACAGCAGCTCCTGGACCCGCCGCTCGCGCCGGTCGTGCGGCTCCGGCGGGAGGACGAGGCTCGTCATCGTGATCGACCGGCCTCCGGGGGGTGCGCCGATTCGGACAACCGAGGTGAGGCTAGCCTTCGGAACAGCAGGCCCATCTCCCTAGAATGAGGGGGTGAGCAGCGCGAACCCGGTCGCCGTCGAGGGCTCCGTCGCGCTGGGGACCGTGCTCGTCGTCGACGACCACCGCGTGTTCACCGACGCCCTGCGCACCAGCCTGGAACGCCAGCGCGACGTCGCCGCGGTCGTGGTCGCGCACTCGGGCCGCGAGGCCCTCGCGCACGTCCGCCGCACCGCGCCCGACGCGGCGATCGTCGATCTCGACCTGCCCGACGGGTCGGGGCTCGTGGTGGTGTCGGCGCTCCGGGAGCTCCGGCCCGCGGCCCGGACGATCGTCCTCACGGCCCACGCGCGCCTCGACCTCGCCGAGCGCGCGGTCGCGGCCGGCGCCGCCGCCTTCCTGGCCAAGGAGGGCACGCTCGACCGCGTCCTCGCCGCGTTGCGCGCCCGGGCGCCCGGTGCCCCGGTCGTCGAGGCGGCGGCCCCTCCCGGGCACGTCGAGCTCACGGCACGGGAGTGCGACGTCCTGCGCCTGCTGGGACAGGGCCAGGAGCCCGCGCGCATCGCCGCCGAGCTGAAGCTGTCGCTCCACACGGTGCGGGGACACGTGAAGACCCTGCTGGCCAAGCTGGGCGCCCACAGCCAGCTCGAGGCCGTCGTCGCCGCGCACCGCCGGGGACTGATCAGCGTCGGCTCGCGGTACTGAGCGTGTCGACCGACGGCGGTGTCCTGCGTCGGGCGTTGCTCCGGCACGCCGTGGTCACGGTCGTCGTGCTGCTCGTCGCCCTCGTGTCGATCACGTCCGGCGTCGCCCTGTTCGCGGGCCAGGACGCCCACCGCACGGCCGAGAACACCGCGCGCCAGGTCGGGACGGCCGTCGGCGACGTGGTGTCGCGACACGACCTCTCGGTGCCCGTGGACGAGGACACCCGGCGGGACATCGACACGGCCGTCGAGCCGTTCCTGGCCGGCGGAATGATGTCCCGGGTCAAGATCTGGTCGCCGCGCCACGGCGTCGCCCGCATCGTCTACTCCGACGAGCGGCGAGTCGAGGGCGAGACCGCCCGCTACGACCCCGCGACCATGGGCGCTCTCGGCGCCGGGGGCTCGCTGGTGCAGGAGGTGCCCGACGACGCCGAGCACCGCTACGAGTTCTCCCACTCCCGCACGCTGCTCGAGGTCTTCTCGACGTTCCGCGACGCGCGCGGCGCCGAGACGTGGCTCGAGCTCTACCTCCCCGTCGACGAGGCCGCCGCGGTGCGTGCCACCGCCGTGCCCGTCGCGGCGGCCGCGACGGGCGGCCTCCTGCTCCTCGCGGTCCTGACGCTGCCCGTGTCCGTCTCGCTCGCGCGACGCTCCGCGCGCGCCCGCGCCGAGCAGCGGGCGGCCCGCGACTACGGGCTCGCGGCCGCCGAGGCCGCCCGCCGCGAGATCGCCCAGCGGCTGCACGACGGTGTGCTCCCGGACCTGGCCGGCGTCGGCCTGCTCCTCGAGGTCGTCCGCAACGAGGGCGGGGAGCGCACGGGGACGTCCGCGACCGTGCTCGACGAGGCGCACGCCCTGCTGACCGACGAGATGCGGCAGCTCCGGGGTCTCCTGGACGACCTCGTCCCGCCGAGCCTCGCGCCGGGTGGGCTCGCCGGCGCGTTGGAGGGGCTCGCGGAACGGCTGGCGTCGCCGGCCTCCGGCTCGATCACCGTCGAGAGCTCGCTCGACGGTCCGCTGCCCGACGACCTCGAGCTCACGCTCTACCGCGTGGCCCACGAGCTGATCCGCAACGCCGTACGCCACGCCGGGGCGACGAGCATCCGGGTCTGCGTCACGGCGGGCGCCGACGGCCGGGTCGCGCTCGAGGTCGCGGACGACGGCGAGGGGTTCGACGTGGACGCGCCTCCCGCCGCGGGGCACGTGGGTCTCCTGCTCGTGCGCGGTGTGCTCGCCGACCGGGGTGGCCGCCTCGCGCTCGACAGCGCACCCGGCCGCGGGACGTCGGCAGTGGCCCGGGTGCCCGTCGCCCGCCCGTCGCCGCCCCGGCGCACCCCCGCCGCGCGGGCGCGAGCCCCTCAGACCGGGCGGGTGAGCAGCAGCGCCGGCGCCGGCCTGCCGGTCGACGACGGCAGGGACATGTGACCGCTGTCGATCATGCGCGACGTGCCGGTCGCGGCGCCTGTGACCGCGGGACTCAGTGGCAGGGGAAGCCGAGGAAGTGGCGCGCGTCGTGGACGAGCTCGTGGATGACCGAGGTGTCCCCGAACACCGACGCCGCGCCCTGGTCGACGCCGATGTAGTAGTCGGCGTAGAGCCACGGCTCGCCGCCGACCTCGGCGCCCTCGACGCGCACGAGATCGGCCAGCCCCGCGTCGGCGAGGACGCGCCGGGCGTCGTCGAGCCGCACCGACACCGCGCCGGCGTTCCTAGGGTCATGAGACCCGTGCCACATCTCGAGGCGCGACCATGCCGTCTCTGCCCGGGCCCGACCACGACGCGCTGGTGGCGGTCTCCTCCGGCTACGGGCTCGGCCTCTCGCCCGACGAGGTCGCGGAGTACCACCCCGCCGTCACCGGCCTGCTCGCCTCCTGGGAGGTCGTCGCCGAGCTCTCCGAGGCGGAGGCGCCGCCGCAGCGGAATGGTCGCGGCCCGATCGCGCGGACAACCCGTACAACGCGAACCACCACGAAGCGCACCGCGAGCCCGTGGCGATCGACCCGGCGATGCGCTGAGCCGGGTCAGACCTCGAGCGGCGGTGCCACCAGAGACCCCGCACGGACTCAGGCCGCGCCGCGTCCCGGTCCGGGTTCGGGTGCGTCGCCGTTGGTCCCGACGAGCACGGGGCCACCGGTGAGCTCGCCGACCACGGGCAGGTCGAGGGTCCGGCGCAGCTCGCCGAGCTGGGCGAGCGTGCGCCGCCGGCGCTCCTCCAGCTCGGCGACCGCCCGCTCCGCGGCGTCACGCCGGGCCTGCGCCGACACGTCCGCGGCGTGGGCGGCCTCCTCGGCGCGGCGCCGTCGCGCCTCGGCGTCGGCGAGGGCCGCGGACGCCTCCTCCTGCCGCGCGGCGAGCGCGGTCTCGACGGCCTCGGCGCGCTGCAGGCGGGCGGCCTCGGCCTCCTCGTCGCGGCGCCGGCGGTCGTCGGCGGCGTCCTGCTCGCGCCGCTCGATCTCGGCGCGCGTGCGCTCGAGCAGCTCGCGTTGCTCGGCGTCGATCTCCACCCGGTGCCGGTCGAGCTCGTCGCGGGCGCGCTCCGCGTCGATCCGCAGGGCTCGGGCGTCCTTCTGGGCGCCGAGCACGAGGGCCGCGGCCCGCTCCGCGGCCTCGCGCAGGCGCGCCTCGGCACGCCCGCCGGCCTCACCGGTGATCGCCGCGGCGCGGGCCTCGGCCTCGGCGACGATCGCGCGGGCCCGTTCCCGCGCCTGCTCGGCGATGGCGCCGGCGTCGGTGGCCGCTGTCGCCCGGATCGCCGTGGCCTCCTCCTGCGCGAGCCGCAGCAGGTGCTGCAGGCGCGCGGAGAGCCCGTCGACCGCGAGCGGGGCGGTCACGAGACGCTCGACGTCGGCCTGGACCGCGCGGAGCTCCGCCCGCGCCTGTTCCTCGGCCCGCACCATCGCGTCGCGGTCGGCGGTCATGACGTTCAGGTCCGCCTGGGCCTGGTCGAGCGCCTCCTCGACCTGGCCCCGGTCGTAGCCCCGGCGCACGACGTCGAAGCCGACGCCCCACCACGGAATGCGCCGTTCGGCGCCCGGGGAGGGCCCTTCCGGTGCGGTGACGTCGTTCTGCCCCCGCTTCATGTGGCCCCTCCCTCGACGGCGTCCGGCCGGTGATGTCCTCCGACGAGTCTTGTCCTGCGCGGAAGCCGGAGGTAGGGCCGTTCGGCGTCGCGGCGGTCACGGTCGGGCCACAGCGCGACAGGGCGGACGGACCACGCCCGGGGGCACGGGGTCCGTCCGTCCGGAGGAACCTCAGGCGCTGGCCTTCGGCACCCCCTGGCCCGGGTCGACACGAACCGGCCCGTTCTTGCCGGGCTTGACGTCGAAGTCGAAGATCCCGGTCGGGATGTAGACCGTCGAGCACGAGTTCGGGATGTCGACGACGCCGGACAGGCGGCCCTCGATCGGCGCCGCGCCCAGGATCATGTAGGCCTGGATGTCGGAGTAGCCGAAGGTCGTCAGGTAGTCGATCGCGTGCAGGCAGGCGCGCTGGTACGACAGGTGCGAGTCGAGGTAGCGCTGCTCGCCGTCGAGGGTCACCGACGTCCCGGAGAAGGCGATCCACTCGCTGTACTGCGGATCGGTGTTGCCCGGGATGAAGATCGCGTTCTCGGAGACGCCGTAGGTCTGCATGCCGCCCTTGATCAGGTCGACGTGCAGGTCCAGGAACCCGCCCATCTCGATCGCGCCGCAGAACGTGATCTCGCCGTCGCCCTGGGAGAAGTGCAGGTCGCCCATGGACAGGTTCGCCCCGTCGACGAACACCGGGTAGAAGACCCGGCTGCCCTTCGTGAAGTTCTTGATGTCCTGGTTGCCGCCGTTGTCGCGTGGCGGCGCGGTGCGGGCGGCCTCCTGGCGGGCGCGCTCGAAGTCGTCGCCCGACAGCGAGCCGAGGATCGCGGAGTCCGGCTGCGGTGGCAGCGCCAGCGGCGGCACGCGCTGCGGGTCGGTGTCGATCAGCGCCTGCTCGCGCGCGTTCCACTTGCGCAGCAGCTCGTGCGACGGCGCGGTGCCCATGAGGCCGGGGTGCACGATGCCGGTGAACTCGACGTGCGGGACGTGGCGCGACGTGGCCTTCCCGCCGGTGAAGTCCCAGATCACCTTGTACGCGTCCGGGAACTGCTCGGTGAGGAACCCGCCGCCGTTGCGCGTCGCGAACACGCCGGTGTACCCCCATCCCTGGCCGGCGAGGGGGCCGGAGTCCTCCTGGGGGATGGGGCCGACGTCGAGGATGTCGACGATCAGCAGGTCGCCCGGCTGCGCGCCCTCGACCGCGATCGGTCCCGAGAGCACGTGCACCGAGTTGAGCGGGGCGTTGAGGATGTCGTCGGCGGAGTCGTCGTTGACGATCGCGCCGTCGAACCACTCGCGACAGTCGACGCGGAACACGTCGCCGGGCTTGACGCGGACCTGGGCGGGCACGTCCGGGTGCCAGCGGTTGTGGCCGACGATCTCCTGGTCGGTGAACTTCTTGTTGCTGTCGAGCGGGAAGACCTTCTTCGGCATCGGATCTCTCCTAGGTGGACGTGACGGGGAGGTCGGGTCAGGCGATGGCGTGCTCGCCGGTGGGCGCGGGTGTCGCCGGCGTCTGTGCACGGCGCGCCCACGGGATGAGCGCGAGGAAGACGACGACGCCGAAGATCGCCAGGCCGATCGCGAGCGGGACGCCGATGGCGGTGTAGACGCCCGTGAGGAGCAGGAGGGCGGGGATCCACGCGGTCACCCAGCCCTGGATCGCGCACACGGCGCCCGTGTAGCGCCCGATCCCGTCGCGCCGGCGTCCCAGGAGCACGAAGAACAACGACCAGAGGAACGCCCAGTACAGCCAGATCACGCCGAAGGCCGGGTCGGCGAAGCGGGTGAAGTTGAGGATCGAGAACACCAGGGCCGTGATGGCGACGAACAGGCAGAAGTAGCCGAGCCCGGTGCCGTCGAGGCCCCAGGTCAGGTTCACCGCGACGTAGAGATAGGTGAACGAGAACAGGAACAGGCCGGACGCCGCGAGGACGACGTCGGCGTCGCCGTCCGCGGTGAAGATCAGATAGAGCGGCGTGATGATCTGCAGCCCGCCGACGAAGAAGTTCATCGGTGCGGCGGACTTCGCGTCGATCCAGCCCAGCAGCATGATGCCGTTGATGAACAGCACGGCGCCCACGAAGAGCAGGCCGACGCTAGCCACGGGGCGGCGCCACTGCGAGATGCGGCATGGGAGATCCCTTCGGAGGAGAGGGCAGGTCGGAGCGACCGGGCCGACGTGGAGGTCGGACGGTGCGGTGGGTGGAGTCGGTCAGGGGCGTGGGAGCGCCGCGGTCCGGGGGTCGAGGTGCGGGGCCGGGCCCGGCCGGACCGGGCGCGGCGGCGGGGCCGACACGACGGTCGGCTCGGTCCGTGAGGCCTCCGCGCGGTCGATGGCGGCGACCCGTGCCCGGCGGGCGCCGCCCAGCCTCGGCGCGGTGATCATGCGACCGGCGTCGGCGCCGCAGATCGGGCAGGGGACCGCGGACGGCGCGGCGCCCATGGGTCGCATGACGTCGAGGGGGCCGTCCTCGGCGCACCGGTACGCGTACAGGGGCATGCGGTGGATCCCTTCGTCGCGGACGTCGACCGGGGAGAGATAGAGCAATCTAGAAATGGTTTCTTAGGAAAGTAGCGAGCGGTCGTCCGGAGTGTCAACGGTCGTCGCGGGTGGTGGCCTCTCCGCGACGCAGGGTCACAACTGCTGGACGACGTCCCAGGTCAGCCCGTCGGCGACGGCGAGGAAGACCTGCTGGTGGAGGTGCCGGTCGCGCAGCTCCACGGTGCCGCGCGGGCTCTCGTACGCCAGGCCGTCGGCCACCGACATCATCGCCGGTACGTCCATCGAGCCGGCCCGGCGCATGAGCTCGGTGAGCAGCCGGACGCCTTCGTAGCAGGACTCGCCGAGGCTGTTGAGCACCGGCGCGTCGTCGCCGAACTCGCGGAAGTAGGCGGCGGCGAACTCCAGCCCGGAGCTGGTCGCGAGGTCCTCGAAGTAGCCGGCCGAGGTCATCAGGCCGCGTGTGCTCTGGGACCCGGAGGCGAGCAGGACGTTCTCCTCGATCAGCGAGCTGAACCGCAGGATGTCCCGGTCGAGTCCGGACGCGGCGAACGCCCGGTTGAAGGCGACGGCGTCGTCACCGATGAGCAGCATGAGCACGGCCTCGCAGCCGCTCGCTTCCACCCGGCGCAGGACGCCGGAGAAGTCGGACGTCCCGAGCGGCACGAACATCTCGTCGCAGACCGTCCCGCCGATGCGCCGCAGGTGGCGCGCCGCCGTCGTCGCCGACCGGCGCGGCCAGACGTAGTCGTCGCCGACGATCGTCCAGCTCCGCACACCCGCGGTGCTCGCGAACCAGTCCAGGGTCGGGGCGAGCTGGAGGTCCGGCGTCTCGCCGGTGAGGAACACGCCGGGGCGCTGCTCGCCCCCCTCGTAGAGCGCGGTGTAGGCGTACGGGACGCGGCCGCGGATGCGGGGCGCGACGGCCTCGCGGACCGCCGAGATGTGCCATCCGGTGACCGCCCGCACGGCCCCGGCGCTGACCAGCGCGTCCACCTCGATGGCCACTTCCGCGGGGCTGCGGCCGCCGTCGACCGGCACCAGGTTCAGTTCGCGACCGAGGACCCCGCCGTCGGCGTTGATCTCCTGCATCGCGAGCTCGGCACAGCTCTCGCACGACGGGCCGAAGATCCCGGCGGGGCCCTGCAACGGGATCACCAGGGCCATGTCGAGGACGTCGCGGCCGCGCGGTGCACGCGCCGTCCCCGGTGCGGTCACCAGCGACTCGGCCATTGCTCGACGCTAGCGAGCGCACCCCGTCGCGTAGCTACTCCGATCGTACGAGCCGCTCCGCGTCCGGCGGGCCCCACGGACGCAACGTGGCCGTGCTCGTCCCCGCCGGGCCGCGCGCTCTGGCTACCATCAGCGCCGTGCCAACCAACGCCGGGGGGTCCAGCGGGGGCGGGGAGGAGTCGCTGCGGCTCCTGTCGCTCGTCGAGCGCACCCTCACCGCGCGCCTGGAGGAGGCGCTGCGGGGTGTCGGTTCCAGCCTGGACCAGTGGCGGATCCTGCGTCTGCTCGCCGAGCGCGGCGGGTGTCCGATGAACGTCGTCGCCGAGCACGTGCTGCTCCTCGCGCCCAAGCTCAGCAAGCTCGTCGACCGCATGGTGTCGGCGAACCTCGTCCTGCGGCGCCGCGACGTCGAGGACCGGCGCCGCGTGCTGATCGTCGTCTCGGCGCGCGGCCGGCGGGCGCTCGCGGAGTGGGACGAGGCCACCGCCGACGTGCGCGGGCAGTTCCGCGACCTGCTCGGGCCCGACGCCGAGCAGTTCGAGTCGCTGCTGCGCCGCCTGCAGGACGGGCTCGACCCGGCGAGCGTCCTCGACCAGCCCAGCACCGTCACCTGACGTCCCGACCCGGGAGACGACCATGTCGGTGCTCGCCGCCCTCACCGCCGCGCTGCGCTCCGGTGCCGTCGAGGTCGTCGACCCCACGACACCGCTGCAGTCCTCGACACCGATCCTGGAGCTGCCCGCGCCGTTCGCCACCACCTCGCGGTTCCGGCTCGAGGAGCTCTCGCGCTACGACGACCGCGGGCCGGCCTGGTACTGGAACGACATCCACACCGGCGAGCACACCGGCACCCACTTCGACGCCCCGAACCACTGGGTCACCGGACGCGACGGGCCCGACGTCTCGCAGGCGCCGATGTCCGTCCTGGTGGCTGGCGGAGGCGTTCACGGGGCACTAGGGTCCCCATGAACGTGTACCCGAGTACAAGTTGAGGTCCTGTGAGCAGCAGCGTCTACGGCCTCCTCGCCGGCACGGCCGCGAACCGGCCCGACGCGCCGGTCCTGGTGTTCGCCGGCGACGACGGCACCGAGACGGTGTCCTACGCCGAGCAGGTCCGGCGCGCCGACGAGACCGCGGGCCTGCTCGCCGAGCTCGGGGTGGCGGCCGGCGCGCGTGTGCACCTCATGACGCCCAACCGTCCGGAGTTCCTCGACGTCTGGTTCGCCTGCGCGCGGCTCGGGGCCGTCGTGGTCCCGGTCAACCCGCTCTCGACCGCCGACGAGGTGGCCCACCAGCTCACCGACTCCGGCGCGGTGCTCTCCGTCGTCGACGACGCCCTGCGCGGGACGGTCGAGGCGGGGTCAGGGGGCCGCAGGGTGCTCACGCTCGGGGAGCTGGTCGCGCGCCGGGGCGGGGCGACACCCCCGCCCGTCGCGGAGGACCCCGAGCTCGCCGCGATCATGTTCACGTCCGGGACCACCAGCGCCCCGAAGGGCGTGCAGGTCACGCACGCCAACTACCGGCGCGTCGGCGAGCTCGTCGCCGCCCGCCTGCGGGTGACCGCCGAGGACCGGTGGCTGATCACCCTGCCGCTCTTCCACGGCAACGCCCAGTACTACTGCCTGGCCTCGGCGCTCGTGTCGGGCGGCTCGGTGGCCGTCGCGGCCCGCTTCTCCGCGACCGGTTGGCCGGCGCAGGCCCGCGACCTGCGGCCCACGCTGGCGAGCCTGTTCGCCGCACCCATCCGCATGGTGCTGGCCCGCTCCACGCCCGCGCCGTCCGATGCCGACAACGCCCTGCGGCTGGTGCTGTTCGCCCAGAACCTCACCCCGGCGCAGGCCCAGGAGTTCGAGACCCGGTTCGGCGCGCCCCTGCTGCAGCTCTACGGGATGACCGAGACCGTCGTCCCGCCGTTCATGAACCCCCTCGACGACCGGCGCCGCTGGGACGCGATCGGTCTGCCGCTGCCCGGTGTCGAGGTGCGGGTGGTCGGGGAGGACGGCGCCCCGGTGGCATCGGGGGAGCCGGGTGAGCTCCAGGTCCGCGGGCGGCCCGGGGTGGACGTCACGCCCGGCTACGACGGGCGCCCGGACGCCACCGCGGCCCTGTTCGTCGACGGCTGGCTGCGCACCGGCGACCAGGTCCGGCTCGACGACCTCGGGCGCGCGTCCTTCGTCGACCGCGCCAAGGACATGATGAAGCGGTCCGGCGAGAACGTCGCGGCCAGCGAGGTCGAGCAGGTGCTCGCCGCCCACCCGGCCGTGCTGGAGGCCGCCGTCCACGGGGTGCCGGACCCGGTCCACGACGAGGCGATCGTCGCCCACGTCGTCCTGGCGCCCGGGGCCCACGCCGAACCCGCCGACCTGATCGCCTGGTGCGCGGAGCGGCTGTCGCGGTTCAAGGTTCCCGAGAGGGTCCTCCTGCGCGAGGAGCTGCCCCGCAGCACGATCGGGAAGATCCTCAAGAACGCCTTGCGCGACGAGGTCCTCGGGACGGTGGGGTGAGGCGCGTCGCGCACGTCACCGGCGGGGACCGGGGTCTCGGGTGTGCTGCTGCCGGGACACTCGCCGACGTGGTCGTCGCCGGTCTCGCGGCGCGGGGCCGGTGGGCGCCGGCGCTGCTGACGGGCGTGACGGCCGTCATCCCGGGCCGTGTCGGAGTGCACGGGGACGGCTGATCACGGTTCCATACCCGGCGTGCCGCCCCCGCCCGTCGCCCCGGACGTCGGGGCCGACGGTGCCGGGCGCACCCGGCGGGCCGGCGTCCGCGGCGCCGGGTTCGTGGTCGCGGTGGTGCTGCTGGCCGTGGCGGTGGCCGCGAGCCTCATGGTCGGCAGCCGGGGGATCGCGCCGGGCGTCGTACTGGACGCCCTGCTGCACGGGCCGTCGGGCGCGGCCGACGCCGACGCGGTGGTGGTGCTCGACCAGCGTCTCCCGCGCACCCTGCTCGGCCTCGCGGTCGGGTCGGCGCTCGGGGCGGCAGGGGCGCTGATGCAGGCGCTGACCCGCAACCCGCTCGCCGACCCGGGGGTGCTCGGCATCAACTGGGGCGCCTCGGCCGCGATCGTCGCCGGGATCGTGCTGTTCGGGATCACGACGCTGAACGGCTACGTCTGGTTCTCGCTGGTCGGCGCGACGGTCGTCGCGGTGCTCGTCTACGTGCTCGGGGCGACGGGCCGCAGCGGTGCCACACCGGCCCGCCTCGCCCTGGCCGGCACGGCGATCGGGGCGTCGCTGCAGGGTGTGATCTACGCGGTCGTGCTCGTGGACGCCACGACGTTCGACCAGTTCCGCGTCTGGCGGATCGGGACGCTGACCGGGCGCGACCCGCAGGCGCTGGTGCAGGTGCTGCCGTTCCTCTCCGTCGGGATCCTGCTCGCGCTCGGGCTCGCGCGGGCCCTCGACGCCCTGGCCCTCGGCGAGGAGACCGCCCGCGGGCTCGGCGTCCGGGTCGGCGCGATCCGGGCGCTCACCGGGATCGGGATCGTGCTGCTGTGCGGCGGTGCGACGGCGGCGTGCGGGCCGATCGCGTTCGTCGGCCTCGCCGTCCCGCACCTCGCCCGCGTCGTCACCGGACCCGCCCAGCGCCGGGTGATCCCCTGGTCGATGGTGCTCGGCGGGCTCCTCGTGATCGTCGCCGACGTCGTCGGCCGCGTCGTCGCGATCCCGGCCGAGCTGGAGGTCGGCGTGGTGACGGCGTTCCTCGGCGCGCCGGTGTTCCTGGCGATCGCCCGCCGGCGCCGGGTGGTGGCCCTGTGACCTCTCGCATGACCGTGACCGTCCTGCGCACCGGCGGGATCTCCCTGCGGTTCCGCCCCCGGGCGGTGACCGGCGTCCTCGTCCTCGCGGCCGTCGCCGTCGTCCTCGCCGCCGTGGCGCTGACCCTCGGCGACTTCCCGCTCTCGCTGCGCCAGGTCGTCGGCGCGCTGACCGGCACCGGCTCGCGCGCCCAGCAGTACGTCGTGGTCGGGCTGCGTCTGCCCCGCGTCGCGCTGGCCCTGGTGGTGGGCGCGGCGCTCGGGGTCGCCGGCGCGGTGTTCCAGTCGCTGGCCCGCAACGACCTCGCGAGCCCCGACCTGCTCGGCTTCACCACCGGCGCGGCCACCGGGGCGCTCGTCGCGATCGTGCTCGCCGGCGGGGGACCGGTCGGCACGACGGTCGGCGCGGTCGTCGGCACGCTGGTCGCGGCGCTCGTCGTCCAGGCGCTGCTCGGGGGAGCGGTGGGCGGCTACCGCCTCGTGCTGGTGGGGATCGGCGTCAACGCCGTGCTCGCCGCGCTCAACAACTTCCTCATCCTGCGCACCGACCTGCAGACCGCGGTCGCCGCGCAGAGCTGGCTGGTCGGGACACTCAACGGTCGCGGCTGGGGCCAGGTCGTGGCGGTGGCGATCGCGCTGGTCCTGCTCGTCCCGGTCGCCGTCGCGGGCAGCCGGCGCCTGGACCTGCTGGGGATGGGCGACGACATGGCCCGCGGCCTCGGCGTCGACGTCGCACGGACCCGCGTGGCCGTCCTGCTCGTCGGCGTCGCGCTCGTCGGCGTCGCCACCGCCGCGGTCGGCCCCGTCGCCTTCGTCGCCCTCGCGGCGCCCCAGCTCGCCCGCCGGGTCACGGGCACCACCGGCCCGGGCGTGATCGCGGCGGGGCCGGTGGGGGCGGCGCTGCTGCTGGCCGGCGACGTGCTCGGGCAGCGCCTGGCCGCCCCGACCCAGTTCCCGGCGGGCACCATGACCGCGGCCGTCGGCGGGCTCTACCTCGTGTGGCTGTTGGCCAGGGAGTGGAGGGCAGGACGATGAGTTCCCGGCTGCGCGCGGAGGCCGTGACGCTGGCCTACGAGCAGCGGACCGTCATCCGCGAGCTCGACCTCGCGGTTCCCGACGGGTCGTTCACCGTCGTCGTCGGACCCAACGCGTGCGGGAAGTCCACGCTGCTGCGCGGTCTGGCTCGGATGATCAAACCGACGGCGGGCGCGGTCATCCTCGACGGACGCCCGGTCTCCTCCTACGGGCCGAAGGAGATCGCCCGGCGGCTCGCCCTGCTCCCGCAGAGCCCCACCGCGCCCGACGGCATCACGGTGCTCGACCTCGTCGCGCGCGGCCGCTACCCCCACCAGTCGCTGCTGCGGCAGTGGTCGGCGACCGACGAGCAGGCCGTCCTCGAGGCCATGGCCGCCACCGGTGTCTCGGAGCTGGCCGAGCGGGAGGTCGGGCAGCTCTCCGGCGGCCAGCGCCAGCGGGTGTGGATCGCGATGGTCCTGGCCCAGCAGACCCCGCTGCTGCTGCTCGACGAGCCGACGACGTTCCTCGACATCGCCTTCCAGCTCGACGTGCTCGACCTATGCGCCGACCTGCACGCCGGCGGCGAGCGCACCCTCGTCGCGGTGCTGCACGACCTCAACCAGGCCTGCCGCTACGCCACCCATCTCGTCGCGATGCGCGAGGGGCGGATCGTCGCGCAGGGTCCGCCCACGGAGATCGTCGACGCCGCGCTGGTCGGGTCGGTCTTCGGCATCACCTGCGAGGTCGTCCCCGACCCGCAGACCGGCACGCCCATGATCGTCCCGGCCGACCGGGAGGCTCGCCGTGTGAGTAGGTGAGCCTAACCATACGATCACGGCATGGCTCTCTTCGCTCCTCCCCGCCCGTCCGCGCGCCGAAGGGTCACCCGTCGCCGCTTCCTCGCCGGCACCGGTGGCACGAGCGCGGCGCTCGTGCTCGCCGCGTGCGGCGGCCGGGACTCCGGCGGGGACTCCGGCGGCGGCGCTGGGGGAGCGACGCGCACGGTGGAGGGCGCAGACGGGCCGGTCCAGATCCCGGCGAACCCGCAGCGGATCGTGTGCACCGACTTCTACACGACCTACGCCCTGCTCGACGTCGGCGTCACCCCCGCCGGGACGGCGCAGGCGACGCTCGGCGGGGTGCTGCCGGAGTACCAGCAGGCCTACGACGCGATCCCGAAGGTCGGGACGCCGACGGCGCTGAACTTCGAGGCGATCGCGGCGCAGGGTCCGGACCTGATCCTCGGCACGCTGGTCCCGAACCTGCCCGCCGACCTCGGCGCGCAGCTCTCCGGTATCGGCCCGACGCTGCTGCTGCCGTCCGCGGCGAACCCCGGGAGCTGGGGCGAGCGCGCCCTGCGCACCGCCGACGCGGTCAATCGGCTCGCCCAGGGGGAGCAGCTGCAGACGAACTACGAGCAGCACGCGGGCCGCATCCGCGAGCAGCACGCCGCCACGCTCGCCCGCACGCGATGGGCGCTCGTGCGGGGCGGCGCGGGCGGGGTCTTCTTCTCCGACTACCCGACCTCGTGGAGCGGTGTCGTGCTCGCCGACGCGGGCTTCCGGTTCGGGGCGTTCGCCGAGGGGAAGACCGGCGCCGGCGGCCGGCTGTCCTACGAGCAGGCCACGCAGCTCGACGACTGCGACGTCGTCCTCCACCTCGCCGACACCACCGGCGGGATCGACGCGAACACGCAGACGCTGCTCGCCCAGCCGGCGTTCCAGCAGGTCCGGGCCGTACGCGAGGGGCGGTTGTTCCCGCTGCCGAACTACTACTGCAGCCACTACCAGCAGGGTGAGGCCGTGCAGAGCTACCTGGAGACGCTGCTGCCGCGGGTCTGAGCCGAGGCGTCTGCGGCCCGACGACGCCACCGCCGGCTTCCTCGTCACGCCAGGGGAGTGCCCTGGCTGGTGACGAGGGCGTCGAACTTCGCCGGCCCCACGATCGTCAGCACCCGTGCCGACCGGTCGCCGACGACCTCCAGACCGTGCACCACGTCGCGGGGCAGGAAGATGAACGCGCCCGTCGAGGCGCTGAACCGCTGGTCGCCGCAGAAGCCGCGCACCTCGCCGGTGAGGACGTAGAACATCTCGTCCTCACCCTCGTGGGTGTGCGCGGGCACGGTGAGCCCGCTCGGCGCCGACTGCTCCATGACCCCGACCCGTCCCTCGGTGTCGGAACCACTCGCCTTGACGGTGAAGGTCGCACCGCCGAACGCGTAGGTGTCGCCGCCGCCCGCGGGCCGCACGAAGAAGCTCATGGCCCCATGATCGGCGAGGTCCTGCCGCGCCCGTCCGCGGGCTCGGGGCGACGCCGTGACACCGCCTCCGTGACTCAGCCGGGCAGGACCGTGTTCCGGACGGCTCGGACGACGTCGTCGAGCTCGGTGACCTGCGCGAGCAGCTGGTCGCGCAGCGCGCCGTCGGCGCCCGAGGCGCTGCTCGTGAGCGCCAGCCCGACCCGCTGCACCCGGCGGACGACGGCCTGGGAGATCGACAGCACGAGCTGCTCGCGCTCCTCCATCACGTGAACGGCCTCGCGGTCGCGCCGTCCCCGGGCGAGCTCGATCGCCGTGGTCGCGTGGGCCGCGAATCCCAGCAGCATCTCGGCCTCGACCGCACCGAAGGCTTCGTCGCCGCCGGTCCGCGCGAGGATCAGGACCGATCGCTCGGACCAACCGATCAGGGGCACCGCGAGCACGGACCGGATCTCGGGGGCGCGCTCGACGACGCCGCGGGTGCGCGGGTCGGCGAGCGCGTCGGCGATGAGCAGCGGGCCGTCCTCGTCGAGCGCCGCCTGCGTGACCGAGCCGGGACTCCACGCCGAACGGTCGACCCACTCGCGCAGTCGCCCGGCCGCGGCGACGACGTGCGCCGTCCCGGGGTCGGTGTCGAGGATCCGTGTCACCGCCGCGCCGTCGGCGCGCGCCACGTCGACGGCGGTGTCGACGAGGTGCTGGACCTCGTCCTCGGGCGCGATCTCGCCGGAGAGCAGGCCGCTCGACAACCGGGCGGACGCCGCCTGCCAGTGTTCGCGGCGCCGCGCGGTGTCCAGCAGCAGGGCGTTCTCGACGGCGATCCCGGCCGCACCGGCGAGTGCGGTGAGCAGCTGCTCGTCGTCGGTGGCGAAGCCGCCGTCGTGCTCGCTCCCGCCGACGTAGAGGGCACCGTGGACGACGTCGCCCGCCCGCAGGGGGACGCCGAGGAACGACGGGAGGTCCGGCATGCCGCCGCGGTGGATCTCGCCGTGCGCGAGCCCGCCGACGAGCGTGGCGGTCTCGGCGTCCATCCCCGCCTGCACGAACCGCAGCAGTCGGTCGTCGCGGACCACCGCGAGCGCGGCGGAGCGCGCGCCGACCAACGTCCGCGCGCTGGTGACGATGCGCTCGACGAGGTCGTCGAGGTCGTGCCCGGCGGTGATGCGGTGGGTCGCGTCCAGCAGGTGGCGCAGCCGCCCCTGGGTCAGCTTGACCTCGGTCGCGCGTGCGATGAGCTGGTCGAGCAGCTCGTCGAGCTCCAGGCGGGCGACGGACGGGAACGCGAGTCCCTCCGACGGCGCCGCGAGCGGCTCGGGCTGGTCGGGCACAGCACCTCTTCTCGATGCCACGCCTCGTCATGGTCGTGCGGACCCTCACCGTGTCAAGCCTTCCGAGCCGCCGTCCTCGCCGATCGGGTGCGGGCGGAGCGGGCGTGCACGGTGTTCGAGTGCACGGTGTTCGAGTGCACGGTGTTCGAGTGTTCGAGTGTTCGAGCCCGGAGCGATCCGGTAGGAACTGGGGGCATGGACCTCGAGTTCACCGCCGCCCTGTTCGAGTGGCGGGGGCCCGCGCCGTTCCACTGGTTGGCGCTGCCCGAGCACGGCCGCGACGTCGTCGAGGCCCAGGACGCGTCGTACGGGTGGGGCGCGGTCCCGGTCCGCTGTCGGATCGGGGCGACGGAGTGGGAGACCTCGTTGCTGCCGAGGGACGGGGGCTACGTGCTGCCGGTGAAGAAGGCGGTGCGGACCGCGGAGCGCCTCGGCGACGGCGACGAGGTCACGGTCGTGATGAGCGTCGCCCCGCGCGGCGGACGCGCGGCCAACGGGACGGGCCGGACGGTCTAGGTCGGCGCCCGGGCCCCGGCCGCGCTCGACCCCGCGCCGCGGCCTGTGTCTCGGAGCGCAACCAGCGGGTGCTGGCCCGCCACGGGGTGCTCCGGGGCGTGTCACGGCGCCGGATCAGGCGCCGACGTACTCGGCCAGGTGCCGGCCGGTCAGCGTCGACCGGGCGGCGACGAGCTCGGCCGGCGTGCCCTCGAAGACGACGCGACCGCCCTCGTGCCCGGCACCCGGGCCGAGGTCGATGATCCGGTCGGCGTGCGCCATGACGGCCTGGTGGTGCTCGATGACGATGACCGACTTCCCGGAGTCCACGAGCCGGTCGAGCAGGCCCAGCATCTGCTCGACGTCGGCGAGGTGCAGGCCGGTGGTGGGCTCGTCGAGGACGTAGACCGTGCCCTGCTCGGCCATCTGCGTCGCGAGCTTGAGCCGCTGGCGCTCGCCGCCCGACAGCGTCGTCAGCGGTTGGCCGAGCGTGAGGTAGCCGAGACCGACGTCGGCGAGCCGGACGAGGATCCTGTGGGCGGCCGGGACCTTCGCGCCGCTCGCGCCGAAGAACTCGACGGCCTCGGCCACGGGCATCGCGAGGACCTCGCTGATGTCCTTCCCCCCGAGCCGGTAGTCGAGCACCGAGGCGTCGAAGCGCTTGCCCTCGCACACCTCGCAGAGCGTCGAGATGCCCGCCATGATCCCGAGGTCGGTGTAGATCACGCCCGCGCCGTTGCAGTTGGGGCAGGCGCCCTCGGAGTTGGCGCTGAACAGTGCGGGCTTCACGCCGTTGGCCTTCGCGAACGCCTTGCGGATCGGCTCGAGCATCCCGGTGTAGGTGGCCGGGTTGCTGCGCCGCGAGCCCTTGATCGGGGCCTGGTCGACCACCACGACGCCGTCACGCCCGGCGACGGACCCGTGGATCAGCGAGCTCTTGCCCGAGCCCGCCACGCCCGTGACGGCGACGAGCACGCCCAGCGGGATGTCGACGTCGACGTCGCGCAGGTTGTGGCTGTCGGCGCCGCGCACCTCGAGCACACCCGACGGGGTCCGCACCGCGTCCTTGAGCGACGCCCGGTCGTCGAGGTGGCGGCCGGTCAGCGTGCCGCCGGCGCGCAGGCCGTCGAGGGTGCCCTCGAAGACGATCTCGCCGCCGGCCGTGCCCGCACCCGGCCCGAGGTCGACGACGTGGTCGGCGATCGCGATGGTCTCGGGCTTGTGCTCGACGACGAGGACGGTGTTGCCCTTGTCCCGCAGGCGCAGCAGCAGGTCGTTCATGCGCGCGATGTCGTGGGGGTGCAGCCCGATGGTGGGCTCGTCGAAGACGTAGGTGACGTCGGTGAGCGCCGAGCCGAGGTGGCGGATCATCTTGGTGCGCTGCGCCTCGCCGCCTGAGAGCGTGCTTGGCGGGCGATCGAGCGAGAGGTAGCCGAGCCCGATCTCGACGAACGAGTCGAGGGTCTCGGAGAGCGACTCGAGCAAGGGTCGCACTCCTTCACGGGTCGAGCTGCGCTCTGCCCCGTCTCCTGCCGCGGGGGCGTCGAGCCCGCGCACCCACTCGGCGAGGTCGCTGATCTGCATCGCGGCGACGTCGCCGATGTTCTTGCCGTCGATCAGCGAGGAGCGGGCGGCCTCGCTCAGCCGTGTGCCGTGGCACTCCGGGCAGCTCGTGAACACCACCGCGCGGTCGACGAACGCCCGCACGTAGGGCTGCATCGCCTCCCGGTCCTTCGACAGGAAGGACTTCTGGATCTGGTTGATCAGCCCGGTGTAGGTGAGGTTGATGCCCTCGATCTTGAGCTTGACCGGCTCCTTGTAGAGCAGATCGTTCAGCTCGCGCTCGGTGAACTGCGCGATCGGCTTGTCCGGGTCGAAGAACCCGCAGCCGCGCAGGATGCGGCCGAACCAGCCGTCCATGCTCATGCCCGGGATCGTGATCGCGCCCTCGTTGATCGACTTCGAGTCGTCGTAGAGCGCGGTGAGGTCGAAGTCGGACGCGGTGCCGCGGCCCTCGCAGCGCGGGCACATGCCGCCGGTGATGCTGAAGTCGCGCCGCTCCTTGATCTCGCGGCCGCCCTTGGAGAACGTCACCGCACCGGCCCCGCTGATCGAGGCGACGTTGAACGAGAACGCCTGCGGGCCGCCGATGTGGGGCGTGCCGAGCCTGCTGAACAGGATGCGCAGCATCGCGCCGGTGTCGGTGGCCGTGCCGACCGTGGAGCGGACGTCGCCACCCATCCGCTCCTGGCCGACGACGATCGCCGTGGTCAGCCCGTCGAGGACGTCGACGTCGGGCCGGTTCAGCGTCGGCATGAAGCCCTGCACGAACGCGCTGTAGGTCTCGTTGATCATCCGCTGGGACTCGGCGGCGATCGTGCCGAACACGAGCGAGCTCTTGCCGGACCCGGAGACCCCGGTGAACACGGACAGCCGCCGCTTCGGCAGCTCCACGCTGACGTCGCGCAGGTTGTTCTCGCGCGCGCCGTGGACGCGGATCAGGTCGTGGCTGTCGGCGTCGTGACCGGCCGGCGCCGTCGTGCCGTCGGCCTGACTCGTGGCCGTGCTCATCGGATCTCCGTCCCCCTGCCGGCGGTCACTTCACCTCGAAGATGCGGATCATGTTGCCCGCCGGGTCGCGCAGCGCGCAGTCGCGCACACCCCACGGCTGGTCGGTCGGTTCCGAGACCACGTCGGCGTCCTCGGCCTGCAGCCGCTCGAAGGTCGCGTCGACGTCGGGCGAGGCGAGGTTGATGCCCGCGTACGTCCCCTTCGCCATCATCTCCGCGACCACGCGCCGCTCGTCGTCGGTGATGCCCGGGTCGGCCGTCGGCGGGTGCAGGACGATCGACGTGCCCGGCTGGCCGGCGGGGCCGACGGTGAGCCAGTGCATCCCCATGTACTCGACGTCGTTGCGGACCTCGAATCCGAGGGTGTCGCGGTAGAAGGCCAGCGAGGCCTCGTGGTCGTCGTGGGGGAGGAACGCCTGGTAGATCGTGATGTCGGTGGAGGTCATGGCGCTCACGCTAGGGAGGCACCGACGGTCGGTGCTTCTCGATTCCTGACCGGTCGCGTGACCTTCCTGGCCACGCACGGCGCCATGCCCTCGACCTCGCGGGAGGCGTCGCGACGGTAGGCGCTCGGCGACATCCCGACCAGTTCGCTGAACCGGGTGCTGAAGGTCCCCAGCGAGGAGCAGCCGACCGCGAAGCAGATCTCGGTGACGCTGAGGTCGCCGCGCCGCAGCATCGCCATCGCGCGCTCGATGCGGCGGGTCATGAGGTAGCTGTAGGGCGACTCGCCGTAGGCGCGCCGGAACGCGCGGCCGAGGTGACCGGCCGACAGGTGCACGCCGCGCGCCAGCGCCTCGACGTCGAGGGGCTGCGCGTACTCGCGGTCGATGCGGTCACGGACCCGGCGCAGCAGCGCGAGGTCGCGGAGGTGCTCCTCCCGGGACGTCCGGCTGGTCACCCGGTGGATCGTGCCACGTCGGGGCCCGGCGACGAATCGGACGACGACACCCGCGGGAGGACGTCGGCCACCAGGCGCTCCATCTGCTCACGGTCGTCCGCGACGCCGTCGCCCAACGGGTCGAGCAGGATCATCCCCGCGCCCGCGTCGCGGACCTCCGCCAGCCCCCGCGCCACGGCACCCGGCGACCCGGTGACCGGCACGTCCTCGATCCCCGGCTTGTGGCCGTAGAGCCCGTGCAGGCTCGCGACCATGCGCTCGCGCGCCCGTCCCGGATCGTCGTCGACGCGGACGTAGACGCGCTTGGCGAGCGGGAACTCCGCCGGGTCGCGGCCCTGCTGCTCGAGCTCGCGGCGCAGCGTGACGACCTGGCCCGCGAACGCCGCCGTGGTCACCGAGCCCGCGCCCAGGAACGCGTCGCCGAGGCGGACGGCGCGGGCCAGCGCCGCGGGCGCACTGCCCCCGAACCACACCGGCGGGTGCGGGCGCTGCACCGGCTTCGCCGCGATCGGAAGGTCCTCGACGCGCCGGAACCGGCCGTCGAAGCTGACGCGCGGCGCGTCGGACCAGGCCTCCTTCATCAGCGCGAGGCCCTCGGTGAAGCGCGCGACGAAGGTCCCCCGCTCCACGCCGAACGCCGCGAACGCCCGGGAGCCGCCGCCGGGCGCGACGCCGACGTCGAGGCGGCCGTGGCTGAGCCGGTCGACGGCGGTCAGCGCGGCCGCGAGCTGGAGCGGGTCGTGCAGGGTGCTGATCATCACGCCGACCCCGAGGCGGAGCCGCTCGGTGCACGCGGCGGCGTAGGCGAGGACCTCCAGCGGCGCGAGCACCGGCGCCTCGCCGACCGTGAGCTCCATGGTCCAGGCCCCCGCGAAGCCCAGCTCCTCGGCGCGGGCGAGGTGGGCCTTCACCCGGGAGGCGTCGAACGCCTCCGTGCCGAGCTGGGGGATCGCGATGGACCAGCGCACCGGCCGACGGTAGCGCCCGGCGCCGGGTCGGTGAACGCTCCCGACATCGCCCGGCCGCCGCGGCCGCGGTGATCGGCCCGCGCGCGTAACGTCCCGGCGCGCGTCGATCCGGGAGGTGGTCGCGATCCCGCTCGACCCGTCCGCGCGCCGGACCATGATCGCGGCGCTGGTTCCCGACGCCGAGCCGCTCGTCGGCGTGTTCCGCGACGAGCTCGACCCCACCGCGCGGCGGGGCCTCGGCGCGCACCTCACGCTCGTGTACCCGTTCGTCGAGCCCGCCGCGGTCACCCACGCCGACGTGACGACCTTGCGTGCCGCCCTCGCGGAGGTCCCGGCGTTCGACTGCACCTTCGGTGAGCTGCGGTGGTTCGGCCGGCGCGTGCTGTGGCTGGCTCCGGACGCGGCCTCCCCGTTCCGGGAGATCGCCGACCGCGTCCGCGCGGCGTTCCCGGAGCTGCCGGCCGAGGACCGCGAGCTCGTCCCGCATCTCACCGTCGGGCTCCGGCGCGCCGCACCGGAGGCGTCCCTCCGTGCGGCGGCGGACGCGATCGCCCCACGGCTCCCGCTGTCCACCCGCATCGACCGCGTCGCGCTGATGGCGCGGACCGAGACCTGGGAGGTGGGCGCGGACGTTCCGCTCGCGGTCAGTCCTTCTGGACCGTCCGGGCCAGGATCCCCAAGGTCGCCTTGATCGAGTTCGGGTGGATCACCGGGAAGATGTCGCGGGCCGCCCACTCCGGGTCGATGGTCGACCAGTCGTAGTAGGACGTGACCCGGGTGCCGTCCTCGACGGGCTCGAGGCGATAGCCGTAGACGTGGCCGATGAACGGGCGCGCCTGCCCCTCGATCGTCCAGGCGATCTCGACGTCGGGCTCGTAGACGGTGATGACGACGTCGACGTCGTAGCGCCCGAGCGGCCGGTCGCCCAGCGCCTCGCGGTCCATGTGGACGGTGAACCGGTCGCCGACGCCCTCCACGGGCTCGCCGTCGGCGTCCATGAGCATGCCGGAGCTGTCGATCGCGACGTGGCCGTGCGGGTCGCGCAGGACGTCGAAGATCGACGCCGGGTCGGCCGCGATCCATCGGGTGACCTCGATGCGCTGCTCGCTCACGGCCCGCAGCATGTCACCCCGAGTGGCACATCATCGGCTCGGATGGGGACGGATGGGGCCGGAACAGCCGTCCTGCCGAACGCGTTGTGCCACGTGCAGGCGAGACCGAGGAGGTAAATCGGTGGCCACTCAGACCGCGATCCTGGCCGGTGGATGCTTCTGGGGAGCCCAGGAGCTGCTGCGCCAGCGGCCCGGGATCCTCTCGACGCGCGTCGGATACTCCGGTGACCCGAACACCCCGAACGCCACCTACCGCCGCCACGGCGACCACGCCGAGGCCGTCGAGGTGGTGTTCGACGACGAGAAGATCTCCTACCGCCAGATTCTGGAGTTCTTCTTCCAGATCCACGACCCGTCGACCCGCAACCGCCAGGGCAACGACATCGGTCGCAGCTACCGCTCGGCGATCTACTACACGACCCCCGAGCAGGAGCGGGTCGCCCGCGACACCATCGCCGACGTCGACGCCTCCGGCCTGTGGCCCGGCCCGGTCGTCACCGAGGTGGAGCCGGCCGGCGACTTCTGGGAGGCCGAGCCGGAGCACCAGGACTACCTGCAGAAGATGCCGTGGGGCTACACGTGCCACTTCGTGCGGCCGGGCTGGGTGCTCCCCCAGCGCGAGGAGACGACGTCGGCATGACGGATTCGGTCGACGAGGACCTGACCTCGGATCTCGGAGCGGCCTGGGCCGCCTGGCACGCGGAGCGCGAGGACGTGCTCCGCGCGCCGCACGGGTGGCTCAGCCTCACGGGGCTGCACTGGCTCGACGGTGAAGCCCGCTCCTACGCGGACCTGCCCGGGACGTGGCGGGCCGTGGACGGGGGCGCCGAGGTCACGGCGGCCGCCGGCGACGACGTCTCCGTGGACGGCGATCCGGTCGACGGCACCGTCCGGGTCGATCCGGTCGACGGCAAGCCCGGCGTGCTCGTCTCCGTCGGCGAGCGTCGCGTCGAGGTGATCCGCCGCGAGGAGCACGTCGCCCTGCGCATCCGCGACCCGCAGGGCCCGACCCTGGCGGCGTTCACCGGCGTGCCGGCGTTCCCGGTCGACGGCGCGTGGATCGTCACCGGGCAGTTCACCGCGTGGGACGAGCCGAAGCGCATCGACGTCGACACGGTCGTCGACGGCCTCGGGTTCCACCCGACCGCCGTCGGGACGGTGCGCTTCACCCTCGGCGGCGAGGAGCAGGAGCTCATCGCCCTGGGCGGCGACGGTGACGAGCTGCGGCTGCACTTCCGCGACGCCACCTCGGGAGACGCCACCTACGGCGGCGGTCGGGTCCTGCGCACCGACGGCCCGACGGACGACGGGTCGGTGCGGATCGACTTCAACCGGACGCTGAACCTGCCCTGCTCGTTCACGGCGTTCGCCACCTGCCCGCTGCCCCCGGCGGGCAACGTGGTCACGGTGCCGGTCGAGGCGGGGGAGAAGACGCCGGTCTGACCTCGGATGGTCGTGTGACGGTACCGATTAGTTGCAGTTCAGGACTACTTCGGTACGGTCATGCGGCATGGCCGCACACACCGGACGGGTCGCGCTGATCACCGGCGCGGCGCGGGGACAGGGCCGCAGCCACGCGTGGCGGCTCGCCGAGCAGGGTGCCGACGTCGTCGCGATCGACGTCTGCGCGCCGAACCCGGGGGTCGCCTATCCGATGGCGAGCCCGGACGAGCTCGACGAGACGGCCGAGGGCGTCCGCGCGCGCGGTGGGCGCGTGAGTGCTCATGTCGCCGATGTCCGTGACGCTTCCCGGCTGGGTGCGGCGGTCGCCGCGGGCATCGGGGAGCTCGGCGGGGTCGACATCGTGCTCGCCAACGCCGGGATCGGGATGGCGTCCCCGGACGTGACCGCGGCGCAGGCGTTCCGCGACCAGCTCGACGTCAACACCGTCGGCGTCTGGAACACCGTCCAGGCCGCGGCGCCCACGATGATCGAGCAGGGGCGCGGCGGCGCGATCGTCGTCACGAGCTCGTCCATGGGCCTCACCGGCCGGGGCGGCGACGGCACCGGGCAGAGCGACGGCTACGTCGCGAGCAAGCACGCCGTCGTCGGACTCGTGCGGGCCTGGGCGCACTGGCTCGCGCCGCACTCGATCCGCGTCAACTCGGTGCACCCGTCGGGCGTCGCCACGACGATGGTGCTCAACGACGCCGTCGCCGCGCTGTTCACCGATCCGCCGGACGGAGAGGCGCCCGACGTCGGCAACCTGCTCCCCGTCGGCCTCCTCGCGCCCGAGGACATCACCGCCGCCGTCGACTGGCTCGTCTCCGACGGCGCGCGCTACGTCACCGGCGTGGCGCTGCCGGTGGACGCGGGATTCACGGCGCGCTGATGTGCTGCGACGACGACGAGATCCTCGACCTGCCCGCCCCGGCCATCGAGGCGCTGGCCCACTACCGGCGCCTGCGCGATCAGTGCGGCTGGGACTGGGGGGACGAGGACCTGCCCGAGTTCTTCCGGCTCGCCCGCTTCTCGCGGCTCGGCGACCTCACCGACGCGCTCGCCGCGACCGGTGGGGACTGGCCCGCTGCCATCCGGCGCGTCGCCGGGGAGACGCCGCCGCCCGGCCTCGTGGTGCTCGACGTCGGCGGGACCGTCGTGCCGCGGGTCGGCGCGCCGCGTCTCGCGGTGGCCGGGCGCGCCGTGACGCTCGACGTCGTGGTCGACGCGGCCGTCACCACCGCGGTGGTGGTCGGCGGGACACCGATCACGGTCGAGGCGGGTGGGGCCGCGGTGGCGACGGTGGAGGTCGACGAAGCCCTGACGGTGGCGCACGCCGGTCGGGTGCTCGAGGTCCCGGGCGCGCTCGAGGTCCGGCCGGCGGCGACGGTGCGGGTGCGCTCCGGCGCCTGGTCGCGGTGGTCGGTGGTCGACGCGGCCGGCGGCGGGTGGTGGCCCGACGGCACGCCCCCGAAGACGGACGCCGCGCACCGGCCGTACTTCCACGCCCGCGACACCGCGCTGACCGTCCCGGCCGGTGAGCTGACCGTGACCTGCACGCGCGGGCCGGAGTACACCCCGGTGACGACGACGGTGGCGGTCGACGGCGACGGCACCGTGGTCGACCTGGAGCCCGAGCGCCTCGTCGACCCGGCGGCGCTGGGATGGCACTCCGCCGACCTGCACGTCCACCTCAACTACTCCGGCGACCTCGTCGTCACCCCCGAGCAGGCCCGCGCCATGCAGCGCGGCGAGGGTCTGGAGCTGATGAACCTCACCGCCGGCAACCTCGGCGGCGCGCACGTCTACGACCGCGCCCTGTTCGAGGCGACGGTGGGGGAGGACCTGTGGGCTCTTCCCGGCGGCTGCGTGGCGCGCACGTCGGTCGAGTTCCGCAACGACCTGCTCGGCCACGTGCACGCCCTGGCGCCGACCGCGCCGCCGACGCGCTACCAGACCGGCCACCCGGGATCGGAGCACCCGCACGACTGGCCGCCGAACGCCGCGACCTGCGCCGAGCTCCGGGCGGCGGACGCGTCGACGCACTACGCGCACCCGGTGCTCGCGGGCTTCGGCACCTCCGACTCCTCTGACGACCCCTACGGGCCGTTCCTCGCGCCGCACCGGACCGTCGAGGCGCGGGAACTCGTCGCCGACGTCGCGCTGGGGCTGGTCGATGGGATGGAGGTCGTGTCCTGCTTCGACGACCACGCCGGCGCGGAGCTCTACCACCGGCTGCTCGGGTGCGGGCTGCGGCCGGCCGCGGTCGCCGGGAGCGACGTGTTCCTGTCGTTCGCCCACGGCCCGGGGGTGGCGTCGAACCCACCGGGGTGGCTGCGCACCTACGCCGACCTGGGCGGTGCGCCGGTCACGGCCGAGGCGGTCCGCGACGCGATCCGCGCCGGGCGGACGCTGGCGACCAACGGGCCCTTCGTCACCCTGTCCGTCGACGGCGGCGGGCCGGGGTCGGTGGTCGAGGCGCGGGTCGGCTCCGTCCTCGAGGTGCGGGCCCAGGTGCGGGGTCTCGGAGCACGGGAGATCGTGCTCGTGGGCCCGGACGGCGAGATCGCGGCCGGTGAGGGTGCGGTCACCGCGTCCGTCGAGGTCGACGAGCCGCTGTGGCTGGCGGCAGTCGCCCGGGGCGGCCCGCACCCGCAGGACCCCGAGCGGCCGGTGTTCGCGCACACCTCGCCGGTGCACGTCGAGGTCGGCGGGGAGCGCGTGGGCCGGGTGCCCGACGCGCGCTGGTGCCTCGGCCTCCTCGACCGGCTGGAGGAGCTCGTGGTCGCCGAGGGGCGGTTCGACCCGCAGCACCGCGAGGCCCAACTCGCCGGCCACCGCGACGTGCTCGACCGCGCCCGCGCCGTCTACCGGGCGGTGGGCGCGCGCCGGCCGTGACGCGGCACTCTCCGCAGGCCCCGAGGCCAGTCGACCGAGGGGGCCCTTCGCTCAGAAGAGCCGGGGTCGGCTACGGCCGGCAGTCCCGGCAGGGGCGGTACCCCGCGGCGCGGGCGCGGTCGAGGTTCGCGAACCCGTGCCGGTGGGCCGTGGTGATCCGGCGCGCGTGGTGGCACGTCGGCAGGCAGACGACGCCCGTGGTGTCGCTACCGATCAGCTTCGTACCCGCGGCGGCGAACTCGGCGAGGCGGGGCAGGTCGACGCCCTCGTGCTCGAGCAGGGCCGCCTTGTCCGCGCGCCCCGACAGGTACCGGCCGAGGTCGCCGTCGCCGCGCACCACGCGGTGGCACGGCACGAGCAGCGGGACCGGGTTGCGCGCGAGCGCGGTCCCGACCGCGCGCACGGCCTTCGGGTGCCCGGCCTCCCGGGCCACCCAGCTGTAGGGACGGACCTGGCCCGCGGGGATGCGCGCCGTGGCGTCGAGAACCTTCCGTGCGAAGGCGCCGACGTGGGTCAGGTCCACCGTCGGTGCCCGTCCCGTGCCCCGCAGTGCGGGCAGCAGACCCCGGGGCGCGCGCGGCGCCGGGCGCACCGGACGGCCGTGACGTGCGCGGTAGTCCTCGAGGAACGCGTCGAGGTCGCCGGCGTAGGCGGCGGTCCGCAGCAGGCGCACACCGTGGGCACCGACGACGGCGTACACCTCGCCCAGCGGGCTCTCGGCGCGCACCCAGCCGTCGACGACCCGCTCGGCGAGGGTCGCGGGGGCGGGCTCGGCGAGGTCGCGGAGGTCTTCCAGCAGGGTGTCGCTCATGAGGTCTCCTGTGAGGTCAGGCGGGCCCGCAGCGCGGCGAGCCCACGGGCGGCGTGCGACCGGGCGGTGCCCTCGCTGCACGCGAGCACGGCGGCCACCTCGGCGACCGGCAGGTCCACGACGTGTCGCAGCACCACGGCCGTGCGCTGCGCGACGGGCAGCGCGGCGAGCAGGGTCGCGAGTCGGTCGCCCAGGTCGGTGGCCTCGGCGCGCTCGGCGGGCCCGGGGGCGGGGCTGGCGCGGTCCGGCGGGTCGGCGACGCCGTCGGTCCGGGGCCGGCGGGCGGCGTCGCGGCGGTCGTTGCGGGCGGTGTTGAGCAGGATCGTCAGCAGCCAGGGCCGCAGGTCGAGCCGCTCGATCCGCGGCGGGTCGTAGCCCCGCAACGCCCGGTACGCGCGCAGGAACGCCTCGGCGGCGAGGTCCTCCGCGTCCGCCGGGCGGTCCGCGGTCCGGCGCGCCACCGCGTGCACCACGTCGCCGTGGGTACGCACCACCGCCTCGAACCCCGCGTCGAGGTCCTCGACCAGCGCGGTGCGCAGCTGCTCGTCGTCCGCCACGTCAGGGAGAACACCACAGGGCCGGGATCCGTGGCGCGCCTCCGATTCCTGCAAGACCGCCGACCCACGACACGCCAGGCTCGCCGCATGACCGAGATACGCCGCATCGTCGCCAACCTCGCCGTCGACGACCCGAGCGCCGACGCCCCCTTCTGGACCGGCCTGCTGGGGTTCGAGACCGCGATGGACATGGAGTGGGTGGTCAACCACCGGTCCGGCGCCGCGCAGGTGCAGCTGATCAGCCGGGACGCGAGCGCCCCGGAGGACAGCCGGGTGAGCGTGGAGGTCGACGACGTCGACGCGGTGCACGACCGGGCGGTCGCCGCCGGCTACGAGATCGTCCACCCGCTCACCGACGAGCCCTGGGGTGTGCGCCGGTTCTTCGTGCGCACCCCGCAGGGCGTGGTGGTGAACGTGCTCGCCCACCCCTGACCTGGGAGGCACGGTCCCCTGGCCCAGTGCGAGGCGGCGATGGAGATCTTCCGCGGGCAGAACGCCGGGCACCTCGCCGAGGGCATCCGCGTCGACGTCGCCGACACGCCGATCAAGGTCACCACGCTCGCGCCCGGCATCCGCACCGAGCGGGGCGGCGGGATGCGCCGGCCGATGTCGGTCGACCCCGCGACCGGCACGCGTTCGATGGCGGACGCGATCGAGAAGGCACCGTCCCCGCCGACGTGCCGAGTGGCCGTGGCCGTCCTCGGCCGGGTGCTGCGCGTGTTGCCGACACCGATTCTCCGTCGCGTCACGTGACTACGGTGGGGGAGTGTCCGACCTGAAGGAACGACTCCGCCATGACCTCACCACCGCCATGAAGGCGCGCGACCAGGTACGCGTCGCGACGATCCGCATGGCGCTCTCGGCCATCAACACCGAGGAGGTCGCCGGCGAGAGCCACCGCGAGCTCACCGACGACGAGGTCGTGACGGTGCTGGGCCGCGAGTCGAAGAAGCGCCGCGAGTCCGCCGAGGCGTTCGACGGCGCCGGGCGCACCGAGCTCGCCGAGCGCGAGCGCGCCGAGCAGGCCGTGCTCACCGACTACCTGCCGAGCCAGCTCCCCGACGACGAGCTGACCTCGCTCGTCGCCGCGGCGATCGCCGAGACCGGCGCCGCGGGGCCCAAGCAGATGGGGCAGGTCATGAAGGTCGTCCAGCCGCAGGTCGCCGGGCGCGCCGACGGGCGTCGCGTGTCGAGCGAGGTCAAGCGGCAGCTGAGCTCGTGACGGCCCTGGTCACCGGCGGCGGCACCGGGATCGGACGCGCCTGCAGCCTCGCGCTGCACCGCGCAGGCCACGCCGTCGCGATCTCCTACCGCCGCTCCTCGGGCGACGCGGCGGCGACGGTGGCCGAGGTCGAGGCCGACGGCGGGCGCGCGATCGCCGTCGCCGCCGACGTCACCGACGACGCCGCGGTCACCGCCATGGTCGCCGACGTCCGCGCGCGGCTCGGGCCGATCGAGGTGCTCGTCAACAACGCCGGCGCCACGATCCCGCTGCCGCTCGACGACCTCGACGGCGCCACCGACGACGTCTGGCGGCAGATGCTCGCGGTGAACCTCATGGCGCCCTGGTACTGCGCCCGGGCCGCCGCGGACGACCTGCGCGCCGCCGAGGACGGGGTCGTGGTCAACATCGGCTCGATCGCCGGGCTCACGGGCAGCGGGTCGTCCCTGCCGTACGCGGTGAGCAAGTCCGCGCTGCACGGGCTCACCCGCTCGCTGGCCCGGGCGCTCGCGCCGGTCCGGGTCAACGAGGTCGCCCCCGGCCTGGTCATGACCCGCTGGTGGGCGGGCAACGAGGAGCGTGGCCGCCGGCTCGCGGCGTCGGCGCTGATCGACCGCGAGACCACACCCGAGGACGTCGCCCGCGCCGTGCTCGGGCTCGTCGAGAGCCGGGCCATGACCGGCCAGACGGTGGTCGTCGACGGAGGGCAGACCCTCTAGCCCCTGGGACGCAGCGCGCGTGACCCTCGCTCTCTCCGGCCCCGCGCCGGTCAGGCGCCGGTGAGGGCTCGGTCGAGCAGCACGCCGGCCAGCACGAGGCCCGCCACGGCGATCCCGACCCGCAGCACCGTCGGCGGGAGGCGGCGGGCGATCGCCGGCCCGCAGTAGTTGCCGACGAGCAGGCCGGCGGTCAGCGGGAGCGCCGCGGACCAGGACACCTCGCCGAGCACCGCGAAGCCGAACGCGGCGACGGCGTTGGACGCTCCCAGCAGCACGTTCTTCACGGCGTTGACGCGCACCAGGCTGTCCGCGAGCGAGCGCACGAGCAGCGCCATCATCACCACGCCGGCGGCGGCACCGAAGTAGCCGCTGTAGACGCCGACGGCGAACACGCCCACGACCGTCGTCGCCTGCCCCGCCCGCGACGTCACCGGCTTGGCGTCCGCCCGCCGGGGCAGCAGCAGGACGAGCGACGCGCCCGCGACGAGGAACGGCACGATCAGCGCGAAGGCGTCGGATGGGGTGACGAGCACCAGGCCCGCGCCGACCGCGCCGCCGACCAGGGTCAACGGCAGCAGGCGCAGCACGCGCGGGGCCTGCCCGCGCAGTTCCGGGCGTGAGCCGGCCACCGAGCCGACGCTGGCGACGGCCAGGGCGATCGTGTTGGTCTGGTTGGCGGCGACGGGGGAGAGGCCGACCGCCAGCAGCGCCGGGTAGGAGAAGAGCGAGGCCAGGCCGGCCATCGAGCCCGACAGCCCGGCGGCGCACCCGGCGACGACGAGCAGCACGACCATCCGCGCCATCACAGCAGCGGCGGGCCCCGCCTGCCCGGCAGCGAGGCGCGATGCACACTCGCCCCGTGGAGGACCGCGCGCCCGAGGGCAGGAGCCGGATCCGTGACGTGGAGATCCGCGACGAGACGATCCGGCTCGGCCAGCTGCTCAAGCTCGCGGGGCTCGTCGAGCACGGCGCCGCGGCCCGGGACGTCCTCGAGGCCGGCGAGGTGACGGTCAACGGCCGAGGCGAGACCCGGCGGGGCCGCCAGGTCGGTCCGGGTGACGTCGTCGCGCTGGCGGGGGAGCGGATCCGGGTGCGCGGCCCGAGGAGTTGATGTGTACAAGCAACGAAGCCCGGGGTCGCCGCCCCGGCGGACCGGGTGGAACGGCGACGACCCCGAGCCTCGGTGGAAACAGCCCCACGGAGAGAGGTCCGAGATGGGGCTGAGCACGAGCTTAGCCCTCTCGGAACCGGCCGTCGTCGCTGGACACGGCCTCTGGTCGGGTCGCAACGATGTCGTCCCGAGGACGTGACACGACTGTCACTCGGTAACGACCATGTCACCGTCCGTCACGATCGTCACGCACCCCCGATCGGGGCACGCGCCGGCATGTGATGAAACCGAGACCTGCACTATCGTGGCGATCGGTCCCCTTCGTCCGGTGAGCGCGATGGTGTTCCGCGAGAGGACCGACCGATCACATCCACCGATCGTGATCACCGGGAGGACGCGGAGCGTGAGCGACGGGGAGGGCACTGAGGGCAATGCGGGCCCTGAGGGTCCTGAGGGCACGGTCGGTGGCCGCCGGCGCCGTCGCTCGCGGGTCGGCCGTACCGGGGCCCGTTTCCCCCGCGCACTCACCGAGGAGGTCCTCGAGCAGGACGAGGCCGAGGAGGCGCCCGAGGTCGTCGAGGCGCCCGAGGAGATCGTCCTGCCCGGCCAGGGGGAGGAGCTGCTCCCGCTCACCGGCGCGCGCTTCGGCTCGCACGCACGGCGGACCCGCAAGAAGGCCGAGCAGACCAAGGCCGAGGACGACGCCGTCCCCGTGCAGGCCCCGCCGCCTGCCCGTGCGCAGCCCGCGGCCGACGACGCGCCGACGCTGCCCCTGTTCCTCACGTCGCCCCCGCCGCCGGAGAGCACGCGCACGCGGGTGCGCCCCTACGTCCGGACCCGCGGGCGCACGCGGGCCCGCGCGGACCTCGCGGTCGAGACGCTGGTGTCGATCCCGTCGCCGCGCCCGCCGCTGGAGGACCCCGAGCACGTCGCCCTCGGTGACGTCGTGGGCGACCCGCGCTCGGTCGCCGAGGTCGCGGCCCTGCTGTCGGTGCCGCTGGGAGTCGCTCGGGTGATCATCGACGACATGGCGGGCGCCGGCCTGCTGCTCGTGCACCCGCGGGCGGTCGCGTCCACCGGCGCCCCGTCGCGCGACATCATGCAGCGGGTGCTGGACGGTCTGCACAGGCTGTAGAACGGGGGCATGACCGCGACGCCGCCCGATTCCGGGGTCGAGCTCCCCGCTCGGCGCGCTCCCCTCGACGCCCCGTCTCCCGCCCACCGCCTCACCGGCTACGCCCACGGCGGCGGGTGCGCCTGCAAGATCCCGCCCGGCGAGCTCGAGGACGTCGTGCGCGGGCTCATGCCGTCGGCCTCGACGCCGCGCGAGGGCGAGCTCGTCGTCGGGCTGGAGGACGGCGACGACGCCGCGGCGGTGCGCATCCGCGACGGGCTCGCGCTGATCGCCACCACCGACTTCTTCACGCCCGTCGTCGACGACCCCTACGACTGGGGTCGCATCGCCGCCGCCAACGCGCTGTCCGACGTCTACGCCATGGGCGGGCGTCCGGTCCTCGCGCTGAACCTCCTGTGCTGGCCGCGCGAGGTGCTGCCCTACGACCTGGCCGCCGAGGTGCTGCGCGGCGGCCTCGCCGTGGCCGACCGGGCCGGCTGCCACGTCGCGGGCGGGCACTCGGTCGACGACCCCGAGCCCAAGTACGGCATGGCGGTCACGGGTGTCGGCGATCCCGACACGCTCATCCGCAACGACGCCGCCCGCCCGGGCACACCGCTCACGCTGACCAAGCCGCTCGGGCTCGGCGTGCTCAACAACCGGCACAAGGCCACCGGGGAGTCGTTCGCCGAGGCGATCGAGGTCATGACCCGGCTCAACGCCGAGGCCTCGCGGGCCGCGCTGGCCGCCGGGATCCGCGCCGGCACCGACGTCACCGGCTTCGGCCTGCTCGGGCACGCCCACAAGCTCGCCCGGGCCTCCGGGGCCACCGCGGTGATCGACAGCTCGGCGGTGCCGTTCCTCGACGGCGCGCGGGACGCGGCGGCCGCGGGTTACGTCCCGGGCGGCTCGCGGCGCAACCTCGACTGGGTGCGCCCGCACGCGCGCCTCGACGTCGACGAGGTCACCGCGCTGCTGCTCGCCGACGCGCAGACCTCCGGCGGGCTGCTCCTCGCGGGCGAGATCCCGGGTCACCCCGTGATCGGCGAGATCGTGGCGCCCGGGGAGGGGACGACGCTGCGGGTCAGGTGAGCCCTATCGGCGTGCTCCCCGTGATTGGTCCCACAGGTCCAGGGTGGCCTCGCGCACCTCCTCGGGGTCCACGTCGTGGGTGGCGCTCGCCCCGTGATCGCACCAGCCCTCGAGCACGCGCAGGCCGCACACCTGGCACCCGCCGTGCCACGACACGAGCACCCGGTGCCACACGCGCGTCAGGGGCGCGACGTCGGCGAGGTTGGCGTAGCTGAACACCGCGACCGTCGGGGTGCCGACCGCGCCCGCCAGGTGCCGCGGGCCCGAGTCGTTGCCGAGCATCAGCGAGGCCCGGGAGAGCAGCCCGACGAGCGCCGGCAGGTCGAGCGTCCCCACGGCCGTCTCCGGGACCGTACGCATCCCCGCGATCGCGCGCTCGACCCGCTGGGCGTCCGCGGCCGCGCCGGCGACCACGACGCGGGCGCCCCGGTCGGCGAGGGCCTGCGCGATCGCGCCGAGGCGCTCCTCGGGGTAGCAGCGCCGCGCGTCGGTGGCGCCGGGGTGGACGACGAGCAGCGGTGCGGCGTCCTCGGAGCCGGGCGGCACCGCCGCGTGCGAGGCCGTCACGTCGTCCTCGGTCACCGCCACGCGGGGCTCGACGCGGGTCGGCGTGCCGCCGGCCGCGGCCGCGACCTCGAGCCAGCGGATCGTGTCGTGCTGGTAGGGCCAGTACGGCACCCAGCGGTCCGGGCGCGGCGCGTCCGGGGTGGCGGCGCCGACGGTGACCCGCGCGCCGAGGCGGGCCAGCAGCGCGTTGGAGTTCCGGCCGCCGCCGTGCAGCTGGACGGCGAGGTCGTACCGCTCGGCGCGCCGCACGGCACACCACGCCTCGACCTCGTCCTCGCTGGCGTCCGGGACGTCGCCCGCTCGCACGCCGGGCATCGGCGGCACCGTGAGGACGCGGTCCACGGGGGAGGGGCGGTCGGCGAGCAGCGCGGCGTGGTGCGGCTGGCCCAGCAGCGTCACCTCGGCGTCCGGGTACGCGTGGCGCAGGGCGGCCAGGGCCGGCTCGGAGACGACGTAGTCGCCGATGCCGTTCGCCCGCAGGACGGCGATCCGCCGCACGCCGGACACGAGGGGAGCGGGAGCGGCGGGGAGCCCGAGGGCAGGGCCTGTCACGGCGGGAGAGCCTACGGTCGGGACATGGCGAACGAGCAGCGAGCGGCGTTGGTGACCGGGTCGGGCAGCGGGATCGGCCGGGCGATCGTGGACCGGCTCCACGGTGACGGCTGGTCGGTGCTCGGTGTGGACCTCAAGGCCCCCGAAGGAGATCTGGCCGAGACGGTGCCGGGCCCGTCGCTCGGCGCCGACCTCACCACCCGCGAGGGCAACCGCGCCGCGGTCGACACGGCGCTCGAGCACTTCGGGCGCCTCGACCTCGTCGTCGCCAACGCCGGGTTCCAGCACGTCTCGCCGGTGGCCGACTTCGACGAGGACCGTTGGGACGCGCTGCTCGGCATCCTGCTGACCAGCCCGTTCCTGCTCGCGAAGTACGCGTGGGAGGCGCTGCGTGCCGCCCCCGAGGGCGGGCGCTTCGTCGCGATCGCCTCGGCGCACGCGCTGGCGGCGTCGCCGTACAAGGCGGGCTACGTCTCGGCGAAGCACGGCGTGCTCGGGCTGGTGAAGACCCTCGCGCTCGAGGGCGCCGAGGACCGCATCACCGCCACGGCGGTCTGCCCGGGGTACGTGCGCACCCCGCTGGTCGAGAAGCAGATCGCCGACCAGGCCCGTGCGCACGGCATCAGCGAGGACCGGGTGATCGAGGAGGTGATCCTCACCCCGCACGCCCTCAAGCGGCTCATCGAGCCCTCGGAGGTCGCCGACGTCGTCGCGTTCCTGCAGACCCCGGCGGGCGGGGCGTTCACCGGGTCGCCCGTGACGATGGACATGGGATGGACCGCGCGGTGAGACGAAGCATCGAGGGGAGCTCCCGATAGGGGCCGCTCGAGGGTCGAGACCGAGCGCGTCATCACAGCGCGGTCGGGGGGATACTCCGGGGCCGTGACCCTCCGGGAGCTCGCCCACGAGCGCTGGCTCACCGTCCCCAACCTGCTGAGCTTCGTGCGCCTCGCCGGCGTGCCGCTGTTCCTCTGGCTGCTGCTGGGGCCGCAGGCCGACGGGTGGGCGCTGGTCGTGCTGGTGGCCAGCGGGATCACCGACTGGCTCGACGGGCGCATCGCCCGTGCGCTCGACCAGTACAGCCGGCTCGGCGAGATGCTCGACCCGCTCGCCGACCGGCTCTACACCGTGGCCACGCTGGTGGCGTTCCTCATCCGCGGGATCGTGCCGTGGTGGGTGCTCGCGCTCATCATCGGGCGCGACCTCGTCGTCTCGCTCGCGCTGCCGCTGCTGCGGCGCAAGGGCTACCTCGCGTTCCCGGTGCTCTACATCGGCAAGGCGGCGACGCTCAACCTGCTCTACGCGTTCCCGCTGCTCCTGCTCGCCCAGATGGACTGGGCGGGCGCCGACCTGGCCCGACCGTTCGCCTACGCGTTCACGGCGTGGGGCATCGCGCTGCACCTGTGGTCCGGCACGCTCTACCTCGTGCAGCTGGTGCGGACCGAGCCCGCGGAGCTCCCCGAGAGGGCGTGACGCGCGCCCCCGTGCGGTTGGCCCTCGCGTCCCGGGCGCTCTAGCCTGCCGCCGCCCGAAGTCTTACCGAGCAGTATCGGACATGAGGAGGCGCCGGTGGTCCCCGAGGGCCTGCGCTACACCGCCGAGCACGAGTGGATCACCGCGACCGGGGGGGACGCGTCGATCGTCCGGATCGGCATCACGGACTACGCCCAGGACCAGCTGGGCGACGTCGTCTTCGTCCAGCTGCCGACCGTCGGCGCCTCGGTCTCGTCTGGCGAGTCCGTCGCCGAGGTGGAGTCGACGAAGTCGGTCTCGGAGATCTACGCGCCGCTCGACGGCGACGTCACCGCGGTCAACGACGCACTGTCCGAGACCCCCGAGCTCATCAACTCCGACCCGTACGGTTCCGGCTGGATGATGGAGCTGCGGGTGCCCGACGCGCGGGCGGTCGACGAGCTGCTCGACGCGGAGGGCTACCAGGCCCTCGTCGACGGTTCCTGAGGCCTCGTCGCGAGGTTCGGCCGCTCGTCGGAACGCCCTGGACGAGGGGACTCCTCCCTACGCTCCGCCACAGCACGCGGATGCGCGCTCACGGTGGGTGGGGAGGGACTCGACCCTGTGACGGGGACCGGTACCGTGACGGCCACCTCGCGACGATCCGTCACCGAGCCCGCACCGGCGCTCTCTCCCAGAGCGTCGTGCACGGCACGCGGGACGGGCGGGACGACCTGGACGAGCACGACACGACGGAGGAGCACGGTGAGCACAGGCGGTCCCCCGGTCCCCCCCGAGCGTCAGGGCGAGACGACGTCGGTCTTCCGGGCCGACTTCCTGGCCGAGCCCGAGACCGAGTCGCGCAGCGCGCCGGTCTCCGGGGTCGACTCCCTGCCGGCCGGCTCGGCGCTGCTGGTGGTCAAACGCGGCCCCAATGCGGGCTCGCGCTTCCTGCTCGATCGCGACACCACGAGCGCCGGGCGCCACCCCGACAGCGACATCTTCCTCGACGACGTCACCGTCTCCCGCCGTCACGCGGAGTTCCGCCGCGACGGGGCGGAGTTCGTGGTCGTCGACGTCGGCAGCCTCAACGGCACCTACGTCAACCGCGAGCCCGTGGACACGGCCGTCCTCGCCAACGGCGACGAGGTGCAGATCGGCAAGTTCCGCCTCGTCTTCCTCACCGGCCCCCGCGACGGCGGGTCGGCCGGGGCGGGGGCGGGGCTGGAGTGACCGCCGCCGGGCTGCCCGAGCCGGGGGGAGCCCCCCTCTCGATCGGTTCGGTCCTGGACGCGCTGCGGGCCGAGTTCCCGGAGATCACGATCTCCAAGATCCGCTTCCTCGAGTCCGAGGGGCTGATCCGGCCGGCCCGCACACCCGCGGGGTACCGGCAGTTCTCGCACGACGACGTCGTCCGGCTGCGGTTCGTCCTGTCCGCGCAGCGCGACCACTACCTCCCGCTCAAGGTCATCCGCTCGCGGCTCGAGGAGTTCGACCGCAACCCGGTGGCCGGCGGGCCGTCGCTGCCCGGTGACACGGTCTCCGGCGGCGAGGTGGCGCTGGCGGTCGGCCCCGCCGCCGACAGCGGTGGCCCGGGCGGGCCGGGCGGTCCGGGCGGGCCGAACGGGTCCGGCGCTCCCGTCGGCGGGCCGAGCACGCCCGTGTCCGCGCGGGTGCGCAGCCTCGCCTCGGTCGCCGACCGTGCCGAGCCCGACGACGACCCGGACGGCCTCGCCGGCGTGCCCCGCGGCGACTCGGTGGGTCGCGACGTGCTCCTCGCCGAGGACGGCGTCGACGCCGCCCTGCTCGACGGCCTCGAGCACCACGGCATCCTGCGCGCCGACGCCGACGGCCGCTACGAGCCCGAGGACGTCCTCGTCGCGCGGACCGCCGGCGCGCTCGCACGCCTCGGGGTGGAGCCGCGCCTGCTGCGCTCGGCCCGCGCCAGCGCGGACCGCGAGGTGGGCCTGCTGACCCAGCTCGTGACGCCGGTGGCCCGCAGCCGCGGGCCGGAGGCGACGCGCCGCGCGGAGGAGCTGTCGTCCGAGCTCGCGGCTCTGTCCGGGCGCCTGCACGCCCTGCTCGTGGGGTCGGGTCTGCGTCACGGCCTGCGGCGCTGAGGGCGCCGTCGCGGGGTCGTCACGCGCCTGTCACACGAGGGCTCCGCCGGGCCTCGGATCCGCTGGGCGACGCGATCCTCGAGGCGTCTGTGGACGCGCGCGAAGGGGTCGGAGAGCGTGTAGCGTCACGGTGCGTCGACCGGTACCCGGGCAGACGGAGCCAGTAGCTTGACAGGGCTCGATCCAGTCGAGGAGGGCGAGTCGCATGAGTGAGATGCGTGTCGTGGGGGTTCGGGTCGAGCTCCCCGCGAACCAGCCGATCCTCCTGCTGCGTGAGGCCGAGGGCGACCGGTACCTGCCCATCTGGATCGGCTCGGTCGAGGCCACGGCCATCGCCCTCGAGCAGCAGGGCGTCAAGCCGGCCCGGCCCCTGACCCACGATCTCCTCAAGGACGTCCTCGGCGCGCTCGACCGCCGTCTCGAGCAGGTCCGGATCATCGACCTGCAGGAGGGCACCTTCTACGCGGAGCTCGTGTTCGACGGCGACGTCCGCGTCTCCGCCCGCCCGAGCGACTCCGTGGCGCTCGCCCTGCGCGTCGGCGTGCCGATCCACGCCGAGGAGGTCGTCCTCTCCGAGGCCGGGCTCGTCATCCCCGACGAGCAGGAGGACGAGGTCGAGAAGTTCCGCGAGTTCCTCGACTCCGTGTCCCCGGAGGACTTCCGCGGGGCCGACACCTAGCCGAGATCCGACCCCGCTATTCTCACCCTCAACTCGAGGTCGAGAGTCGCCGCGCGTCGCGTTGACCCCCGTCTCCGCCGCTCGTACCGTCGGCGACACAACGGTACGAGGGAGGCAGTCGGTGAGCGGTGGTCAGGACGGCGGTCCCGCCGGCCCCGAGCTCGAGCCCCTCGGCCCGGAGGGTGAACAGGGTCTGCTGTTCGCCGACGAGCTGTTCGGGGACGACGGGTCGGGCACCGGCGAGGTCGTCGGCTACCGCGGTCCTGCCGCGTGTCAGATCGTCGGCATCACCTACCGACAGCTCGACTACTGGGCGCGCACGAAGCTCGTCGTGCCGAGCATCCGCACGGCCACGGGGTCGGGCTCGCAGCGGCTGTACTCGTTCAAGGACCTCGCGGTGCTCAAGGTGGTCAAGAACCTGCTGGACACCGGCGTCTCCCTGAACAACATCCGCGTCGCGGTCGAGCAGCTGCGGCGCCACGGCGTGCGCGACCTCGCTCGCATCACGCTGTTCTCCGACGGCGTCACGGTCTACGAGTGCACCTCCCCGGAGGAGGTCGTCGACCTGCTGCAGGGCGGCCAGGGCGTGTTCGGCATCGCCGTCGGCGGGGCGATGCGCGAGATCTCCGGCAGCATCTCCCGGTTCCCGGCCGAGCGCGCCGACGCTGCTGTCGTCGAGCACGCACCCGAGGACGAGCTGGCCTCGCGACGCAACCGCGGGGCCCGTTCCGCGGGATAGGTCCGGGGTGACTCCCGGCTGGCTCCCGGCTGGCTCTCGGGGTGACTCCCGGGTGACGCGGCCCACGGACGTCCTGGGTCGAGGCCGCGGACTGCGGTACCCTCCTCGCGTCGTACTTGGACACCGCGCGGGAGAGACCTGCAGACAGAAGCCTCTGGGTGCAGGCGCCGAAGGAGCAACTCCTCCCCGGAACCTCTCAGGCACCCCGACCGCGCGGAGGAGGCGACCTCTGGAAAGAGGTGTTCGGTCCGGCGCCCGCCGGCTTCCGTGCACCCGCCGATGGTGCAAGCCGAAGGTGAGCCCACCTCACCGGCGAAGCTCTCAGGCGCTCGCGCTGTAGCGGGCAGCGGCAGAGGGGGAGGCCGTGCGAGACGGACGGTGACGTCCGCACCGCGCGAGGCCCCAGTTCGCCCTGCCGCCGGAGGCGTCGATGACCGCACAGCCTGGTTCCGAGTTCCGTTCCTCCTGGGAGAGCGCCCCGCTCGCCGCGCTCGAGCACGGAGTCCCCTTCGCCGACCGCCACGTCGGACCCGACGCGCGCGGCCTGGCGCGCATGCTGGAGACGGTCGGCGTCGGCTCGCTCGAGGAGCTCGCCGACCGGGCGATGCCCACGTCGATCCGCACCGACCCCGCCGACTGGTCCGACGACCCGACCGGACACGCGCCGCCCCCGCCGGCCACCGAGGCCCAGGTCCTCGAGGAGCTGCGCGGGCTCGCCGCGCAGAACACCGTCCTCGAGCCGATGCTCGGCCTGGGCTATCACGGCACCATCACTCCGCCGGTGATCCGCCGCAACGTCCTCGAGGACCCGGCCTGGTACACCGCGTACACGCCGTACCAGCCCGAGATCTCCCAGGGCCGCCTCGAGGCGCTGCTGAACTTCCAGACGATGGTCTGTGACCTCACCGGTCTCGACGTCGCGGGCGCCTCCATGCTCGACGAGTCCACCGCGGCCGCCGAGGCGATGCTGCTGCTGCGCCGGGCGGACAAGACGAAGAGTTCCACGTTCCTCGTCGACGCCGACACCCTGCCCCAGACGATCGCCGTGCTCCGCACGCGCGCCGAGTCGCTCGGGATCGAGCTCGAGGTCGTCGACGTCACCGGTGGGGCGAGCGGAGCGACGGGGGAGGGCGTCGGGCTCCCCGAGCACGACTTCTTCGGCCTGCTCCTCGCCGCCCCCGGCGCGTCCGGCGCGCTGCGCGACCACCGCGCCGTCGTCGCGGCCGTCCACGAGCGCGGCGCGGCCGTCGTCGCGGCCTGCGACCTGCTCGCCGCCACGATGGTGACCCCGCCCGGGGAGATCGGCGCCGACGTCGCCGTCGGCTCCACGCAGCGCTTCGGCGTCCCGCTCGGTTTCGGCGGCCCGCACGCCGGCTTCCTCGCGGTCCGCCAGAAGCTCGCGCGCCAGCTGCCGGGCCGGCTCGTCGGCACCTCGGTCGACGCCGACGGTGACCCCGCCCACCGCCTGGCCCTGCAGACCCGCGAGCAGCACATCCGCCGGGACAAGGCCACCAGCAACATCTGTACGGCCCAGGTTCTGCTCGCGGTGATCGCGTCGATGTACGGCGTGCACCACGGCGCGTCGGGGCTGCGCACCATCGCCCGGCGCAGCCACCGGATGGCCGCGGTCCTCGCTGCCGGTCTGGTCAAGGGCGGCGTCGAGGTCGTGCACCGCGAGTTCTTCGACACCGTGCTCGTGCGCGTTCCCGGCGGCGCCGCCGGGGCGGTCGCGGCATGCCGTGCCGAGGGGATCCTCGTGCGCGAGGCGGACGCCGACCACGTCGGTGTCTCCTGCTCCGAGCAGACCACCCGCGAGCACCTGCGCGCGCTCTGGCGGGCGTTCGGTGTCGGCGAGCGGGACGTGGAGGACCTCGACGCCGCCACCGACGACGCGATCCCGCCGGCGCTCGTGCGCACGTCGTCGTACCTCACGCACCCGGTCTTCCACCGCCACCGCAGCGAGACCGCGCTGCTGCGCTACCTGCGCGAGCTCTCCGACTCCGACGTCGCGCTCGACCGCAGCATGATCCCGCTGGGCTCGTGCACGATGAAGCTCAACGCCACCGCCGAGATGGAGCCGATCACGTACCCGGGCTTCGCCGGACTGCACCCGTTCGCCCCGGAGTCGGACGCGCCCGGGATGCTCAAGGTGATCCACGACCTCGAGGACTGGCTGGTGCACCTCACCGGCTACCACGCGGTGTCGCTGCAGCCCAACGCCGGCTCGCAGGGCGAGCTCGCGGGCCTGCTCGCGATCCGCGCGTACCACCGCAGCCGGGGCGACCTGCAACGCGACGTCTGCGTCATCCCGTCCTCGGCGCACGGCACCAACGCCGCGTCGGCGATCTCGGCGGGGATGCGGGTGAAGGTCGTGAAGACGACCGACCGCGGTGACGTCGACCGCGAGCACCTGGACGAGGTGATCGCCGAGGCCGGCGACGCGCTCGCCGCCATCATGATCACCTATCCGTCGACCCACGGGGTGTACGAGCCGCACGTGCGCAAGGTCTGCGCGGCCGTGCACGACGCCGGCGGGCAGGTCTACGTCGACGGCGCCAACCTCAACGCCCTGGTCGGGCTCGCCCGGCCCGGGCGCTTCGGCGCCGACGTCAGCCACCTGAACCTGCACAAGACCTTCTGCATCCCGCACGGCGGCGGCGGGCCGGGCGTCGGCCCGGTGGGCGTGGCCGAGCACCTCGCCCCGTTCCTGCCCAACCACCCGGCGCAGCCGTCGGCGGGCCCGGAGACCGGCGTCGGCCCGGTGGCGGGCGCGCCCTGGGGCTCGGCGTCGATCCTGCCGATCTCCTGGGCCTACGTGCGGCTGATGGGTGTCGACGGCCTGCGCCGCGCCACCCTGACCGCGGTCGCGGCGGCCAACTACGTCGCGAAGCGCCTGGAGGACCACTTCCCGACGCTGTACACCGGCCCGGACGACTTCGTCGCCCACGAGTGCATCCTCGACCTGCGCCCGATGACCAAGAGCTCGGGCGTCACGGTCGACGACGTCGCCAAGCGCCTCGCCGACTACGGCTTCCACGCGCCGACGATGTCCTTCCCGGTGGCCGGCACGCTGATGGTCGAGCCCACGGAATCCGAGGACCTCGACGAGATCGATCGCTTCTGCGACGCCATGATCGCCATCCACGGTGAGGTGGCCCGCGTCGAGTCGGGGGAGTGGCCGGCGGACGACAACCCGCTGGTGCACGCCCCGTTCACCGCGCGCTCGGTGCTCGGCGCGTCGTGGGACCACGCCTACAGCCGCGAGGAGGCCGCCTTCCCGGCCGGCGGGCGCCCGACCAAGATCTGGCCGCCGGTGCGCCGCATCGACGCCGCCCACGGCGACCGCCACCTCGTCTGCTCCTGCCCGCCCCTGGAGGAGCTCGCCGAGTAGGCGCCACACCGCTGGCGTGGGGGAGCGAGGGACTCCCTGGCTGCGTGCCAGGCAGCAGGGGGCTCCCTCGCTCCTCACCCACCGGCGGAACCCGTCGCAGCGAGGGACTCCTTGGCTGCGTGCCAGGCAGCAGGGGGCTCCCTCGCTCGAGTGCTCGCGCCGATTTCTGGTCGCCGACCGCAGTGCACAGCGTGTCGATGTCACTCGATCGTGTGGCCGGAGGTGACACTGTGGTGCACGAGATCAGGGGGGTCACCGTGACCACATACATCGCTGCCGGGGCCGTCGCGGGGCTCGTGATCGGGTTCGTCGTCGGGCGGCGCTGGGCCGAGTACTTCCGCGCGGTCGACGACGGGCGCCGGATCATGGCCGCGCGACAGAACTACCACGGTAGGAGCACCTTCGCGTTCGTCCTCGGCGGTCTGCTGATCCTCGGCCTCGCGATCTTCTTCGCGAACAGCCCGTCCTACTGAGCCGCGGCTCCCGGCTCGTCCAGCGCGGCACGCATCTCCGTCAGCGTCACGCCCCGCGCGGCGAGCAGGGGCATCGCGCGCCCGGTCTCGGCGTGCAGCATCCCGAGCAGCACGTGCTGGGAGCCGATCGAGCGGTCGCCGCGCCGGATCGCCTCGCGCAGCGCGAGCTCGAGGACCTTCTTCGCCCCGCGGTCGAACGGGATGTGACCCCACCGCCGACGCCGCGCGCCGCCGGCTCGCGTGCTCTCCAGGGCGCCGGGACCGAAGGCGTCCTCGACGCGCTCGCGGACCTCGTCGAGGTCGATCCCGACGCTGGCGAGCGCGTCCTTGTCGGGCAGGTCGCCCCCCGGGGCACCGAGGTCGGCCTCGACCCTCGCGCGGGTGACCCCGCGGTCGGCGAGCAGCGCCGCCCCGCGCGTGTCGCTCGCCCGGCACAGCGCCAGCAGCAGGTGCTCGCTGCCGATCCGGTCGGCGGCGCGCTCGCGGGCGTCCTCCTGCGCGAGCACGACCACCCGCCGGGCCGGGTCGGTGAATCGTTCGAACACGTCGGCCTCCCGCCGTCGATCCTCAGAGGATGTGCCGGCGGTACTTCTTGTGCACCGCCTGCCGGCTGACCGAGAGCCCCTCGGCGATCTGCTGCCAGGACCACCCCTGGTCGCGCGCGTTGCGCACCTGCAGCTCCTCCAGGGACTCGAGGAGTGTGCGCAGCGACGCCACCGCGGCGAGCCCTGTCGCCGGGTCCCGCGAGGACGCCGCCGCCGCCACCGCCGTCGCATCAGCCATGCTGTCAATCTAGGTTGACGGGAACGACGGTGTCAACCGTGGTTGACATTTCGCAGGGAGCGAGGGACTCACCGGGTGCATCGAACCGGGAGCGAGGGCGTCCTCGAGTGCCTCCGAGGCAGCGAACGTGACCCTCGCGCCCCGCGCACACCGTGATCGCCTCGGCGGGCGCGGCCGGTGCGGGAACGGTCGTCGCACGGACTCCGATGTCGGACGGTGCTCGTGCGCCGACCGGAGGATGGTCGAAACGGTCTCGAGGTCGTTCCGGCCAGATGTTCGCCCGTGCGAACGTGCCTACGACAACGTCGTCGTCCCCGGCGTGA
The DNA here is from genome assembly GCF_057180585.1 of Actinomycetospora sp. 2LY8.5. Taxonomy (NCBI): domain Bacteria; kingdom Bacillati; phylum Actinomycetota; class Actinomycetes; order Pseudonocardiales; family Pseudonocardiaceae; genus Actinomycetospora; species Actinomycetospora sp. 2LY8.5. The sequence continues at coordinate 66,348 of NZ_JBXUHE010000025.1, forward strand.
GGACGACCGGTACCGGCGCGCCGCGGACGATCGCGCCGCCCGGGTCGCCGAGCAGGACGCGGGTGGCGGTGCCGGCCGCGTTGGCGCCGACGACGAGGATCTCGCCGTCGTCCCAGCCGACGCTCGCCACCGCCTCCTCCACGCTCGCCTCGGTGGCGGTCACCGTCTCGGCGTCGGTGACGTCGAGCTCGGCGAGCGCCGCCCGCTGGGCGGCGATCATCTGGTCGCGCCACTGCTCGACGACGATCTCCTCGGCGTGCAGGCCGGCCTCGGGGGGCACCGTGGGCCCGCGCTGGGGGCCGAAGGACGCGACGCGCAGCGAGGCCCCCGTGCGCCGGGCGAGGTCGACCGCCGTGGCGAGCACCCACCGGGCGTGCCGGCCGCCGCCGAACGCGCAGGTCACGCGCGTGATCGGGCCGTCGGGGACGGAGCCGCCCGCGCCGTCCCCGGCGAGCGCCACCGGCACGTTCGCGGACCGGGCGAGCCGTGCGCCGACCGAGCCCGGGCCGGGTGGAGCGTCGCCGAGCACGATCACGGCCGCCTGCCGGGCGTGGGCCGCGCGCGCGAGGCCCCCGGGGACCGAGCGGTCCTCGACCACCGTCGTCTCGACCTCGACGCCGTCCACGACGGGCGCCGTGTCCGCGTGACCCTGCGCCTCACCCGGGGACGCCACCGTGCACACCACCAGCGGGCCCCCGAGCGCACGGGCCAGCCGGGTGCCGAGCACCAGCGCACCCGCCCCGGGAGCCGATCCGGGCACACGGCCGACCAGCACGGTCACGACGACGCCTCCCCACCGGTCGTGGCGGCCGCCAGCCGCGAGTGGCGGGCGCCGTAGGAGCCCCAGAACACCAGCGCGACGCCGAGCCAGAGCACGAAGACGAGCAGCGTGATCCAGTGCAGCCCGGAGATGAGGTAGACGCAGGCGGCGATCGAGAGGATCGGCGTGACCGGGTAGCCCGGCACCTTGAACCCGCGCGGCAGGTCCGGGGCGGTGCGGCGCAGGACCATCACGCCGATCGAGACCACCGAGAACGCCACCAGCGTGCCCACGCTGACCAGGTCGGCGAGGACGTCGAGCGGGATCAGCCCGGCGAGGACGGCCACGGCGACGCCGACGATGATCGTCGTGGGCACGGGGGTCAGCGTGCGCGGGTTCACCCGCGAGAGCAAGGGCGGGAGCATGCCGTCGCGGCTCATCGAGAACAGGATGCGGGACTGCGCGTACATCGTCACGAGCGTGACGCTGAAGATCGAGATGACGGCGCCCGCGGCGACGAGGATGCCCGGCCACGCCGAGCCGGTGACCTCGCCCATGATCGCGGCGAGACCGGCCTCCTGGCCCTCGAACTCGGCCCACGGCTGGGCGCCGACCGCCGACACGGCGACGAGCAGGTAGATCGCGGTGACGGTGACCAGGGCGAGCATGAGGGCGCGGGGGAGGGTGCGCCGCGGGTCGCGGACCTCCTCGCCGGCCGTCGACACCGCGTCGAGGCCGATGAACGAGAAGAACACCGTGCCCGCCGCGGCACCCACGCCGCTGAACCCGAGGGGGGTGAACTCCGCGAAGTTGTCGGTGTCGAACGCGGTGAACGCGATGCCGACGAACAGCAGCAGCACCGCGAGCTTGATCACGACCATGACGGCGTTGACCGTCGCGGACTCGCTGACACCGCGGACGAGCAGGAGGGTGCAGAGCACCACCAGGATCACGGCCGGCAGGTTGAACAGTCCGCCCGTGCCGGGCGCCCCGGACAGCGCCTCCGGGAACCGGATGCCGACGGTGGCCTCGAGCAGGGCGTTGAGGTACTCCGACCAGCCCACCGCCACTGCCGCCGAGGACACGAGGTACTCGAGGATCAGGCACGCCGCGACGGCCATGGCCGCGCCCTCGCCGAGCGTGGCGTAGGCGTAGGAGTACGACGAGCCCGACACCGGTACCGCCGAGGCCAGCTCGGCGTAGCAGAGGGCGGTGAGGCCTGCGGTGATCGCGGCGATGACGAAGGACAGGACCACCGCGGGGCCGGCCTCCGGGGTGGCCTCGGAGAGCACGAAGAAGATGCCGGTGCCCACCGTGGAGCCGATGCCGATCGCCGCGAGCTGACCGAGGCCCATCGAGCGCTTGAGGTCGCCGCCCTCGCGCCCGGCGTCCGCGCCGGTCTCGGCGGCCATCGCGGTCACCGGTTTGCGCCGCAGGAAGGCGGTGCGGCCAGGTCCGGGCACAGGTTCCCCCTCGAGGTCGCTGCGTTCGTGTTCCCTCGCCCTCGAGCGGGTGATCTCCGGACTCTAGCCCGTGGTCTCGCTCACCGACGGATGCGCCGCGGCGCGACTCGTCCGGCGCCCCACCGAGAGCGCGACGACCGCCGCCACGACCGTCACGATGCCGACGACCCAGAGGCCCGCGCGCTGGCTGCCCGTCAGGTCGGCGAGCCCGCCGGTGACGTACGGGGCGGCGAACCCGGAGATGTTGCCCAGCGAGTTGATCAGCGCGATGCCGCCGGCCGCGGCCGCCCCGGTGAGGAACTGCGAGGGCAGCGGCCAGAACGTCGGCAGGGCCGCGCAGGTGCCGACGGCGCAGACGGTGACCGCGGCGATCGCCGAGTACGGGTCCTGCAGGTAGAGCGCGATCGGGATGGCGACGCCGCCCATGATCATCGGCAGCGCGAGCCACCAGCGCCGGCCCTGCTCGCCGGCCAGGAAGCCGCCGTCGCGGCGGGCGGCCGCGCGGTCGGCGGCGCGGCTCCAGACCACCATGCCGATCGCCGCGACGGCGTAGGGGATGGAGGTCACCAGGCCCTTCTCGATGGTGTCGAGCTTGGTGCCGTACTGCTGCTCGAAGCCCGAGACGATCGTCGGCAGGAAGAAGCCGAGCGCGTAGAGGCCGTAGGTGACGCCGAAGTAGACGAACGCGAGCGCGAGGATGCGCGGCGCGGTGAGGGCGCGCCGCAGCGTCCAGTGGCCGCCCGATCCCGCCTCGACCTCCTCGGCCTCCGCGTCGAGGCGTCGGCGCAGCCAGCCGCGCTCGTCCTCGGCGAGCCAGCGGGCCTGCTCGGGCCGGTCGGTGAGGGCGACCAGCGTGACGATGCCCAGCAGGATCGCCGGGATGCCCTCGAACAGGAACATGACCCGCCAGCCCGCGAGCCCGAACAGGCCCTCGCCCGCGGAGATGATCAGCGCGCTCACCGTCGACCCGACCGCCGTCGAGATCGGGACGGCGACCATGAACCAGCCGACCGCCCGCGCCCGGTACTCGGCCGGGAACCAGAAGGTCAGATACAGGATGATCCCGGGGAAGAATCCCGCCTCGGCGACGCCGAGCAGGAAGCGCAGGATGATCAGCACGGTCGCGTTCGGGGTGAACGCCATGGCCGTCGCGACGATCCCCCAGGACACCAGGATCCGGGTGATCCACCGGCGTGCCCCGAAGCGGTGCAGCGCGAGGTTGCTGGGCACCTCGAGCAGCAGGTAGCCGATGAAGAAGATGCCCGAGGCGAGCCCGAACACCGTCGCGGTGAGGCCGAGCTCCGTGTTCATGCCGTTGGGTCCGGCGAAGCCGATGTTGACGCGGTCGAGGTAGTTGACGAAGTACAGCAGCCCCAGCAGGGGCATCAACCGCCAGGCGACCTTGCGCAGCGTTCGCCGGCCGATGTCACTGTCCGTGCTCGATCCGCTCGTCTCCGTTGACACTCGCTCAGTGGACCAGGTGAGTCAGGTCCGTGTGAAGTGCGTGAGCGTGATCAGCCGCAGCCGCGAAGCGCCGAGACGTCCGGCGAGCCTCCGCGCTCGAACGAGATGTGCACGTGGTCCTCGTGGTTGGCCGTGGCGCCGCCGCGGTCCTCCATCGTCTCCCAGCCGGACCCGGTGTTGATCCGCTGGTCCCAGATGACGTACTCGATGCCCAGGTCGTCCTTGTTCTCGACCACGCAGTCGGCGATCGCGTCGCCGGTGGTGGTCATGAAGTCGAGCGCGTAGCCGTCGGGGTGGTCGGACTGCCCGCCGCGGCTGCCGACGCCGAGGACGTCGTGACCGGGGAAGACGCACTCCATCGCGTTGCCGACTTCCTGTACGGAGTCGGCCACGCCGCCGTAGGAACCCGACGCGCCGCAGTTCGTCACCGACGCGGTGCGCTCCTGCTCGGCTCGTCGATCCTGCTGGGCCTGCTGCGCGCGCTGCTGCTCGGCGGCGCGCTCCTCGGTCTGGCGCGCGGTCTCCGCGGCGGCGGCGCGGTCGCGCTCGGTGGCCTTGATGAGGTCCGCCGACGCGGCGCTCGTCCCCGGGCCGCTGACCGGGGAGACGGCCGCGGCCGGGCCCGCCGAGGCGGTGGTGTCGGCGAGGACGGCTCCCTGGGCGGAGAGCTCCAGGGTGGTGGCCGCGTCGTCCGCGTTGTCGGGCAGGGCGATGACGGCCGGCCCGACGAGGGCGAGCGCGCTGCCGGTCAGACCCGCGGCGACCGCACCGTGGCGGATCGCGGACCGCCCGTTGGAGCGGTGCCGGGAGCCGCCGCGGACGGCGCCCTCGGGCATGACGAACGGGACGGTGCGGGGCTCGCGTCGGCGCGGTCCTTCGTGCGCGTCACGGCCCCAGGGGGAGCGTTGCCGTGTCACGTGCTGCCTTCCAGTCACGGAACGGCCTGGCTGGTCTGGCGAGTCACCGTCGGGGTCGGTGGTCGCCGGTCGGGGTGAGCAGATCACTGTGGGGGAGCCGTGACCTTCTCGTGACCGTTCCGTGAGCGACAGTAGACGAACCGGATGTCTCGATCAGGCGAGGTTGCCTCGGTACCGACGGGCGGGACGTGCGGCGCGGTCGGCGGTCGTCTCGCGCGACGACCGGCGATCAGCAGACGACCCGTGCCGCGATCGCCCGGCCCAGCAGCGTGCCCGAGCGCCACGCCGTCTCCACCTTCGGGCTGCCCCAGCCGTCGCCGCAGAGCCCGACGAGATCCTCGGTGAGCGCGAACTCCTCCTCGCGCGGCTGCGCGGGGCTCGCGAACGACCACCGGTGCGCGTGGGTCCACGCCGGCGCGTCGTCCAGGCCGAGCAGCTCGGTGACGGCGGCGACCACGGGCGCGATCGCGCGGCCGGGATCGTCGAGGTGGCGGCGGGCCCGCTCGGCGGTGGTGTGCGCCACGAGCACCGGGGCGCCGTCACCGCGCCGGTCGCCGTCGTCGGCGATCAGGGCGAGGTCCGGGTGGCCGTTGACGAAGGCGGCGTTCAACGGCGACCAGCTGCGGTGCCCGTAGCCGAGCGCCACCGAGATCACCGGTTGCCAGTCCCGGTCGGCGACGAGCGCGGCGGCCCGCAGCGCGGGGTGCAGCAGGCGCGCGGCCTGGGGGTCGGGCATGGCGAGCACCGCCGCGATCGCCGGGGCGCCGTCGACGGCCGGGCCCGGCTCGACCGTGGCGACCGGGTGGCCGGTGCTGACGGTGACGCCCCCTGAGATGCCACCGGCGAGGTCCGCGACCAGCGAGCGCAGCCCCCCGGGCGCGCACCAGCGCTGCGGCCCCGGTCGCGACGACCACGACCCGTCCTCGTCGCGGCTGGCCAGCGTGTCGGTCCACGGGCGGGCCAGCCCGCGCCGCCGCCAGTCCTCGACCACCGCGGCGAACTCGTCGTCCCGCACGGTGAAGTAGGCGGCGCCGAGGTCGACGACGTGTGCTCGTTCGTCCGTGCCGTCGGGCAGCGTCCGGCTCGCCATCCGCCCGCCGACGCGGTGCGAGCGCTCGAGCACCCGCACGCGCACGCCCGCCCCGACCAGCGCGCGGGCGCACGCGATCCCGCTGACGCCGCCGCCGACGACGAGGACCTCGGTGCGGAGGGCGGGCGCGTCGATGGTCATGCCCGCGACCGCGTCACGTGCGTGCTGTCGCGGACCGTGCCGACGTACTCCTCGACGAGGTCCTCCAGGGCGACGAGTCCGACGGTCGCGCCGTGGTCGTCGACGGCCCGGGCGAGGTGCGAGCCTTCCCGGCGCAGCGCCGCGAGCGCCTCGTCGACGGGCGCCGACAGGGCCAGCTCGGTCAGCGCGCGGACCCGCTCGGCGGGCACCGGCCGGTCCGCGGCCTCGTCGTCGGACTGCCCGTCGCCGTCGCCGTCGCCCAGGTCGAGGACGTCCTTGACGTGCAGGTACCCGTCGAGCGCGACCACGGGGGCGTGCTCGGAGGTGCCGTCGCCGTCGGACGGGCCGATCGGGGTGGTGCCGGCCTCGAGCGCGCGGGTGTCGAGGCGTGGGTGGGCGTCGGGCGCCTGGGGGGCCTGCACCGGGAACCGCGAGAAGCCGGTGCGGGCGACGGCCTCCTCGACCGCCCCGACCGTCGGGTGGGGCGGAAGGACGGTGACCCGGTCCAGGGGGATCGACACGTCCGCGACGGTGCGCTCGGCGGAGCTCAGCGCCTGGGTGAGGCGGCGCGTCTGCGAGGCGTCCAGCAGCCCCTCGCGCCGCGACTCCGAGAGCATCTCGGCGATCTCCTGTGGCGTGTAGGCCGCGTCCCGCTCGTCCACGGGCGTCACGCCGAACAGCCGCAGGACGTGGTTGGCGCACCAGTTCAGCACCGTGATGACCGGCCGCGTGACCTTGAGGAACGCCACCAGCGCCGGCACCAGCCACAGCGAGGTTCGCTCCGGACCGGCGATGGCGATGTTCTTGGGCACCATCTCGCCGATGACGATGTGCAGGATCGTCACGATCGTCAGCGCGACCACGAAGGCGATCGGGTGGACGAGCACCGACGGGACGCCGATCGGCTCGAGCACGCGCTCGAGCTGGTGGGCGACCGCGGGCTCGCCGAGCGAGCCGAGGGCCAGCGAGCAGATCGTGATGCCCAGCTGGGCCGCGGCCAGCATCATCGAGAGGTGCTCGGAGGCCCGCAGCACCGTGGCGGCCCCGGACACGCCCTCGGCCTGCAGGGCCTCGAGGCGGTCGCGGCGCGCGGTGATCAGCGAGAACTCGGCGCCGACGAAGAACGCGTTGGCGAACAGCAGCGCGATCATCAGCAGCACCGCGACGATGTCGCTCATGTCGGCGCCTCCACCCCGTCGGTCGACACGGCGGCCGGGACCTGGGGCGGGCGCACCACCCGGACCTCGGCGATGCGGCGGTTGTCCACGCGGGTCACGATCAGCTGCCACTCGTCGCACGTGATCGCGTCGCCGACGTTGGCGAGGCGCTGCAGCTCCGCGACGATGTAGCCCGCGAGCGTCTCGTAGACCTCGCTCTCGGGGAACGACCAGCCGACGGCGTCGGCGAGCTCGTCCGGTCGCAGCATGCCCGAGACGATCCAGGTGTCCTCGCCCTCGTCGCGCACGCGGGCCGCCTCGCCGCGGTCGTGCTCGTCGCGGACGTCGCCGACGATCTCCTCGACGAGGTCCTCGAGGGTGACGATGCCGGCGGTGCCGCCGTACTCGTCGACCACCAGCGCCATCTGCAGCCCCGCGCCGCGCAGGCGGTCGAGCAGTTCGTCGCCGTCGAGGGAGTCGGGGACGGTGGTGGCGGTGCGCATGAGGTTGCGCAGCTTGGTCGTCGCCCGGCGCGACCGCGGCTCGGAGAACGCCTGCTTGACGTGGACGACGCCGCGGATGTCGTCGAGGTCGCGGTCGACGACGGGGAACCGGGAGAACCCGGTGCGCACGGTGGCGGCGAGCAGGTCGTCGACCGTGGCGTCCTGGGAGAGCGACTCGACCCGCACGCGCGGGGTCATCAGCTCGTCGGCGCGGCGATCGCCGACCCGCAGGGAGCGGGCCATGACCTCGGCGGTGCCCTCGTCGAGCGTCCCCTGCTGGGCGCTCGTGGCCACCAGCGAGCCGAGCTCCTGCGGCGAGCGCGCCGAGCGCAGCTCCTCGGCGGGCTCGACGCCGAGGCGCCGCACGATCCAGTTCGCCGAGCCGTTGAGCCCGCCGATGAAGTACGAGAACACCCGCGAGAAGCCGGCCTGGATGCCCGCGACCATCCGGGCGGTGCCCATCGGGCGGGCGATCGCGAGGTTCTTCGGCACCAGCTCGCCGAAGGTCATCGACAGCGCGGTGGCCACGATCAGCGCGATGACCGACGCGGTGCCGCCGGCCGCGCCCGCGGGCAGGCCGAGATCCTCGAGCAGCGGGGAGATCAGCGTCGCGATCGCGGGCTCGGAGAGGTAACCGGTGACGAGCGTGGTGATCGTGATGCCCAGCTGGGCGCCGGAGAGCTCGAACGAGAGGTTGCGGTGCGCGCGCTGCACGATCTTCGACCGGCGGTCGCCGACCTCGGCGACGTGGTTGTCGATCTGGCTGCGCTCGAGGCTGGTCAGGGAGAACTCGGCCGCCACGAAGATGGCGGTGCCGAAGGTGACGGCGACGAACCCGACGAGGCCGAGCACCGACAGCAGGACGTCCACGATCGTTCGAGTCCCCGCCTCAGCCCGTGGCCAATCGGGCCGGGAAGCCGCCGGTGGCGATCGGCCCCCAGCGTTCCACCGACAGCCGGATCAGCGACTTGCCCTGCTTCGCCATGGCCTCGCGGTACTCGTCCCAGTCCGGGTGCTCGCCGGAGATCGAGCGGAAGTACTCGCACAGCGGGTCGAGCGCGTCGGGGAGGTCGAGGACCTCGGCGGCGCCCTCGACGTGGACCCAGGGACCGTCGAAGTCGTCGGACAGCACGCACATCGCCACCCGCGGGTCGCGGCGGATGTTCGCGACCTTGGCGCGCTCGGGGTAGGTGGACACGAGCAGGCGCCCGTCGGCGTCGATGCCGAGCGTGACCGGCGAGGTCTGGTCGCCGCCGTCGGAGCGCCGGGTCACGACGATCGCCTTGTGCCGCGTCCGCAGGAACGCGTCGAGCTCCTCGCGTCCCACACGGTCGTTGGTCGCCACGTTCACCATGGCGACGAGCGTAGCCGCGGGGACGGGGCCGCCCTTTACGGTGATCACCGTGGGAGCGCTCGACGGTCGGCGTGTGGTGGTGACGGGTGCGTCCTCGGGCATCGGGGCCGCGGTGGTGCGGGCGGCGGCCGGTGCCGGGGCGAGGGTCGGGCTGCTGGCACGGCGGGCCGACCGGCTGTCCGCGCTGGCCCAGGATGTCGGCGGGCGGGCGGCCGTCGCCGACGTCACCGACGCGACGGCCGTCAGGCGTGGGGTCGACGAGCTCGCCGACGCCCTCGGCGGGATCGACGCCGTCGTGGCCGCCGCCGGCACGATGCACCTCGGGGCGGTGGGGGAGACGGACCCGCAACGGTGGCGCGAGGTGTTCGACGTCAACGTGCACGGCCTGCTCGCGACGGCCCGCGCGGCGCTGCCGCACCTGGGCGACGGTGCGAGCTGGGTGACGATCTCGTCGATGTCGGGCCGGCGGGTGCCCTCGGCCGCGGGCGGGGTCTACGCGGCGAGCAAGCACGCCGCGCACGCGGTCGACGAGACGCTGCGCCGCGAGGCGGGCGCGCGGGGCGTGCGCGTCACCACCGTCGCTCCGGGCTTCGTCGCGACCGACCTCATGGCGGCCGACGAGGCCGGCCGCGACGACGTCACGGCCTTCCGGGAGCGGATGCACGGGCTGGGTCTGACGCCCGAGCAGGTCGCCGCCGCCGTGGTGCACGTGCTCGGCCTCCCGCCCGAGGTGTGCGTGGTCGAGTACGCGCTGATGTCGACCGCCCAGGGCCGGGAGTGACCGCTCGGTTCGGTGACCTGCGCCGCAGCCGGTGGCGGGGAACCCCACGCCCACGACGACAATGTCGCGCCATGTGCCACGGAGGGCGGGAATGAGCAGCCACCCGCGCAGCGGAGCGGAGCCGGGCTCGTGAGTGGAAGCCCGTTCGTCGACTTCGACCGTGGGTCCTGGGCGCAGCTGCGCGACACCAGCGCCGTCCCGCTGACCGCCGAGGAGCTCGAGGAGCTGCGCTCGCTCGGCGACCCGGTCGACCTCGACGAGGTGCGCGACGTCTACCTGCCGGTCTCGCGCCTGCTCGACCTGCACGTCCGGGCGAACTCCGGCCTGCTGGACGCCTACCGGACGTTCCTGCGCCAGGACGAGGAGGCGACGCCGTTCGTCATCGGCATCGCCGGGTCGGTGTCGGTCGGCAAGTCGACGACGGCGCGGCTGCTGCGCCTGCTGCTGGCGCGCTGGGACGACCACCCCGACGTGGCCCTGGTGACCACCGACGGCTTCCTGCACTCGAACGCCGAGCTGGAGCGCCGCGGCCTCATGGGTCGCAAGGGCTTCCCGGAGTCCTACGACCGGCGCGCGCTGCTGCGCTTCGTCGCGGACATCAAGGCGGGCAAGCCCGAGGTGCCCGTCCCGATGTACTCCCACCTCGTCTACGACGTCCTCGACGAGCAGCGGATCGTGTCGCGACCGGACATCCTCGTGCTCGAGGGCCTCAACGTCCTCCAGCCGGCCCCGCAGACCGGCGAGCGGGCGAGCGCGCTGGCCGTCTCGGACCTCATCGACTTCTCCATCTACGTCGACGCCCACCCGGCGGACGTCCGGCGCTGGTACGTCGAGCGCTTCCTGGCCCTGCGCGAGACCGCCTTCCGGGACCCGGCGTCGTACTTCCGCCGCTACGCGGAGATGGACGAGGCGGCGGCCCGGGCCCACGCCGCGCGGCTGTGGGACGAGATCAACGGCCCGAACCTGCGCGAGAACATCGCGCCGACCCGCTCCCGGGCCGGGCTGGTGCTCACGAAGGGCGGCGATCACTCGGTCAGACGCATCCGTCTGCGCAAGCTCTGACCGCTCCGTAACGTGCTCGTGGGACCATGAGGTATGTCCACTTCCGCCGCCCCCGGGACGCAGGCCGGGCCGTCCAGCGGGTCCGGGTCGTCGGATCCCGACCTGCCGTCGCGCCTGAGGCTGGCCATCGGCCGGCTCAACCGCCGTATCCGGGTCGACTCCGCGGCCGCCCTGCCGCCGCTGCAGACGTCCGTGCTGGCCACGATCGAGGACCACGCGCCGCTGCGCCTCTCGGAGCTGGCGCGCCGTGAGGCGGTCACCCCGCCCACGATGAGCCGCGTGCTCGCCGCCCTCGACGACGCGGGCCTGCTGATCCGCACGCCCGACCCGCAGGACGCGCGCTCCGCGTTGATCCACCTCTCGGAGGAGGGCCACACGGCGATACGGCGCATCCGCACCGAGCGCACCGCGTCGCTCGCCCAGCGGCTCGACCGTCTCGACCCGGAGCAGCGGGCGGCGCTGGAGGCGGCGCTGCCGGCGCTCGAGGTCCTCGTGGAGGAGTAGGCAGTCCCCCGCGCGGTGTAACGTTCTGCGGTCGCCCGACGACGGACGGTGTGTCAGGTGTGAGCGATACGACTCCAGGAGAGCCGGTGCTGTTCCAGGCCCCCCTGCAACGCCGCCCGTCGCCGCCGGAGGTGGCCGACGAGCGTGAGGCCCTCGAGGGCTGGCTCGACTACTTCCGCGCGCTGGTGGTCCTCGCGCTCGACGGGCTCCACGAGGAGACCCTGCGGCGCCGGATCCCCGCCCCGGACGGGCCGAGCCTGCTCGCGATCGTCAAGCACCTCTCCGAGCTCGAGCGCACGTGGCTCGTCGAGCGCTGGGGCGCGCGCGGCGGTCGCCACGTGCCGAGCTATGTCGACGAGGACGTCCCCGGGTTCCGGCTCGCGGACGTCGAGACCCCGGACGACGTCGTCGGTGCCTATCTCGAGGTGTGCGAGAAGGGCCGCGACGCGCTGGCCGGCGCCGAGTCGCTGGACGACACCGTCCGCGACGACCGGCGCGGGCACATCGAGCTGCGCTGGATCCTGCTGCACCTCATCACCGAGACGGCCCGGTACGCCGGGCAGGCGCAGGTGCTGCGTGACGCCGCCGCCGCGCTGACCGGCGCCCACCCGCAGCCGCAGGACGAGGAACCGGCCTGATCAGGCGGTGACGGTCAGCTCGTCGTGGGCGAAGCAGACCAGGTTCTCGATGGCGCGGGACTCGTCGGTCGGCGTCTCGTACGACCACGCGGCGTCGGGGATGACGCGCCCGTCGGGCAGACGCACCGAGTAGTACGTGGCGTAGCCCTTGTACGGGCAGACCGTGCGCTTCTCCGAGGGCTCGAGTGTCACCGAGACCGACGCGCGCGGGATGTAGAGGCGGTCGACCAGGCCGGTCTCGCCGAGCAGCACCCCGCCCTGCGCGTCGGCCACGGGCACGCCCTCGGTGGTCGTGACGGTGACGTGCCGGCTCGTGTTCCGGAGACTGACGCGGTGGTAGGGGTCGGGCAGGCGCCCGATGACCTCGTCGTCCTCGTCGAACCAGCGGTCGGCCGCCTCCGGCGCCAGCACCGCGAGTCCGGCGAGCCACGACGACTCGGGGACGGGCTCGGGGTAGGCCCACACCGCGTCGGGAACGACGCGGTCGCCGACCCGTAGCGAGCGGTAGGTCGCGTCGCCCTTGAAGGGGCAGTGGGTCGTGGTGTCGCTGGGCTCGAGGAGGTCGGCCCGGAGGTCCTCCTCGGGCACGTAGAGCTGCGGCGGCAGCCCGGTCTCGAACAGCAGCGCGCCGCGGGTCGTGTCGAGCACCGTCACCCCGTCGACCTCCGCGCGCACGCGCCGGGTGAACGGCTCGAGCAGCAGCGAGTGGGCGGGGCCCTCGACGGTGAACGTCCGGGTCTCCGGCACCTTGCGCGACAACGGGCCACCGAACATGGTCAGGGCCACGACGACCTCCTGGGCTGGGGATGCACCTGTACCCCGGCAACCCGCCCCGCGGGGGCCGGCATTCCCGTCTCAGGTTCCGGACCCGCGCGCTCGCCCCGGCCAGGACGGCGACGGCGACGTCGACGGCGACGTCGAGGTCGGCGATCGCCTTGCTGCGGTCACCACGGTTACTGGTCGGTATCGCTCGCTGGGCGAGCGATACCAACCAGTAGCGGCCAAACCCGGGGCCTCACCGCCGCCGCAGACCCGTCGCCCACTGGAGGTCGGCGAACACGGCGACCGCCGCGGCCTGGGCGATCACGACGATCACACCGAGCACGGTCAGCTGCTCCCAGGCGCCGACGACGAGCGCGAGGCTCATCAGCACCCAGGCGCTGTTGCCGAGCACGACGACCCACGTCAGGGGGCGCGGGATCACCCGCAGCCCCGCGAGCAGCACCAGCCCCGTGGCGTAGACGACGAGGAAGATGCCGACGCCGAGCAGCAGCGGCGTCGACAGACCGACGAGGCTGTCGAGGGTGCCGGCCCCGGCGGCCGCGGCGACGCCCAGGGCGCCGGAGGCCGCGGCGTCGAGGCGCAGGACGCCCCGCAGGGAACGCTGGGTGCCGGCGGTCGGGCGGGTCGTGGTGCTCATGGGGTCCTCCTCGGTCGGGATCGTCGAGAAGAACCCTGCGGCGCGAGGGGTAAGCGGGTCGATGACCTCGTAGGTCATGGCCGCGGGCGGCGGCGCCCCCTAGCGTCGGCGTCGTGACGACGCTCGAGTTCCGGCCCGCTCCCGGGGACCTGCTGCGCGGCTGGCGCACCCGCCGCCGGCGCAGCCAGATGGACCTCGCGCTCGACGTCGGCGTCTCCACCCGGCACCTGAGCTTCGTGGAGACCGGCCGCGCCCGGGCCAGCCGCGAGCTGCTGGTGGACCTCTGCGAGCACCTCGAGGTCCCGCTGCGCGAGCGCAACACGCTGCTGCTCGCGGCCGGATTCGCCCCCACCTACAGCGAGTCGCGGCTCGACGCCCAGGCCCTGGACGCCGTCCGGGACGCGCTCGAGCACCTGCTGACCGGGCACGAGCCGTTCCCCGCCCTGGTCGTGGACCGGTGCGGCGACGTCGTCATGGCCAACCGCGCCGTCGGCACGCTGCTCGCCCTGCTCGACCCGGCCCTGCTCGAGCCGCCGGTGAACGTCTACCGGCTGAGCCTGCACCCCGACGGGCTGGCACCCCACGTGCGCAACCTCCCGGAGTGGGCGGGGCACCTCCTGCACCGCCTCGAGCGCCTCAGCGACCTCACCGGCGACCCGCGCCTCGTCGCCCTGCGCGAGGAGCTCGCCGGCTACGCCCCGCCCGCCCCGACCGGCGCCGCCGCCCGGGCCGTGCACGTGATGCTGCCGCTGCACATCGCGCACCCCGACGGCGACCTGCGCCTGTACTCGACGATCACGCACTTCGGTGCCGCCTGGGACGTCACGCTCGACGAGCTCTCGCTGGAATCGTTCGTGCCCGCCGACGCCGAGACCCGCGCGGCACTGGAGCGGCTGGCGGCGGAGTAGCGCTGCCGCGGCGAGGTGTGTGGGGGCGAGCGGCACGTTCGGCAGGCGGGCCTGTCGATCATGCGCAACCTGCCGGTCGGGGCGGGGTAGCCACGGAATCCGCTGGCGCGCCGACGGCTCCCTCGGCCACCGTGCGCGGCGTGCTGACCGACGACCAGATCGCCGCGTTCGTGACCGACGGGTTCGTGCGGGTGGACGGCGCCGTGCCCCCGGAGCTCGTCGCCGCGGGGCGCGAGGAGCTGTGGGCGGCGGTGACGGAGGCGTCGGGCGCCGTGCCGGACGACCCGGCGACGTGGGTGCGGCCCGTGGTGCGCCTCGGCGGGTACGCGTCGGCCCCGTTCCGGGAGGCCGCGACGGTGCCGGTGCTCCGCGAGGCCTACGACCAGCTCGCGGGGCCGGGGCGGTGGGTCGAGCCCGGCGGTCTCGGGACGTGGCCGGTGCGCTTCCCTCACCCGGAGTCGGCCGGCGACGACGGCTGGCACCTCGAGGCGAGCTTCGCCGGCGCGGCGGGGGAGGGGCGGGTGTCGCTGCGCTCGCGGGGGCGGGCGCTGCTGATGCTGTTCCTGTACTCGGAGGTGGGTCCCGACGACGCGCCGACGCGTGTACGGGTCGGCTCCCACCGCGACGTCCCGCCGCTGCTCGCCGACGTCGGCGAGGACGGCCGCGAGTGGCTCGACCTCTGCGGCGACGCCGTCCCGGCCTCCGAACACCGCCCGGTGACGCTCGTGACCGGGGCCGCGGGCGACGTCGTCCTCTGCCACCCGTTCCTCGTGCACGCCGCCCAGCCGCACCACGGCACCCGCCCGCGGTTCATGGCCCAGCCACCGCTGCTGCCCACCGGCGAGTTCGACCTGTCCGGCGGCGACCCGACGCCCGTCGAGCGCGCGGTGCTCGCCGCGATCACCGGGTCGTCGGTGTCGTCGGCGCGGTCGAAGAACCCCGGAGGGAAGTCCGTCACCGGGTCCGGCCATCCCGGGGTCGGTCGTCACATGTGATCCGGGCGGTGGCGGCGGGCCTCGCCGGTCGCGGTCACCGACCATGGGCCGTATGGCCGACCACGCTCCGGTCCTGTCCGCGGGGCCCTCGCTGGACCCTTCGACGGACCAGGACGGCCACCGCCTCACCGACCCCGCCGCGTTCCCCGTCCTGCGCCCCGCGAGCCCGCGCTACGCCGACCTGGGCGGCGACGGCCGGGTCACGACGGTGGCGCTGGGCCGCTGGTTCGAGGAGGCGCGCGTCGCCGCGGCCCTGCCCCGCTTCCGGCGTCTCGTCGAGGACGGCGGGTTCGGGGTGTTCCGTGTCCTGCTGGCCGCGCAGCGGATCCGCGCCCTCGCGCCGATGACGCTCGACGGCGACTACCGCATCGGCACCGGGGTTCGGCGCATCGGCGGATCGTCGTACTCGTGGGGGCACGGCGTGTTCGCGGGCGACCGCTGCGTCGCGCTGTCGGACTCGGTGACCGTGCTGGCCACCGCGTCCGGGCCCTGCGGGCTGCCCGACGAGCTGCGCACCGACCTCGCCGCGATGGTGATCGACGAGCCGGGCGGCGCCCCGCCCCGCCCGGAGGCGGCGCGCCACGACCGCAGCGCCTACGCGCACGGACACGCGGTGACGACGCGCATCGGCGACGTCGACACCAACCGCCACGTCAACAACGTCGCGGTCCTGTCCTGGTACGCCGACGCCGTCGCGTCCTTCCTGACGCGCCGGCTCGGCGACATGGACGGCGGACCGCCCGAGGCGCTCGCGCCGAGCGCCTGGGAGGTGCAGTACGTCGACGAGGTCGCGCACCCGCGGACCTACGACGTCGCGCTGTCGGTCGACGACGCCCCCGGCGGCCTGCACTACCGCGCCGGCATCTTCACCGGCGGGCGTTGTGTGGGTCTCGCCGACGGCTTCGGGGCCGCCGTGCCGTCCTAGGTCGCCGGTGCGGTGCCCAGCGCGGCGGCCAGCCGCACGAGGCCCTCGTCGAGGCTGACGCGCGGGGCGAAGCCCAGGTCACGCCGGGCCGCGGTGATGTCGAACCAGTGCGCGGTGGACAGCTGGCGGGCCAGGAAACGGGTCATCGGCGGGTCGTCGGTGCGGCCCAGCAGCCCCCAGACGGCCTCGACGGCCGCGCCCGCCGCGACCGCGACCGGCCGGGGCACCGTGCCGGACACCGGCGGCAGCCCGCCCGCCCGGAGGATCCCGTCGATCAGCTCGCGGATCGGGCGCGGATCGCCCGAGGTGATGAAGTACGCGCGCCCTGCGCACGCGGCGTCGGGCGCCACGCGGTCGGCGGCGTCGAGGTGCGCGGCGGCCGCGTCGTCGACGTAGGTCGTGTCGATCAGCGACGAACCGTCGCCGACCAGCCGGAGCCGGCCGGAGCGGGCGCGGTGGAGGATGCGCGGCACGAGCTGGGTGTCGCCGGGACCCCACACGAGATGTGGTCGCAGCGCGACGGTCGCGAGCTCGGGGCCGTTCGCGGCGAGGACCAGTCGTTCGGCCTCGGCCTTGGTGGCGGGGTACGCCGAGTCGAACGAGGTGGCGTAGGGCAGGGACTCGTCACCGCCGTGGAGGTCGCCGCCGCCGTGCACCACGCTCGGCGTGCCGGTGAACACCAGCCGCCCGACGCCGGCCTCCCGGCACGCCGCGAGCAGGACGCGCGTGCCCTCGACATTGCTGCGGCGGAAGTCCGCGGCACGTCCCCCGATCCCGGCCTTCGCGGCCACGTGCAGGACGACGTCGACCCCCTCGACCGCGCGCCGCGCCACCGCGGGGTCGGCGAGGTCGCCGCGGACCGTGGACACGCCCTGCTCACGCAGGTGCGGGTAGTCGCCGCGCGCGAGGCTGGTGACGGTGTCGCCCCGGGCGAGCAGGGCTGCGACGACCGCCCCACCCAGGAATCCGCCGCCTCCGGTGACGAGCGCCTTCACGCGAGCTCCCCGGCGGCCCACGCGGCCAGGGCCGGGCGGTCGATCTTCGAGTTGTGCCGCGGGTCGACGGGGAGTCCCGGGTGCTCCAGCAGCGTGCGGATCGTGCGGGTGCGCGGGTGCGCGGCGGCGAGCGCCAGCAGCTCGTCGCGCAGGGCCGCGTCGAGCCGTGCCGGGCGCAGCAGCTCGACGACCAGCACCGGACGCCGGGCCCGCGAGGGCCCGACGCCGACCAGGGCGCAGCGCCGCACGGCGGGGTGTGCGTTGACGACCTCCTCGCACGGCACGCTGTAGAGGGGTCCCTCGGCGGTGTGCACGACGTGGGCGACGCGGCCGGCGAACCACAGCCGCCCCTGCGCGTCGGCCGACGCGAGGTCACCCATCCGGTGTGCCGGTACCCCGTCCCAGTCGAGGGTGGCCGCCGCGGTCGCCTCCGGACGCTCGGCGTAGCCGGCGCGCACGACCGGGCCGCGGACGACGACCTCGCCGACCTCGCCGGGCGTGACCTCGCCCAGCTCGGCGACGCTCGCCGCCGGCCCGTCGACGATCCGTACCAGGGTCACGTCGACGCCGGGAACCGGCCGCCCCACGCAGATCCCGTCGTCGGGCAGGGTGAGCAGCTCGCGGCTGCCGATGGTGGTGACGGGCAGGGCCTCGGTGGCGCCGTAGGGCGTGTGGACCTCGGCGTCGGGCCCGAGCAGCGCCAGCACGCGGCGCTGGGTGTCGCGGGGCACGGGTGCGCCGGCCGAGACGACCTGGCGCAGCCCGGGCAGGCGGGTGCCGGCCGGCGCGCCGCGCCCGAGCCGGTCGAGCACGGCGGGCGAACCGAACATGACGGTCGCGCCGGTGCGGCGCGCGGCGTGCACCAGCCGGGCCGGGTCCACCGAGGCCGGGCGGGTGGGGTCCATCCGCGGCACGACGGTGGTCATCCCCAGCGCGGGGCCGAACAGGGCGAAGGGCGGGAAGGTGGCGAGGCTGACGTCGCCGGGCCCGAGCCCGTACAGGTCGCGGACCAGACCGGCCTGGGCCAGCAGGGCGTCGGGGGAGTGCTCGACCCCCTTGGGCGGCCCGGTGCTCCCGCTGGTGAACAGGATGGCGGCCGGCGTGCCCGGCGGGCACGGTGCCGCGGTCACCGGGCGGCCGCGCGCGCCCGCGCGCTCGATCCGTCGCAGCGACACGGTCCCGGGCACCGGGAGGCCGCCCGCCGTCACGGCGATCCGTGCGTCGGGACACCAGCGCAGGGCCCGGCGGGCGAGGTGCGCCTTCGCCACGCCGACGAACGCCTCCGGGGAGACCTCCGCGAGACAGGAGCGCACCCGGCGCACCCCGATCCCCGGGTCGACGACGACCGGGACCGCGCGGACCCGCAGCAGCGCGTAGGCCAGCACGAAGAAGTCGGCGACGGGCGGCACGAGCAGCGCGGTCCGGGTGCCCGGCCCGATCCCGGCGGCGAGCAGCCCCGCCGCCGCGTCCTCCACCCGCCGCGCCAGCGTTCCGAAGGTCACCGTGCGGGTGCTGCCGAGCGGCCCGGGCAGCACGAGCGCACGCCGCTGCGGGGCGGCCGCGGCGTGCGCGGCGAGCATCCCGTCCAGGGTGGTGGCGGAGGCCACCGCCGGCTCAGCCACGGTCGCCGGCCAGGAAGGTGCAGGCGCGCGGCACGATCCGGGCGGCGGCGTCCTCGAGCACGTAGTGGCCGGCGTCGGGGAGGCGGTGCACCTCGGCGCTCGGGAGGTACGTCCTCAGCTCGTCGAGGATCCGGCCGTCGAAGACCGGGTCCTTCATGCCCCACCAGATCTGCGTGGGGAACGCGTCGAGCAGCGGCAGGCGCTCGGCGAGGCGCGCGAGGACGGGGTGAGCGGGGTCCGCGGGGCCGGTCGGGATGTCCTGCACGAACGCGTGCACGGCCACCCGGTGCGCCGGGACGTCGTACGGGGCGAGCAGGCCGCGGCGGGCCTCGGCCGGCAGCCACGCCCGGCCGGTACCGAGCACGAGAGCGCCGCGGGAGAAGGCACCGAGGCCGCGCACGGCCACGTCCCCGACGACGGGCAGCCGCGCCGCCCGCAGCGTCCAGGGAATCCGGTGCCCGCGGGGGAGCGGGAACGCGCCGGTGTTGAGCAGGACCAGGCGGTCGAGGCGGTCGAGGTTCTCCACTGCCCACGACAGGGCGATGGGGCCGCCCCAGTCGTGCACGACGAGCGAGACCGGCTCGTCGAGATCGAGGGAGTCGACGAAGGCCGCGAGGTCGTCGACCCGGCGGCGCAGGGTGTGCGGGTACTCGTCGGCGCCGGGCGTGTCGGAGCGCCCCATCCCGATGTGGTCGGGCGCGACGGCCCGCAGGCCGGCCGCGGGCAGCGCCGCCAGCAGCGATCGCCAGTAGAACGACCAGGTCGGGTTGCCGTGCACCAGCAGCACGGGCGGCCCCGAGCCCTCGTCGACGTAGGACATCCGGTGTCCGCCGATCTCGACCGACCGGGGCGTGGACGGATGGCCCGGCACCGTGAGGGCCTGCCTGCTCACCACAGCACCTCCGCCGCGGCCGCGTTGATGCCGCTGCCGACGCCCATGAGCATGACCCGCGAACCGTCGGTCACCGTGCCGTCCTCGACGGCCTTGCTGAGCACCGTGGGCACGCCCGCCGGGCCGATGTTGCCGAACCGCGGGAACTGCGACGGGAAACGGTCCTCGTCGAGCTGGAGCTGCTCGGCGACCGCGCGGGTGTGGACCTTGCTGACCTGGTGCAGACAGTAGACGTCGAACCCCGCCGCGTCCCACGTGAAGCTGTCGACGGCCTCCTTCCAGGTGCGCCCGGCGAGCTCCATCCCGGCCATGAGCAGGCCGCGCGTGTCGGTGCGCATCTCGTCGGCCTGACCGACGCACAGGTCGGCGTTGCCGCTGGTGCTGGCGCGGCCGAGCCCGCCGAGGAACCGGTGGCCGCCCGGCCCGTCGGCGCGCGAGAGGACCATGGCCACCGCGCCCGAGCCGACGGTCAGGGTGGCGAACTGCTCGTGGAACATCGTGCGCGTGGCGCCCTCACCCGCCAGTCGGGCGACCGTCGAGTCCATCGCGTAGCGGCTCGTCTCGCCGGCGACGACCAGACCGTGGTCGATCTCGCCGCGCTCGATCATCGTCGCGACCAGGTTCATGCCGTTGAGGAATCCGAGACAGGCATTGCCGAGGTCGAAGTTCACGGCCTCCGGCGACAATTCCATCCGGCCGTGGACGATGCTCGCCGTCGACGGTTCGAGGTGGTCCCTGCTCACCGAGGTGTTGATCAGCGCACCGATCGCGTCGCGGTCGACGCCGCTGCGCTCGAGCGCGACCTCACCGGCTCGCGCGGCGACCTCGCTCGGCGCGATGCCCTCGTCCCATACGCGGCGCTCGACGATGCCGGAGAGCTTCTCGAGCAGGCCGGGCGTGATGCGTAGGCGGCGGAGGGTCTCGCCGATCCGGTCCTCGAGCCCGCGGGAGGTGACCACGTGCGGGGCGTCGAGGTGCGCCAGCCCGGTGATCACGACCTGGTCGTAGCGCTGTGCCGCTCTCATGATGACGACGATGGCGGCGCCGGCGCATTTCCGCCATTCGCAATTCCCGGGACACGATGTCCGGGATAGTTGGCGATCAGGTGCTACCGTCGATCACGCGAATCGAGGTAACAGGAAAGGGGTCGGAACATTCTCGGCCGAATGGCCGTGCATTCGCCGTGCCGACGGGGCGGTTCCTCGCCGTCGACACGGTACGGCCGTACCGGGAGGTAGGCGCGCGGGTGTGGTGAGAGATGGATGGCACTCGCCGGGCGGTCGGGAACGTGCGCGGGCGGCGCGACGTTGGTCACCGCGTGACGACCTCCGAGGTGGCGAGTCCCCGTGTCGTTCCCCGTGTCGTCTCCCGCGTCGTGGCGCCCGGCGCGCGGACCGGGATCGCCGGCGTGCTGCTCGCGCTCGTGGTCATCGGGGCGATGCACCTCGTCGGGCCCTCGTCCCGGGTCGACCCGATCCGGCGCACGATCAGTGAGTACGCGCTCCTGCCGGGCGGGTGGTTGTTCGACGTCGCGGTCGTGGCTCTGGCGCTCGGGTCGGCGGGGGTGATCGCGGCCCTGGTCGCGGCCCGGCTGGCGCCGGCGCGATCCCTCCCGGTGGTGCTGCTCGGCGCGTGGTGCGTGGGGCTGCTGCTCGTGGTCGCGTTCGAGAAGACCAACTGGTCGATCGGCCCCAGCCTCTCGGGCTACATCCACCGCTACGCGAGCCTCACCGCGTTCCTCACCCTGCCCCTCGGCGCGCTGCTGCTCGCCCGGCGCCACCGCAGCGACCCGGTCACCCGACCGTTCCGGGTCGGCGTGCGCGTGGGGTCGTGGCTGGCGCTCGTGTCGTTCCTGCCGGTCGTCGGGGCCATCGCGCTGCGCGGGATCACCGGCGTGCCGTGGTGGCGCGCGGTCCCGCTGGGGCTGCTCGAGCGGGGGCTCGCCCTGGCGGAGGTGCTCGTGGTGGCACTGCTCGGGGCGTGGGCGCTGGCGCACGCCCGCCGCTCGGCGGCCGCCGGAGACGATCAGCTCGTGGAGCGCCCCGCCGCGTAGCGTCCCGCGGTGTGGTGGACGAGACGCTGCCGGACGAGACGCTGCGGGCCGAGACCCTCGACCGGGCACGGCGGTTCGCGAGGCAGTGGCTGGCGTCGCTGACCGACCGGCCGGTGGGACGTCCCGTCGAGGACGGTGTCCACCTCGACGGTGAGCTGCCGGCGCACGGGACGCCGGCCCCGGAGGTCCTCGACGCGCTCGCGGCCGCCCTCGAGCCGGGGCTGGTGGCGACGCCGGGTCCGCGCTACTTCGGGTTCGTCACCGGCGGCTCGCTGCCGGCCGCGCTGGGCGCCGACTGGATGGTCTCGGCGGCCGACCAGAACGTCGCCGCGCGCGTGATGTCGCCCGCGATGGCGCAGGTGGAGGAGGTCACCGGGCGCTGGGTGGGCGAGCTGCTCGGGCTGCCCGCGGGCGTCGCGCTGGGCTTCGTCACCGGGGCGCAGATGGCCAACGTCGTGTGCCTCGCGGCTGCCCGGCACGCCCTGCTCGCGGCCGCCGACTGGGACGTCGGGACCGACGGGCTCGCCGGGGCGCCGGTGCCGACCGTCGTCATCGGCGAGCACGCGCACTCGACGATCCTGCAGGCGCTGCGCCTGCTCGGGTTCGGGTCCGGTCGGGCCGTTCGCGTGCCCGCCGACGATCAGGGGCGGATGCGCGCCGACGTGCTGCGTGACCTGCTGTCCGCGATCGACGGCCCGGTCCTCGTGTGCGCGCAGGCCGGTCAGGTGGACACCGGCGCGTCGGACCCGCTCGGCGCGATCGCGGAGGTCGTGGAGGTCGTCGCCTCGAGAGAGCAGCGGTGGCTGCACGTCGACGGGGCGTTCGGTCTGTGGGCCGCGGCCGCCCCGGGTCGTCGTCACCTCGTCGCCGGTGCCGAGCGCGCCGACTCCTGGACCGTCGACGGGCACAAGTGGCTCAACGTCCCCTACGACTGCGGGATGGCGATCGTGCGCGACCCGGCGGCGCTGACGGCGGCGATGAGCCTGTCCGCCGCCTACCTGCCGATGGAGCTCGCCGACCCCTCCAGCCGCGTCCCGGAGAGCTCCCGGCGCGCGCGGGCGCTCCCGGTGCACGCCGCCCTGCGCAGCCTCGGGCGCGACGGCGTCGCCGATCTCGTCGAGCGCTGCTGCACGCTCGCCCGCCAGGCCGCCGACGAGCTCGGTGCGCACCCGGGCGTCGAGATCCTCAACGACGTGGTGCTCAACCAGGTCCTGTTCCGGCCGCGCGCGGGCGACGCGCGCGAGCTCGCCGCCGCCGTCGCCCGCGACGGCACCTGCTGGGTCGGCACGACCGCCTGGCAGGGGCGCCCGGCGGTGCGTCTGTCGGTGTCCAACTGGTCGACGACCCCGGAGGACATCGCGCGCTCGACGGCGGCGATCACCCGTCTGCTCTGAGCCGCGCCCGGTAGGAGACGAGCGTCCCCATGACCCAGCGGCGCCGCTCGACGACCTCGGCGTCGACGAAGCCGGCGTCGGTCAGGAGCGCGACGACGGCGTCCGCGTCGGAGGGATGCCGGCGCAGCGGGTGCCGGCCGTGCTCGTGGCCGTGCTCGTGGCCGTGCTCGTGGCCGTGCTCGTGGCCGTGGCCGTGCGACGGCGTCGCCCGGCTCAGCGCGTGCATCGCCTTCCCCACCAGGCGCGCGACCCGTCCGCGCCCCTCACCGTCGATGTCGACGATGTGGATCGAGCCGCCGGGGCGCAGCACGCGGCGCGCCTCCCGCAGGGCGCCGGGCTGCTCCTCGGCGGGCAGGTGATGGAACATCAGCGACGACAGCACCCGGTCGACGTGCGCGTCGGGCAGCGCCACGGCGTCGGCGAAGCCCTGCTCCAGCCGGGCGTCGGCGGGCAGTTTCGTGCGGGCGCGCTCGAGCGCGTCGGCGTCCGGGTCGAGACCGATCAGCTCGACGTCCGGGTGGCGCCGGGCGAGCGCGGCGAGCACGTTCCCGGTGCCGCAGCCGATCTCCAGCACCCGTCCGCCGGGCGGCGGTGCGGCCCGGGCGACGAGCCGCCGGTGCGCCCGCCCGGCGCCCAGCACGCGGCTCATCGCGTCGTACCAGGGCAGGAACGCCCTGCTGGTCGTCGCGGGCAGGTAGGACCGATCACCGGTGCTGGCGCGCTCCGGCTCCGCCATGGTGTGCTCTCCTCGTGGGACGTGATTCGGTGTCGGCGTCCACGGTCGCCGGGCGTTCACCAGGTGACAAGGAACGAAGCGCGGACGTGATGGGACGTTCTTCGGGTGTCCGGCTCGTCGGCTACCCGCGCGCCGCGGACGGGCTCGACGTCACCGTGCGGCACGCGGTCGGGGGCACCGCGTCCGCCGGGCCGCCCGTCCGCGAGGCCCACGCCCACGACTTCCTCTTCCTCCTGCTCGTCGAGCGCGGGACCGGGACGATGCGGGTGGACGACCGCGACGTCCCGCTCGCGGCGGGCGACGTGCTGGTGCTCGCACCCGGCACGGTCGTCGCCCCGCAGGCGCAGCACGTCGGTCCGGACAGCGAGGCCTGGATGGTCTACTTCCCGACCGACGTCGTCGACCCGACCGCGACCGGTTCGCTGGTCTCGTGGCGCTCCCACCCGTTGCTCGCCCCGCTCCTCGGCCACGGCCGCGCCGGCGGGCAGCGGTTCACGGTGCCGGGGGAGGAGCGGGAGCGATGGCTGGGGCACGTCCGCGCCCTCGACACCGAGCTGCGGGAGCGTCGCGACGGCGCGGCCGCGGCGGCCCGGGCGTACCTGACGCTGCTGCTCGTGGGCCTCACCCGGCTCGAGGCGGTGGTCACCGACGAGCTCCGCGACCGTGACGAGCCGCTGCTCGCGGCGGTGTTCGAGGTCGTCGAGCGCCGCTTTCGCGCGCCGCTGTCCCTGCGCGACGTGGCGGCCGAGGTCGGGCTGACGCCGGGCCACGTGACGACGGTCGTGGGGCGGCGCACCGGGCGGACCGTCCAGCAGTGGATCACCGAGCGCCGCCTGCGCGAGGCCCGCCGCCTGCTGCACGACACCGACCTGACCGTGGCCGCCGTCGCCGCCCGGGTGGGGTTCCGCGACGCCGGCTACTTCGTGCGCCGCTTCCGTGCCGAGCACGGGGTCCCACCCGGGCGGTGGCGCGCGGCCTGACTCACCCGCCGACGGGCTCGGGCTCCGGCGTCGAGGTCGGCGTCACCGGCACGTGCCGCAGCCTGGCGACGACCAGGGCGGACACCGCGACGAGGACCACCGCGGCGACCGCGGCGGTCACGGTGACCGCGCCGGTGAACGCCGCGCGGGCCGGGTCGAGGAGGCCCGGGTCGCCGGTGGTGACGGCGCCGGCGAGCCCCTCGCGAGCGGCTGCCGGGATGTCGGCGGGCAGGAGGCCGCGGTACACCGCCACCGCGAGGCTGCCCATCCCGGCGAGGCCCACCGCCATCCCCAGCTCCTGGCCGGTCTCCGAGAGCGACGATGCCGATCCCGCCTGCGCGGGCGGCGCCGAGCCGACCACCAGACCCACGCCGAGGCCGCCGGGCAGGCCCATCCCGAACAGGGCGACCGTGAAGGCGGCCGTCATCGGCGTCGTGCCGGCCCGGGCCGCGAGCGCCACGCCGGCCAGCCCGACGGCGGCGAGCACCATGCCGCCGGCCATCACCCACGCCGGGCGGACCCGCCGCGCCAGCACCGGCCCGAGGAGGACCCCGGCCAGCATCGCCACGGTGCCGGGCAGTGTCGCGAGGCCGGCGGTGAGCGGGTCGAGGCCGGCCACGAGCTGGAGGTGCTGGGTGATGACGAGGAACATCCCGCCCATGACGACGCCGCCGAGCAGCATCGTGGCGAGCGCGCCGCGCAGCGCCGGGTGCGCGAGCAGGCGCAGGTCGAGCAGCGGGTGCTGGAGGCGGCGCTGGCGGCGGACGAACGCGACGCCCGCGAGCACCCCGACGACGAGGGCGGCGAGTGTCGTGGCGCCGACATCGCCACGCGCCAGCGCCTTGACCCCGTGGACCACCGGGAGCAGGGCGAGCAGCGACAGGGCGACGCTCGCGGGGTCGAGGCGGCCGCCGCCGGTGCCCGGACCCTCCGGGAGCAGCCGCGGACCGACGGCGAGCAGCAGCACCATCACCGCGACGCCGGGCAGGAACACCGAACCCCACCAGTAGTGCTGCAGCAGCAGGCCGCCGAGGGCCGGTCCGAGCGCGCCGCCCGCCATGATCGCGGAGAAGACGGTCGCGACGGCCATGCCCTGGCGACGCGGATCGGTGTACAGGCTCGTGACCAGCGCGAGCGCCGAGGGCATGAGGGTGGCGCCGGCGATGCCCAGCCCCGCGCGGGCGGCGATGAGCAGCTCCGGGGTCGGTGCGAGAGCCGCGGCCAGCGACGCCACCCCGAACGCCGCGGCACCGATCAGCAGCAGGCGCCGCCGTCCGATGCGGTCACCGAGGCTGCCCATCGTCACGAGGAACCCGGCGACGAGGAAGCCGTAGACGTCGGTGATCCAGAGCTGTTCCGCCGCGTCGGCGTGCAGGTCCTCCGCGAGGCGCGGGAGGGCCACGAGCAGCACGGACAGGTCGAGCGCGACGAGCAGGGCCGGGAGCGTGAGGACGGCGAGGGCGAGTCGGGGGCGGGTCATCGGATCTCCTCGAGCCAGGCGCGCCAGCGGGCGCGCTCGCGGTCGGCGACGGCGGTGGCGTCGGTGCTCGGGCCGTCGAAGAAGGTGAGGTGCACGGCGGCGTGGCCGTCGGTGCCCGCGGTGGCGAGGTCGGCCACGCCGGGGGCGGGCGCGTCGATCAGGAGCACGACGCTGCTGAGATACCGGCCGGGGGCGAGGACCTCGACGGTGCCGACGAGCTCCGGAGTGCCGACGAGCGTCACGTGGTCACCCACCCGGGCCTTCTCCAGACCCGTCGCGGCGAGCAGCGCGGTCCACGCGTCCTGCTGCGACCCGCCCAGCGCGGCGCCCTCGGAGATCGTCGCCGGGCGCCGCCCCGGGAAGTGGGCGAGGTAGAGGCGCAGGGTCTCCAGCGCGGAGGCCATGCCCTCGCGCAGGGCGTCGATCTCGTCGTCCCAGTCGTCGCCGTGGCCGAATCCGCTCATCACCATGCGCACGACGCAGGTGCCCTCGTCGCGCGTGCTGACCAGCCACTCGGTGGCGAGCGTGGTGGTCTCGTTCCCGGCGGGCCAGGTCGCCGCGGTGGCGAAGCGCTCCGGGGCGTCGTACGCGGTGACCTCGCCGCCGTCGGAGAAGCCGCCGCCCATGTCGAAGGCGAACTCGCCGCCGACGTGCTCGCCGACGCGGGTCGGATGCAGCCAGGAGCTGATGCCGGGCCCGGTCGCGATCGCGTCCCAGACCTGCTCGGGAGTGCCGGGCACCGTGACCTCGAGGTCGACGGTGCGGGGGTCCTTCTCGGTCATGCGTCGTCCTCCGTGGTCGGGGCCGGCACGGGGTGCGCGCCGACGACGAGGCGGTGGGGGCGGCCGTCCGGGGCGTGGTAGCGGGCGGCGAGCTCGCGGACCGCGGCACCGAGCTCGTCGGCGAACGCGGCCCGCTCGGCCGCCGAGGCGAAGCTGATCTCGGTGTCGATCGCGAGGGTCGCGAGGCGCTTGTCCTGCGCGTCGGCACGGCGGGCGAGGTCACCCACCTCGCGGACCAGTCGTCCGCCGAGGGCGAGCAGGTAGCGCGCCGAGAGCCGGTCGGAGACCCGCTCCGGGCTGCTCGCGGCCTCGCCCAGAGCGGCGGGGGAGACCAGGTAGGAGGCGGCCGAGGCCTCGAGCATCCGTTCGGTGAGCCCGCGCCTGGGGCGTTGGGCGACCTCGCGCACCAGGCCGTGGGCCTCGAGCGTGCGCAGGTGGTAGTTGACCTTCTGTCGGGTGAGGCCGACCCGACCGGCCAGGGTGGAGGCCGATCCGGGCTCGGCGAGCGCGGCCAGCAGGCGCGCGCGCAGGGGGTCGAGGGCCGCCGCGGCGGCAGCCGGTTCGTCGATCACGTCCACGTCGAGCACGGACCCACGACAACATTGACAAGAAAAATTGTCAAATGGGGGACCCGTACCGTGGCGCCCCGTGGCAGGGAGCCGACGACATGACGCGGACGCGGGTGGCCCCGCGGAGGTGAACGAGGCGAAGGCGGCGGTGCGGCAGCGCGTGTGGGACGCGCTGAAGGACGGGAGGCTCGCGCGGTTTCCGGGGGCGCACGGGCGCATCCCGAACGTCAGCGGCGCCGAGACGGCCGCCGAGCGCCTGCGCGGGACCGAGGTCTGGCGGCGCGCGCGGACCCTGAAGTGCAACCCGGACGCCGCGCAGTGGCCGGTGCGCCAGCGCGCCCTGCAGGACGGCAAGACCGTCTACATGGCGGTGCCGCGCCTCGCCGAGGAGGCGCCGTTCTTCCTGCTCGACCCCGAGCACCTCGCCGACACCCCGCGCAAGGCGTCGTCGATCAAGGGGGCGTCCCGGTCCGGGCGGACGGTGGCGGTCGACGACCTCGAGCCCGTCGACCTGGTCGTCACCGGCTGTGTGGCCGTCGCGGAGGACGGCGCGCGGCTGGGCAAGGGCGGGGGATTCAGCGACCTCGAGTTCGCCGTGGCCGGCGAGGCCGGCCTGATCGCGCCGGACACCCCGGTGGTGACCACCGTCCACGAGCAGCAGGTCGTGCCGGTCGGCGACATCCCGGTGACCGACCACGACGTGCGCCTCGATCTCGTCGTCACCGCCGACCGCGTCATCACCTGCACGCGTGCGGCGCGCCACCCGGGACGGATCGACTGGGACCAGCTGACCGAGGAGAAGATCGCGGCGATCCCGCTGCTGCAGCGGGTGCGGCCCTGAGCGGTTTGCTTTCGCGAATCGGCACCCACGGTGCACCGCCCGCGTCCACCGTGGGCGGATGACCGTCACACCCGAGAACGCCGCACCCCTGCTCACCGACGACGACGTGCACGACCGCGTGGCCGCGATCGTCGGCCCGGCGACCCAGGACGGATGCGTCTGGCTGATGCTCGTCGACGGCGATCGCCGGCAGGCGCCCGTCGTCATCCCGCTCGCGGACTCCCCGCGCTACCCCGAGACCCATCTCGTCGATGGCCTGCGCGACATGCTGGCGCACCTCGGCGGGCCGCTGGCCACCGACGCCGGGCCCGGCGCGTGCCTGTTCGCGCTCGAGCGCTTCGGGCCCCGCGAGACCGGTCCCGCCGACGAGGAATGGGCCCGGGCGCTGCACGGCGCGGCGTCCGGCGCGGGGCTCGGGACGGTCGGCGTCTTCCTCAGCACCCCGGACGGTGTGCGGCGCATCCGGTAGCGGCTGGTGATGACAGGGGAGGAGCGGGACCATGAGTGCCGTGACCGAGCTGGCGTCCACCGCGGCGTCCACCGTCGCCGAGAGCTGCACGCGACTCCAGCCCGACGTCATCGTCTGCCGCTACGCGGACCTCACGCGAGCGAACCTGCCCGTCGCGCCGGTGCTGGCCGCGGAGGTCGCCTCGCGCAGTACGCGGCTGCACGACCGCAACACGAAGAAGGCGCACGACGAGCGTCTCGGGGTGCCGTCGTACTGGCTCCTCGACCCGGACGGCGACGGCGAGCTGGAGGTGCTCGAGCTCGACGCCGACGGGCGGTACGCGACGACGCCGCGGGCTCTCGGTGACGAGGCCGTCGCCCCGACTGCGCCGTTCGCGATCGCCGTGTCCCCGGCCCGCCTGCTCGACGGCCTGCGTCGCTGAGCTATCCGGTGCGCCGGCCGACGAACCGGGCGAGCGCGGGCGCCACCAGCAGCATGAGCAGCACGCGCAGCACCTGGACCGCGACGACGGAGGTCACGTCGGCGCCCGAGGAGATCGCGGTGGCGAGCACGGCGTACACGCCACCGGGCGTGGTCGCGAGGTAGCCCTCGAGCGGTGTCATCCCGGTCGTCCACGAGAGCACCAGGCCCAGCCCGGCGCAGATCGCGATGACGGCCAGGATCAGGGCGGTCGCCAGCGGCAGGACGCGCGCGACGGTGACCAGCGCCCGGCGGGTGAACTTCAGGCCGGCCTGCCACCCGATCGCCGCATAGGCGAGGTCGACCAGCAGGCTCGGCACGCTCGCCCCGACGACCAGGCCGGACATGCTCACCGCCGCGGCCAGCACCATCGGCCCGAGCAGCGAGCCCGCGGGCACGTGCAGGGCGCGGGCGATCGGGGCGCCGACCACCCCGCACCCGACGAGCATGAGGACGCCGACCCACCAGGGCGCGGTCGGGCCGACGACGTCCGGGGTGCTCGCCCCGACGTGGACCGCGCCGTAGCCGACGACCGCGACCACGGGCATCGTCGCCGTCACCAGCCCGACGCGGACGTACTGGACGACGGAGACGATCCGCTCGTCGCCGCCGAGCTCGGAGCTGATCGCCACCAGCCCGGACGCGCCCCCCGCGGTCTGCGCGAGCATGCCGGTCAGCGGCGACACCCCGCGCTGCACGCCCATCACCAGTCCCGCCGCCATGCTCACCAGCAGGGTGGCGACGCTGATCAGCAGGATCGGGAACCACTCGGCGACGACGGCGGCGAGCGTCTCGGGGCGGGCGAGCAGGCCGATCACCACGCCGATCACGGCCTGCGCGGAGCTCGTCGCCCGGCGCGGGACCGCCGACGGCCCGAGACCCGCCAGCGCGACGACCGTCGCCACCGCGAGCCCGGCGAACAGCGCGGCCGAGGGGACCGCGAGCGTGGCGAACCCGAGGGTCGCGGCGACGGTCACCACCACCAGCAGCGCCCACCGGGCGCCGGCGCCCGGCCACCTCGCGCGCTGTTCTGCCACCGCGCGGGAGCCTAGGCCTCACCCGCCGCGGCGCGAGGGAGGGGAGATTCGCTCAGGTGTTCGAACGAGCCTGGGCGGTGTCCGCCAGGCCCGAGGTCCCGATGATCATGCGGGGTCGGAGCCCGGGACGTCACCCGGGGCGGGCGCCGACGACGAGTGAGCACCGGCGAGCGCGTGGCGTTACGGACACTGGATGACAGCGACGCCACGCCGCTGACATGGGGAAGGGCCACTTCTGCCGAAATGACATAATGTCGATTATCGGATCATGCTGGTAGTGCGGAGTCGCTGCCCGGGAACCGTCGGTGATCGAGATCCGCTCGTCGGCGAGGACCGACCGGTGACGGCGTCACCACGGGCCGGAAACGTTGAATGGCACACGATCGATCGGCCGCCCGGCGGATAGTCGTGCCGCCGACCGCGCGCCTCCTTCCCATCGCGCACACGATCGAGCACGGTGAGGTCACGACCGGGTCGCACACCGCGACTTTCATGTTCGCTCCGTGACGACCCGATCACGATCAAGGCCGGGCGAGGACCCGGACGTGCTCGGGGGGAACCGTGAGGGCAGGGCCAGGACGCCGGTGGGGGCGCCGGTGACCGAGGAATCCGACCAGATCGACCGGCTCGTCGCCGCCGTCGTGGCGGGCGACAGGGCGGCGCTCAACCAACTGCTCGCGATCCTGCGCCCCCTCGTGGTGCGGTACTGCCGCTCGCGGCTGGGCACCGAACGCGCCGGTGTGGCCGCCGACGACGTCGCCCAGGAGGTCTGCCTGGCGGTGCTCAAGTCGCTGCCGACCTACACCGACCAGGGCAAGCCGTTCCTCGCGTTCGTCTACGGCATCGCCGCCCACAAGGTCGTCGACGCCCATCGCCACGCCGGCCGCGACCGCTCCGAGCCGACCGACGAGGTCCCCGAGGGATTCACCGACGCCGTCGGCCCCGAGCAGCACGCCCTCGAGTCGTCCGCGAGTGCCGAGATGCGCGCGCTGCTCGCCCAGCTGCCCGCCACGCAGCGCGAGATCCTCGTGCTGCGCGTCGTCGTCGGGCTCTCCGCCGAGGAGACCGCCGTGGCGGTCGGGTCGACGCCCGGAGCGGTGCGGGTCGCCCAGCACCGCGCCGTCGCCAAGCTGCGGGGTGTCATGACCGATGCCGGCGCCGACCGCGGTCCCGACGACACCCCGCCACGCGGCCTGCTCAGTACGCGGGCCGCAGCGGGAACCCGGACCGGGCGTCGGGGCCGAGCTTGACCCCCAGCACCTGGTGGAGCTGGATGTTGTTCAGGTCGAAGCCCACCTGGCACGCCGGCATGTAGAGCCGCCACACGCGGGCGCGCCCCTCGCCGGCCTCGGCGACGCACTCGTCCCAGTTCGCCTCGAGGTTGGCCGTCCACCCGGCGAGCGTCTTCGCGTAGTGCTCGCGGAGGTTCTCCTCGTGCCGGATCTCGAACCCGGCGGCGTTCATCCGCGACACGAGCCAGCCGATCGGCAGCAGCTCCCCGTCCGGGAAGACGTACCGGTCGATGAACGGGTCGGCGTGGGCCCGGTGGTGGGCGTCGGGTCGGGTGATGCAGTGGTTGAGCAGGCGCCCGCCCGTGCGCAGCTTGCGGTAGAGGAAGCGGAAGTAGCCCGGGATGTTGCGGCGCCCGATGTGCTCGGTGAGCCCGATCGAGCTGACCGCGTCGAAGCCGCCCTCGGTGACGTCGCGGTAGTCGCCGTGACGGATCTCCACGAGGTCGCCGAGCCCGCGGCGCGCGACCTCCTTCTGCGCCCAGTTCGCCTGGTCACGCGAGAGCGTCACGCCCAGTGCGCGCACCCCGTGGTGCTCGGCGGCGTGCATCGCCATCTGGCCCCAGCCGCAGCCGACGTCGAGCAGCCGCATCCCGGGCTCGAGGCGCAGCTTCTCGGCCACCAGCGCGTGCTTGGTGAACTGCGCTTCCTCGAGCGTCGCGGTCTCCGACGGGTACACCGCGCAGGTGTAGGCCATCGAGGGCCCGAGGACCATCTCGTAGAAGCGGTTCGACACGTCGTAGTGGTGCTCGATCGCGTCGGAGTCGCGGTCCTTGGAGTGCCGCTTGCCGTGCTGACGGTGCTCCTCGGGCGGCGGGGCGATGCGACGCTTGAACCGCAGCGGGGCCAGGCGCGCGGCCATGCGCACGAGTGTCGCCGGCGTGACGTCGGAGACGGTCAGCTCGCCCATCGCCGTCAGCGCCTCGTAGATGTCGCCGTCCACGTCCAGGTGCCCGGACACGTAGGCGCGCGCGAGGCCCAGGGTGTTGGGCGAGCCCGCGAGGTAGGCGAGCGCGGTCTCGCTGCGCACGTCGACGGTGGCCACGGGCGGGGCTCCCGGCGGAGCCGAACTGCTCCCGTCGTAGGCGCGGATGGCTACGGGGGCCTGCTCCCCCAGCACCGGTCGGAACATCTCGGCGACCTGCACGACGATCCTCCTCAGCCCGTCACGGTCTTGGTGTAGAGGTCGGGGAGGCGGCCGTCCGGGTCGTAGCGAGCCTTGAGCTCCCGGTAGGTCGTCCCCCCGTACAGCGCGTCGAACTCCTCGGGTGTGTAGCTGGACGTCGAGTACAGGGATTTGTGCCCGTCCAGCCCCATGAGCACCTGCTCGATGCGCCGGTTGTGGTGGTCCGGCGCCTGGCCCGGGGACAGCGGGGCGTCCGACCAGAACCCGACGTTGACGTAGGTCGTGTCGGGGTCCAGGGGGTAGAGCGGCCAGCTCCGCCGGTCGCGCTGTCGCAGGGGGCACAGCCAGACGGGGCTGATCCCGATCTCGTCGTGGAAGAACGCGAGGAACTCCGGCAGCCTGTCCACCGGCACCTCGACGTCCTGGATGATCGGCTCGGTGCCCGCGTGGCCCTCGCGACGCGCCAGCGCCTGCGAGAGGCCGAGGCGGCGGTCGAGAGCGACGATGCGGCGGTAGACGTCCGAGCGCCGGTAGCGGGCGGGCCACAGCCGGCGCACCGCCGGCTGCTGCACGCCGAGGGCGCGCGAGCACCAGAACCAGTCGGTGTCCCAGCGCCACAGGTAGTCGTGGATCGTCAGGAAGTCGACTCCCCCTGAGACCTCCCCTGAGACCTCGGCACGGTGCTGGATCGACCGGTAGTAGATCTGCTGGCCGGTGTAGTCCGAGAGGTAGGGCGCGGTGTCGACCATCTCGCCGACGGTCATGTAGTGCTCGCGGCCGGAGAACACCACGCCGTCGCAGAAGTCGACGCGCTCGCCGGCCCACTCGCGGGTCTTCGCGACGTCGGCCAGCGCCTGGGTGATCTCCTCGGCCGTGTCGAACCGGACGTGGCGCAGGCGCACGAACGGCCGCACCGGCGCGAGCTCGATGCGCAGGCGCAGCGCGTAACCCAGCGTCCCGTAGGAGTTGGGCAGGCCGGAGAGCAGGTCGGGGTGGTCTCCGGACGCGGAGCCTGCGGAGCCGGCCGTGGGTGCTCGGGTGGACAGGATGTCGCCCGTGCCGGTGAGCACGTCGGCCTCGAGCACCGACTCGTGCGGCAGTCCGTCGCGGAACGACGACGACTCGATGCCGAGCCCGACGACCGCCCCCCCGAGCGTGATCGTCTTCAGCTGCGGGACCACCAGTGGCATGAGCCCGTGCGGCAGGGTCGCCGCGACGAGATCCTCGTAGGTCGTCATGCCCGCGACGTCGGCGGTGCGCGCCACGGGGTCGACGGCGAGCACGCGGTCGAGTCCGTCGACCGTCAGCCCGCCCGCGCCGCCGCGGAAGCGGAACAGGTTGGAGGTCTTCTTGCGCAGCCGGACCGGAGCGTCCGCCGGCAGTGCCGCGAGCCCGTCCCGTACCGCGTCCACCGCCGCCCGGTGCGCGACCTCGGCGTCCGTCATCTGGGTGCTCCCTCCCGGATCACGGCCGAGCGTATGCCCGCCGTGAGCCCGAGAGCACCGGATCTCAGCTGTTCTGTGTGCCACCCGAGCGGACGCTCGACGGACCGTGGCCTGTGTGCCACACGGCGTGTCGACGCGGCGTGGCGCGGCGTCACCCGGTCGGGGTGCCGCCCGTGACCGCGGCCAGAACCCGCGCCAGCGAGTCGTCGGCCAGCGCGGCCATCTCCGGGTCGGTGCGGTCCTGGATCGGGTGGGCGACGTAGACGGCGGGCACCGACGCGAACCCCAGCGCGCGGGCCTGGGCATCGGTGGCGGTCACGAACTCCGTCGACGCGACGACGGTGGCGGTGACGCCGTCGGCCTCGAGGGCGGCGAGGTCGTGCACACTGCACGACGTGCACGAGCCTCAATCGGCGAGTGCCTCGATCACCACGTCGCACTCGGCGGCGATCTCCGCGCGCAGGTCCGCGGGCATGGGCTTGGTGAAGGTCGGCTTGGCGTAGCGGCGGACCGTCGCCCCCTGCTCGGCGAGCAGCGCCTCCAGCCGGTCGAGGTAGACCTCGCCGCGCGGCTTGGAGATGTCGAGCAGCCCGACGGTGCGCCCGGCGAGGCTGTCGGGACGGGGACCGACGGTGCGCGCCGCCGGGCGCGACTCGTCGGTGGGGTCCAGCACGATGACCATCGCGTCATTC
This sequence comes from Actinomycetospora sp. 2LY8.5, assembly GCF_057180585.1. Taxonomy (NCBI): domain Bacteria; kingdom Bacillati; phylum Actinomycetota; class Actinomycetes; order Pseudonocardiales; family Pseudonocardiaceae; genus Actinomycetospora; species Actinomycetospora sp. 2LY8.5. The sequence goes on from NZ_JBXUHE010000025.1 coordinate 101,291, forward strand.
CTCCTCGATCACGCGGGTGACGGGGCTGCTGCCGCCGGGGCCGCCGACCCAGCCGCCGATCACGGTCGAGAACTTGCCCGCTCCCCCGCCGGCGACGGCGACCATGAGCCCGCCGGGGCGGAACTTGGGCCGGTCTCGGGTCGCCGCGGGCAGGCCCTCCTCGATGCCGTCGGTACCGCGCACGAGTTCCGCGGCCGGCAGCAGGAGCAGGTCGTCGAGGGCGGCGGTGAACCGGGCGCGGTCCCACCCGGCCTCGGCGAACACCGCGACGTGCTCCGGCGAGAGCACGAGCATCGCGTCGAAGCCGCCCGTGAGCTTGGGGTGCGCGACGCCCCGCAGCGCGCCCGCCAGCGTGCGGGCCAGCGACTCCGGGGTGCGCGAGATCTGGTCGACGACGCCGCGGACGCCCTCGGCGGCGAACACCGTCACCGCCGACGCCCCGGCCGGCACGCCGCGGGAGGCCGCCAGCGGCTCCCACGGCGAGCCGTCCTCGTCCTCCGCGAAGCAGAGCCCCACCTTGCCAGGCTGCCCCAGCGTCGCCCGGTCGACCTCGCCGGGCCGCCCGCCGCCCACGTTGCGGATCACCAGCTGCAGCGCGCGCCCGATCGTCGAGTTCGCTCGCGTGCCCTGCCCGAGCGCGTTGCCCCCGGCGTTGACCCCGATCCGGCGCGCGACGGGACCGTGCACGAGCACCGCGGGGGCCGCGCCCCACGTGGTGGCCAGCAGGCCGTGCGCGTTGAACTCCGTGCTGCAGGCGGCCTCGACGGCGGCGAGCACGACCGGCAGGTACTCCGGGCGGCAGCCCGCGAGGACCGCGTTGATCGCGACCTTCTCGACGGTGGCGGGCACGAGGTTCGGCGGGACGACGGCCACGACCTCGTCCGCCGCCCGCGCGGTGCCCGCGAGCATCCGCAGTGTCCGGAGCGGCGTCGGCGCGACCACGGGCAGCCCGTCGGTCCAGCCCCGGTCGTGGAGCGCTTCGGCCTCGTCCTCGAGGCCCGCGAGTTCGACGCGACGGGCGGCGAGCTCGTGGCCGCGGGCGCGCACGAGCATCTCGTTGGCCACCGCGGGGTCGTGGATGCGCGACCCGCAGCCCGGCTTCCACTCCGGCAGCTCCGCGCCGAGGTCGGCCACTCCGGCGAGTTCCCGCCACCGCTCGCGGTCCCAGCCTTCGGTGCGCCCGGTCTCGCGCCCGCCCTCGCGGCGCAGGAGGGTCGGGACGACGTCGATGCCCAAGGCGACGCTGGCGTCGAGCGCGGTGTCGTCGCGGACCGCGATCCCGGGCGGGAACGCGGGGTCGTCCTGGCTGAAGACGGTGGCGTCGAGGACGTCGAGGACCGGCGCCACCAGCTGACACGTCGGGCAGTCCTGTTTGAGGACCACCACGAGCCCGTCGTCGGGCACCGTCGCGGTCACGCCCGAGACGCTACCGAGATTTCCCGGCGGTATGTCGAGGAATCCCGAGCCGGCTCCGTCTCCACGGTGAAGCACGGTGAAGCACGGTGAAGGCAGCACACCGACACGAACAAGGAGCACCCCGAGATGCGCAAGCTCGTCGTCACCGCCATCTGCACGCTCGACGGCTTCGTCGCCGGCCCCGGCGGGCACGTCATGGTCATGCCCTTCGACGAGGGCTTCAACGACTACGCGGGCGAGCGCCTCCGCGCCGCCGGCACCCTGCTCGCCGGGAGGACCACCTACGAGGAGTTCCGGGCGTACTGGCCGGGCGTCGCCGACGACCCGTCGCACGGCGAGGTGGAGCGCGACATCTCCCGGGTGCACAACACTCTGGAGAAGGTCGTGGTCTCCGACTCGCTGGAGATCGAGCCGGGCTCGACGTGGGCCGACATCACCCGCGTCGTGCGCCGCGCGTCGGCAGCCGACGTGGTCGAGGAGCTCACGGCCGGCGACGGCGGCGAGATCCTCGTCTTCGGCAGCTTCACGACGTGGAACCCGCTGCTGGTCGCGGGGCTCGTCGACGAGCTGCACGTCCTGGTCGGTCCGGCCCTGCTCGGGACCGGGGTGCCGCTGCTGGCCGAGCCGACCCGGGTGCCGCTGCGCCTGCTGGGGACCCGGCAGCTGGAGGATTCGTCGCTGGTGCTGCACCGTTACGACGCACGGGCTTGATTTCCGGTCGACCATCCGTGCACCATCCATGTGGATGGTGGAAGGGGTCGCGTGGTCGGTGAACCGGGGACCGAGAAGATCACGATCAACATCGGCCCGGTCGACCTCGGCCGCATCGACCTGCTGGTGCAGGAGGGGCACTTCACCAACCGCACCGACTTCATCCGCACCGCCGTCCGCAACCAGCTCGCCGCGAGCGGGCCCGCGATCGAGCACACGGTCGCGCGCCGCACGCTCGTGCTCGGCACGCAGCACTTCTCCCGGCGCGATCTCGAAGCCCTCCGCGACGCCGGCGAGCAGGTGCACGTCCGGGTGCTCGGTCTGGCCACCATCGCCGACGACGTCCCCGTCGAGCTGGCGACGGCCACGATCGCGTCGATCGAGGTGCTCGGCGCGTTCCGCGCGAGCCGCGCGGTGAAGGCCGCGCTCGGCCCGCGCATCGTCTGACGACCCCGTTACCTTCTTGATCAGGCCCGGTGAGGGCTTGCAGGCCGCCGGCCACGGCATGACTGAGTGCCCCTGTCGTTGATGATCTGGGGGGTGTTGTCACCGTGGTCGGAGGGCGCCAACGACCGCT
>NZ_JBXUHE010000026.1:0-102367 GCF_057180585.1 Actinomycetospora sp. 2LY8.5
AGAAGTTCATCAAGCCACGCTGCCCCTGGACCAACGGCAAGGTCGAACGGTTCAACCGCACCCTGGCCCGCGAGTGGGCCTACCGACGGCCCTACCCCAGCAACCAGGATCGCACCCTGGCCCTCGACGACTGGATCGAGTACTACAACACCCGACGCCCCCACACCGCCTGCCGCGGCCGAGCCCCGATCACCCGCCTGTCACCAACGTGACGGCCGAGTACACCTAGAACAGCTCGTGGACGCTCTCGGACTCGGCCGGGATGCGCGACGACGGCACGTCGACCCGCCGCGCGTCCTGCGACGCCTCGAGCAGCGCCCGGTGGAAGCGGTCGATCTCCGGACCGCCGTCGGTCTCCACCACGCGCGAGCCGCGTTCGGTGGCGCCGACCGGCGTGCCGACGAGCTCGAGGCCGGGCTCGGCACCGTCGATGCGGGCGACCTCGAGCTGTCCGAGCCGGTGGAACGTGACCTGCGCGTCGGCGTCGGGCGCGTCGGGGTCGCGGTCGGTCACCACGAGCACGTCCGGCGTGAGCAGCAGCTCGGTGGCGCGGCGGCGCTGCCGGCCCCGGCCGAACCAGCCGGTCGTGCCCGTGACCAGCTCGGTGCGCACGGCGTGCGTCACCTCGGGCAGCGGGTCGCGGTAGAGCTCGCGCGTCGTGGCCTGCTCCTTGATGAGCGAGATGACGGCGGTCGGCAGGCTGTGCACACCGATGACTCGGGCCGACGACTGACGGTGGGTCCCCACGACACCCTCCCCCTGCACGCCGGAGCCGGGGGTCCGTCACCCGGAGGTGCTCACGACGTCGCATGGGTGAGTTCGGGAGGAATGAAGTGCGTGTTACAGCCGACGCCCGGACGGGGGACAGGGGAGGCATGAGCCACGACCACGGCGACGACCTGGCACGGGCCGCCGGCCTCCTCGCCCGTGCGGCGCGCGTGACCGTGCTGACCGGAGCAGGCGTCTCGACCGATTCGGGTATTCCGGACTTCCGCGGCCCGCAGGGCGTGTGGACCCGTGACCCGGCAGCCGAGCGCCTCTCCTCGATCCAGGCCTACATCGAGGACCCGGAGGTGCGTCGCGAGGCGTGGCGCCAGCGCGCGGTGCACCCCGTCTGGGAGGCCCGTCCCGCTGCGGCGCACACGGCGCTGGTCGACCTCGAGCGCTCGGGACGGCTCGTCGCCCTGCTCACCCAGAACATCGACGAGCTGCACCAGGCGGCCGGCTCGTCGCCCGACGTCGTCGTCGAGCTGCACGGCACGATGCACCACACGCAGTGCCTGAGCTGCGGGGTCCGCGCGCCGATGGGCGAGGCGCTCGACCGCGTCGCTGCCGGCGAGGACGACCCGCCGTGCCCGCACTGCGGCGGCATCCTCACATCGGCGACGATCTCGTTCGGCCAGAACCTCGACACCGGCGTCATCCGGCGCGCCCAGCAGGCGGCCGCCGACACCGACGTCCTCCTCGCCGCCGGCACCTCGCTCGGCGTCCACCCGGCGGCCGGCGTCGTCGACCTCGCCGCGGCGGCCGGGGCCGCGGTCATCATCGTCAACGCCGAGCCGACCCCGTACGACGACATCGCGACGGTGGTGCTGCGCGGCGGAGTGGGCGAGATCCTCCCGCGGCTCGTCGTCGGGCTCAGCGCCTGACTCAGCGCCTGACTCAGCGCCCGGGTCCGTGCAGGCCGAAGATCAGGTCGGGGTCCGCGGGGTCCCAGGAGTTGTCCTGCTGCGAGCGGCGCCCGATGTCGCGGCAGCGCTCCAGGAGCGCCCGCCCGACCGCGAGCTGCCCGTCCTCCCACGCCGCGAGCGCTGCACCGACGTCGTCCTCGTCCATACCGTGGTCGCGCAGCGCGTCCGCCAGCGCCCACGCGTCGTCGGCGGCCTTGGCGGTGCCGGCCGCGGCGTGCGGGCGGACGGCGAACGCGGCGTCACCGAGCACCGCGATCCGTCCCGAGGTCATCGCGGGCACCTCGATGTCGTAGACGGCCTGCGCGAACGGCTGCTCGGCGCGCGTGACGACCTCGGCGATCGGCGGCGCGAGCTCGCGCCGCGCGACACCCCGGAACTCGTCGACCGCCTCCTCGGCGAGCATCCCCGGCGGCACCGACACCCGGCGCTCCTGCCCGTCGCGCCCGGCCAGCAGCCGATCCAGCGGCTCGCCGTCGGCGACGTTGCGGTACCAGACGAAGTTGGCCAGCCGCTCGCCCGGCACGGTCGTCCCGCCGGGCCCGGGGATCGGGTAGACGAGGACATGGCTGGCGGTGATCACCTGGTAGGTGATCGCGTCGCGGAGCTCGGCGAACGTCGCGTCGGTGAGCTCCCGCTCGGGCACGGTGCCGCGGTAGGCGACGTACCCGGCGTAGCGCGAGGTCGCGTCGGGGAAGAGCCGGTCGCGGGTGATCGAGTTGATGCCGTCGGCGGCGACGAGCAGGTCGACGTCCACCGTGGCGCCGTCGGCGAACGTCACACGCACGCCGCTGTCGTCGCCGGTGAACGCGGTCATCTCGCGGCCGAGGTGGTACCGGTCGGGCTCGAGCAGCGCCAGCAGCTCGCGGTAGATCGCGTTCCACGACGAGAAGCGGTAGCCGTGGTCGATCCGGTGGCGGCACGAGCCGTCCGGCCACAGGTAGCGGATCGCGGCCGTGCGTGAGCAGAACCCGTCCGGCTCGACGCCGCTGCGCTCGCGGAAGTAGCGCACGGTGGCGTCGAGCACCGCGATCCCCGCTCCGCGGGCGTCGAGCTCGGAGCGGGAGCGCTCGTAGACGTGCACCTCGGCGCCGAGGTCGCGCAGCAGCAGGGCGGCGGTGAGGCCGCCGATCGAGCCGCCGACGACGGCCACGCGCAGCGTCACGGTGGCAGGACGGTCACTGAGGCGGCACGCCGAACGTCGCGATCTTGTCGACGGAGAGCTCGAAGAGGATGCGGCTCTCGTTCACCGAGGCGTCGCGCAGCCCGTACTCGCCGTCGTCGCCGGTGTACTTGAGCCAGATGCGGTTGAGCTGGTCGGTGACCCGCTTGCCCTCGACGGGGTCGTCCTCGGCGATCTCGCGGCGCACGGTCGTCTTGATCGAGAGCCAGTGGTACGGGTCGTCGGGGTTCATCAGGAGGAACGTCGCGTGCGGGTTGACGCGCAGCCAGTCGACCTTCTTGCGGTGGTGCGCGAGGTTGAGCAGCACGAGCTCGCCCTCGTAGTCGAACCACACCGGCGTGAGGTTGGGCAGCCCGTCGCTGCCGAGCACGGCCACCGTCGCGGTGACGGGACGGTCGAGCAGCTGGCGGTAGGTCGGGTCGAGCTCGCCGAGGTGCCCGACGTCGTGCCGGTCGCCGACGGTGAACTGCCCGGGCTGCACGCCCTGCGAGACGTCCTTGATGTTGGCGACCTTGATGCTCACTCGGGGTCCTCCCGCAACGGTGGGGGCGCGATCCTCCAGGCCGAGCGTAGGTTGCGGTGATCGGGGGCACAACGATCCGTCGAGCGTGGTCAGGAGTTCCGTGACGGCACGATCACTGGCGGTCGATCTCGCCCGGGCCTGGCGGGCAGCGGGCACGTCGGTGCTCTTCGGCGTGCCCGGCGGAGGGGCGAACCTCGACACCGTCGGGGCGGCCGAGCAGGAGGGCCTGCGCTTCGTCCTCGCCCACGACGAGACCGCCGCGGCGATCATGGCCGGGGCGCACGGCCTGCTCACCGGCACCGCGGGAGCCGCGGTGGTGACCCGCGGGCCGGGCGTCACGGCCGCCGCGACGGGGCTTGCGCAGGCCACCCTCGACCGGTCGCCGCTGGTGCTGGTCAGCGACGTCGTGCCGCAGCGGGCGGCGGCGCGAGTCGCCCACCAGCGCCTCGACCAGGAGGCGACCACCCGGCCGCTGGCCAAGTGGTCGGGCACGCTCGGGATGCGGGAGCCCGGCACCGTGGCCGAAGCCGCGATCGCCCTCGCGCGCCGGGGACCGGCCGGCGGCGTGCACCTCCAGCTCGACCCGACCTCCGACGGCGGACCGCCGCCGGAGCCCGGCCCCCGCCCGTGCCTCGACGAGGACGCCCTGGACCGGGCGTTCGCGCTCGTCCGCCGGGCCCGGCGCCCGGTGGTGCTGGTCGGACTCGCCGGCGTCGACGCGCCGGGTCTCTCGCGTCTCGCCGAGAGCGGCGTGCCCGTGCTGTGCACCTACCAGGCCAAGGGTGCGGTCCCCGACGACGCGGGCGCCGGGCTGTTCACCGGCGGTGTCCTCGAGCGGCCGCTGCTGGAGGCCGCCGACGTCGTGCTCGCCGTCGGCGTCGACCCCGTCGAACCGATCCCGTCCGCGTGGACCGAGGACGCACCGGTGGTGATGCTGCACCCCGACCCCGTCGACGGGCAGTGGTTCGGCGCGCCGGAGATCGTCGTCGGGCCGCTCGGACGGACCGTGCCGGCCGTGCTCGAGGTCCTGGACCACCGCTGGGAGCCCGGGATCGCCGCCGAACACCGCCGCCGCGCCCTCGCCGCCCTCGAGCCCGCCGAGCCGGGCTTCACACCCCACGACGTCGTCCGCGCCGTGGCGCAGCGGGCGACCCCGGCGACGACGCTGACCGTCGACGCCGGCGCCCACATGCTCGTGGCGATGCCGCTGTGGCGGGCGTCCGCCCCGCGTCGCGTGCTGATCTCGAACGGGCTCGCCACGATGGGGTTCGCCCTGCCGGCCGCGATCGGCGCCGCGCTCGCCCGCCCCGGCGAGCCGGTGGTGTGCTTCGTGGGCGACGGCGGGCTCGGCATGACCCTCGCCGAGCTCGAGACGGTGGTGCGCCTGGACCTCGACGTCACCGTCGTCGTGTTCGACGACGCCGCCCTGAGCCTGATCGAGATCAAGCAGACCGCCGGCCAGGGCGCGGCGGGAGCGGTGCGCTACGGCGCGATCGACTTCGCCGCGGTGGCCCGGGCCGTGGGGATGCCGGCCGACACCGTCACCTCACGCGGCGAGCTGGACGGCGTCCTGGCCCGCGCGGGGCGTGGTCCGCGTCTCGTCGACGCGCGGATCGACCCCGGGTGCTACGCCGCCGTCCTCGCGGCGACACGGGGCTGACCGCTCGGCGCCCTACGTCCTTCAGCACCCGCGGGATCGGCACCGGCGGCACCACGATGTCGCCGCGGGACGACGAGCAGCCCGATCGCGGGCATGGTCATCGGGCCCGGGTGACCGGACACGCGCGGATCCTAGCGGTCCGGACGTCGGCGGAACGATCCGTCCACGCTGTGCGCGCGGACGGTCACAGGCGCACGATCGACCCATGACCACTGTCGACCTCGCCCAGGTGCCGCAGCGTCTCGCGACCGGCGCGTTCATCCTCAACTCCGGCCTCCAGAAGTGGGCCGGCGACGAGGAGACCGCCGCCGGGATTCACGGCTTCGCGTCGGGCACCTACCCCTTCCTCAAGGACGTCGACCCGCCCACCTTCCTCAAGGGCCTCGCCGTCGGGGAGATCGCCGTGGGCGGCGTGCTGCTCGCGCCGTTCGTCCCCGGCCGCGTCGCGGGCGTCGCGCTGACCGCGTTCTCCGCGGGCCTGCTCGGGCTCTACCTGCGCACGCCCGGCATGCACGACGGGAAGCTGCGGCCCACGCAGCAGGGCACGCCCATCGCCAAGGACATCTGGATGCTGGGCATCGGTACCGCGCTGGTGCTGGGCAACGGGCAGCGGCGCGCGGAGCGCAAGGCCGAGAAGCGCGCCGAGAAGGCCGTGCGGAAGGCCGAGAAGCGCGCCGCGCAGGCGGAGGCGAAGGTCGCGAAGGAGCAGAAGGCCTTGCAGGCCTGATCCACCGCACGAGACTGGGCGTGGTCGAGCAGCTCGAGGACCTGCGGCGGCGGACCCGCGCGCCACCTCGCCGACGGCTACGACGGCCGCTGGCTCAACGCCGCCGAGCTCAAGGTGCAGGACAGCAGCATCCTCGCGCCGGGAGCGGTCGACGCCCGGGCCCGGTGCCTGGCCGGCGCCGAGCCGTTCACCGTGCACGTCGATCTGTTCGAGAGCTATCTTGCCAAGATCTCCGAGAAGGACGCTGACCGGTGACCGACGCCCCACCCCGTCGTCCCGAGCCCGCGCAGTGCACCGAGGCGCTGGAGTCGCTGCGGTGGAGCGCGGGCTGATCGACCCCGCGGTGATGGACAAGGTCATCAAGACCTACGAGCAGGACGTACTAGCCGAGCACGAGCCACGGCGTCGGCGGCCTGCTCACCCCGCCCGACATCGCCCGCGCCCGTCGCCTCGTCCGCGCGGTCCGCGCGGCCGGTTGAGGATCCCGCTGGTGTCAGCGGCGTGGTGTCGCAGACACTGAGTGTCCGTAGGGCCACGCGCTCGATCGCTGCTGAGGAGAAACCACGTGCCCTTGACCGAGGCGTACATCGTCGACGCCGTCCGCACGCCGGTGGGGACGCGCAAGGGCGCGCTGGCCGACGTGCACCCCGCCGATCTCGGCGCCCACGCGCTCACCGCGCTCGTCGAGCGCACCGGCATCGACCCGGGTGCGGTCGAGGACGTGCTCATGGGCTGCGTGAGCCAGCTCGGCCCGCAGGCCGGGGTCGTCGGGCGCACGGCGTGGCTCTCGGCGGGCTTCCCCGAGCACGTCCCCGGGGTGACGATCAACCGCGCGTGCGGCTCCTCGCAGCAGGCCCTGCACTTCGCCGCCCAGGCCGTGCTCTCGGGCACGCAGGACGTGGTCATCGCCGCCGGCGTCGAGAACATGGCGATCGTCCCCATCGACGCCAACGCCGCGGTCCTCGAGCGCATGGGCACGCGCCGGGAGGGCCCGGGCTGGATCGAGCGCTACGGCGAGCAGGAGATCAGCCAGTTCCGCGGCGCCCAGCTCATCGCCGAGAAGTGGGATCTCCGCCGCCCCCAGCTCGAGGAGTTCGCCGTCGAGAGCCACCGCCGCGCGGCGCGGGCGGCCGACGAGGGCAGGTTCACCGACCAGATCGCCCCGCTGAACGGCCTCGACCGCGACGAGGGCGTCCGGCCCGACGCGAACGTCGCGAAAATGGCGACGCTCCCGCCGCTGCGCGAGGGCTACGAGCTCACCGCGGCCGTCTCCAGCCAGGTCTCGGTGGGTGCCGCCGCGCTGCTCGTCGTCTCCGAGGACGCCCTGCGCACCCACGACCTCACGCCGATCGCCAAGGTGACCACGCTGTCGGTGGTGGGGGAGGACCCCGTCTTCATGCTCACCGGCCCGATCCCCGCGACCCGCGACGTCCTGCGCCGCGCGAAGCTGACGATCGACGACATCGACCTCTTCGAGTGCAACGAGGCCTTCGCCCCCGTCGTGCTGGCCTGGGCCCGGGAGACCGGCGCGTCGCTGGAGCGCACCAACGTCAACGGCGGCGCCATCGCCACCGGCCACCCCCTGGGCGCCACCGGCGCGATCCTCGCGACCAAGCTCGTCCACGAGCTGCGCCGCACCGGCGGCACCCGCGGCCTGCAGACGATGTGCGAGGGCGGCGGCCAGTCCAACGCGACGATCATCGAGCGGGTCTGACAGGGTCCGCGCCCATGGACCTGCGTGATCGCGTCGCCGTCGTCACCGGCGCCGGCGGTGGCATCGGGGGCGCGCTCGTGGCCGCCCTGGCCGACGCCGGCGCCCGGGTGGCCGCCGTCGACCTCGACGCCCCGACCGTCGAGGGCGCGGCGATGGCGCGCGTCCTCGACGTCACCGACGCCGACGCCACCGCGGCCCTGCTCGCCGAAGTCGAGCGCGAGCTCGGGCCCGTCGACGTCTACCTGGCCAACGCGGGCGTCGCCGCGGGCACCGACCCGGTGGACACCCCCGACGAGCTGTGGGAGACGGTCCTCGGCGTCAACGTCCGCGCGCACATCACGGCCGCGAAGCTGCTGCTGCCCGGCTGGCTGGAGCGCGGCGAGGGCTACTTCGTCGCCACGGCGTCGGCGGCGGGGCTGCTCACGCAGATCGGGTCGGCGCCCTACGCGGTGAGCAAGCACGCGGCGGTCGCGTTCGCCGAGTGGCTCTCGGTGACCTACGGGTCGCGCGGCATCCGCGTCAGCACCCTGTGCCCGATGGGGGTCGCGACGCCGATGCTCGAGACGGCGGGCGGCGGCGAGACCGACGGGGGCCTGAGCTCGCTGGCCGCGAACACCGTGCGCGCCGCCGGCGAGGTACTCACCCCCGAGACGGTCGCCGCCGCCGTCGTCGAGGGGATCGGCCGCGAGGAGTTCCTGATCCTGCCGCACCCCGAGGTGCTGACGTTCTTCCGCCGCAAGGGCGAGGACTACGAGCGCTGGCTCGCCGGGATGCGCCGGCTGCAGGCCTCACTGGGCTGAACAGCGGAGCCGCGGCGAGGCGAGCTGGGAGTGAACTCGGATTCCACCAGCGTGGCGGTTCCATCACCGACGGTGACCGCGGACGATCGGATGGCATGACCGACAGTCGGGCGCTGGCCCAGGCCGAGCGCGCCGACCTCGCCGCGCTCCTCACCACCCTCACCCCCGAGCAGTGGGAGGCCCCCTCGCTCTGCACGAAGTGGCGCGTCCGCGACGTGGTCGCCCACGTCATCGGCTTCGACGTGCAGGGCATGACCGGGTACGTGCGGACGCTCGTGCTCGCCGGCGGCTCGCCGAACCGGGCCAACCAGCGCGCGGTCGCCCTCCGCGATCTCGACCCCTGGTGGCTCCTGGACCTCGTGAAGCGCTACCGGACCCCGGAGGGCATGACCGCCCGTTTCGGCTACCGCATCGCGCTCACCGACGGGGCGATCCACCACCAGGACATCCGCCGCCCGCTCGGCCTGCCGCGCGCGATCGAGCCCGAGCGTCTGCGGGCGATCCTCGACTTCGCGATGGTCTCCACGCCGATCCACGCGGCCGCCCGCACGCGCGGTCTGCGCCTGCAGGCCACCGACATCGACTGGCACCACGGGACGGGCCCGGAGGTCAGCGGCCCCGGGGAGTCCCTGCTCATGGCCGCCGCGGGGCGCGCCGACGCCCTCGAGGAGCTCGAGGGTCCGGGACGCGACACGCTCGCCCGGCGCGTCGGTTGAGCGGGCCGCCGCCGGGCGCGACGAGCTGGACGGCCCCGGCCGGTCGGTGCTCGCGGAGCGTGTCCACGCGTAACGTCCTCGTGAAGAGAGGCCGCCGCACCTCCCGCCGGGCGGCCTCGGGTTCCTAGCGTCCGAACCGACGCACCCACCCGGACGGGGGCACCCATGACCGACTCCCTCCCGCGCGGCGACGGCACGGCCGAGCAGCTCCCGGCGGCGCCGCCGGTCCGCCCGGGCTTCAGCGCCGGGCACGACGACCTCGTCGAGGCCGCCGGTCACCCGGTGGGCGGCGGCGTCGGCCGGGAGGGGTACGACGAACGCCTGACGAACGAGGACCTGGCGCCGCTGCGTGAGCAGCACTGGGGTTCGTACAACTTCTTCGCGTTCTGGATGTCCGACGTGCACTCCGTCGGCGGCTACATCACCGCCGGCAGCCTGTTCGCGCTCGGGCTCGCGGCATGGCAGGTGTTCGTCGCGCTGATCGTCGGCATCGGGATCGTCTACGTGCTCTGCAACCTCGTCGCCCGCCCGAGCCAGGCCACGGGCACGCCGTACCCGGTCATCTGCCGGACGTCGTTCGGCGTGCTCGGCGCGAACATCCCGGCGATCATCCGCGGGCTCATCGCCGTCGCCTGGTACGGCATCCAGACCTACCTCGCGTCGGCGTCGCTCGTGGTCGTGGCGCTCAAGCTCTGGCCGGGCCTCGCGCCCTACGCCGACGACGCCACCGGCTTCACCGGCCTGTCGGCACTCGGGTGGGTCGCGTTCGGACTGATGTGGGTGCTGCAGGCCCTCGTGTTCTGGAAGGGCATGGAGGCGATCCGCAGGTTCATCGACTTCTGCGGCCCCGCCGTCTACGTCGTCATGTTCCTGCTCGCCGGCTATCTCGTCGTCGAGGCCGGGCCGTCGAACATCGACCTGAACCTCTCGGAGGATCTGGTCACCGGCTGGGCTGTGCTCCCGGTGATGCTCACGGCGATCGCGCTGATCGTCTCCTACTTCTCCGGCCCGATGCTCAACTACGGCGACTTCACCCGCTACGGCAAGTCGTTCGCCGCGGTCCGGAAGGGCAACTTCCTGGGCCTGCCGCTGAACTTCCTCGTGTTCGCGCTGCTCGTGGTGGTCACCGCCGCGGCGACGCAGCCGGTGTTCGGCGAGATGATCGACGACCCGGTGGAGACGGTCGCGCGCCTGGACTCGACCTTCGCCGTGGTGCTCGGCGCGCTCACATTCATGATCGCCACGATCGGCATCAACATCGTCGCGAACTTCGTCTCGCCCGCGTTCGACTTCTCCAACGTCAACCCCCGCAAGATCAGCTGGCGGACGGGCGGCATGATCGCGGCGGTCGGGTCGGTGCTGCTCACGCCGTGGAACCTCTACTCCAGCCCGGAGGTCATCCACTACACGCTCGACACCCTCGGCGCGTTCATCGGCCCGCTCTACGGTGTGCTGATCGCCGACTACTTCCTCGTCAAACGCCGGCGTCTGCACGTCGACGACATGTACACGCTGTCCCCGGCCGGCCGGTACCACTACCGCGGCGGCTACAACCCCGTGGCGATCGCCGCGACGGTGGTGGGCGCGGTCGGCGCGATGCTGCTGGTGCTGTTCGGCTCCAGCGACGCGGCGTCGTTCAGCTGGTTCGTCGGCGCGGGCCTCGCGTTCGCGCTGCACTGGGGCCTCTCGCGCCGCGCGGGCGACGTCCTGCCGGTCGAGGAGACGGCGGGGGAGACCACGCCGACCTAGGCTCCCGGCCGTGGATGTCCGCTTCTGGTTCGACCCGGTCTGCCCCTTCTGCTGGATGACGAGCAAATGGCTGCGCCTGGTGGCTCCGCAGCGCGACCTCGCCGTCGAGTGGCGCTTCATCTCGCTGTGGATGCTCAACGCGCAGGTGGACTACGACGCGCAGTTCCCGCCGGAGTACCGGGCGAGCCACACCGCCGGGCTGCGGATGCTGCGCGTCGCGGCCCGCGTCCGCGCCGAACACGGCCCGGAGGCCCTCGACCGGCTGCAGGAGGCGTTCGGCCGTCACGTCTTCGAGGTGAAGCTCCTGCCCGACACCGCCGAGGCGCGGGGAGCGCTCGGGTCGGGCGTGTTCGTCGGGGAGGTGCTGGCGGACGCCGGGCTGCCGACGTCGCTGGTCGAGTCCCTCGACGACACGACCTGGGACGCGGTCGTGCGGGCCGAGACGGACGAGGGCCTCGCCCTGACCGGGCGCGACGTCGGGACCCCGCTCATCCAGGTCGACCCGCCCGACGGGCTCGCGTTCTTCGGTCCGGTGATCAGCCGGATGCCGACCGAGGAGCAGGCCGGGGAGCTGTGGGACCACACCGTCGGGCTCGCACGGTTCCCGGGCTTCGCCGAGCTCAAGCGCAGCCTGCGCGAGCAGCCGCAGCTGCCGGCGTTCGGTGTGACCACCGACCAGGTCGGTGTCGTCGAGGACTGGCACGGCGGGAGCCGCCGCCAGCACCGCTGAGAGGGGACGTCGTGCGGCTGCAGGTGATCAACCCGAACACCACGGCGTCGATGACGGCGACGATCGCGGCCGCGGCGCGGTCGGTGGCCGCGCCGGACACCGAGGTCGCGGCGGTGACGTCGCCGCACGGTCCCACCGCGATCGAGAGCCACCACGACGAGGCCCTGGCGGTGCCGGGCCTGCTCGCGGCGCTCGACCCCGGCGCGGACGCGCACGTGATCGCCTGCTTCGGCGACCCGGGCCTGGACGCCGCCCGCGAGGTGGCCCGCGGCCCGGTGGTCGGCATCGCGGAGGCGGCCATGCGCACGGCGCTCTACCTCGGACGGTCGTTCTCGGTGGTCACGACGCTCGCCCGCACCGCCGGGCGGGCCGAGGAGCTCGCGCACCGGTACGGCACGGCGCACGCGTGCCGGCGGGTGCGGGCCTGCGAGGTGGCGGTGCTCGCGCTCGAGGACCCGGCGTCAGGGGCCCGCGAGAAGATCCTGCGCGAGTGCCGGGCCGCGGTCGCGCAGGACGAGGCGGACGTGGTGGTGCTGGGGTGCGCGGGCATGGCCGACCTCTGCGCGTCCCTGACCGCCGAGGTCGGTGTGCCGGTGCTCGACGGCGTCGCCGCGGCCACCCGCGCCGCCGAGTCGCTCGTCGCTCTCGGCGTCACCACCTCCCGGCGCAGCGAGTACGCCCCGCACCACCGGGCGAGGACGTGAGCGGACGGGTCGACGGTGGGATCACGCCGCGCTGGTCACGGCACGCGGAGCTGGTAGTCGCCGCGGCGCTCGTCCCATTCCATCGTCACGAGGTCGCGGGCGCGGGCCGCGCGGGCGAAGGACAGGAAGTTGGAGAACCCGTAGCGCTTCTCGGAGAACCCCGGCTCGCGCTTGCGGATCTGGTCCTTCAGCCCCGAGAGCTGGGGCGGGCCGCCGGCGGCCTGCAGGTCGCGGACGGTGGTCGCGAACAGCGCGAACGCCTCGTCCTCCGCCGACGCGCCCTCGGGGAACGCCACTTCGGGGTCGCCCGCCGCGGTCCCGGGGGCGAGGGCGAGGACGCCGCGGCTCTCGAGGTGGCGCAGCAGCTCGCCGAAGCCGCGGAAGCCCTGATCACCTTCGTCGAACGTCGGGTCCTTGCGCAGGATCGCGCGCTTGAGGGTCGAGGCGCGCACGGGGCCGTCGGTGGCGCGGGCGAGGCCGGCGAGCGTGCTGGTGACGACGGCGGCGAGGTCGGGGTCGGCCTCGTCGCCCGGTGCCTCCTCGGGCTCGGGCTCGACGGGCACGGGGTCCGGTGGCGGCGTGCGGCGGCGTGCCGGTCGGCTCGTCACCGCCCGCCCCTCGACACCGGGGAGGCGGTCGTAGAAGAGGAACTCGTCGCAGGCCGCCGGCAGGAGCTTCGACGTCGACGACTGCACGCCGATGCCGATGACGCGCTTGTCCATCTCGCGCAGCTTGTGCATCAGCGGCGTGAAGTCGGAGTCGCCGGTCCCGATCGCGAACGTCGTGACGAACCCGCGCTCGTACGCGAGCTCGATCGCGTCGACGGCCATCTTGATGTCGGCCGCGTTCTTGCGGGAGCCGCCGATGCGCTGCGGGATCTCGATCAGCTCGACCTGCGCGCGGGCGAGCAGGCGGCGGTCCTCGTCGAACGCCGACCAGTCGCCGTAGGCACGCCGGGTCACCACCCGGCCCCGCTCGGCCAGCGCGTCGGCGACCGGGCCGAAGTCGAACGGGGTGACGCCGAGCCCGTCGCGCGCACCGATCGCGAGGTTCTCGTAGTCGAGGAACAGGGCGATGCGTTCGTCCTCGGGAGCCACCGGGGCACCGTAGACCCTAGGCCGCGCGGCCCATCGGCGGTGACGATTGCGTTGCAGACCTTGCGTGCTCGGATAGTACGTGCTCGGATTTACACCGGAGGTGGTCGACCGATGGACCAGAACCTGTTCAACGACATCTGCCTGCAGCAGCTCACGCTCTGCGGGGTGCACGAGGGCGAGACCGTCGCCGTGCTGACCCGGGGTGCGGACCGCGGGGAGTACGCCGACGCGTTCCTGTGGGCCGCGCAGCAGCTCGGTGCGGCGACCTTCCACCTGCGGCTCCCGTCGCCGGCCAGCGCGTCGGGCGCGTGGGCGGTGGGCGACTCGGGGCTGGGGGACATCCCGCTCGCGGTGGAGGCCCTCAAGTCGGTCGACATGCTCGTCGACTGCACGTTCCTGCTGTTCTCGCCCGAGCAGTTCGCGATCCAGGACGCCGGTACCCGCATCCTCACCGCCGTCGAGCCGCCCGAGCTGCTCGCGCGTCTGATGCCGACCACCGAGCTGCGCGAGCGCGTCGAGTACGGCGCCGACCTGCTGGCCAAGGCCCAGTCGATGCGCATCACCAGCCCCGGGGGCACCGACGTCACCTACCGGCTCGGGGTCTACCCGACGCTGTCGGAGTACGGCTACACCGACACCCCCGGGCGCTGGGACCACTGGCCGGCCGCGTTCGTGTTCACCGGCGGCGCCGACGACGGCGTCGACGGGCAGATCGTGCTCTCGCCGGGTGACGTGCTGCTGCCGTTCAACACCTACGTGCAGACGCCGGTGACGCTGACGATCGAGCAGGGCTTCATCCGCGACATCCGTGGGGGTCTCGACGCGGAGCTGCTCGCGTCGTACATCAAGAGCTTCGACGACCCCCGCGGCTACGGGATGTCGCACGTCGGCTGGGGTCTCGACGAGCGCGCCCACTGGCACGGCCTGACCCAGTTCCCGGGCGGCATGGGCATGGAGCTGCGCAGCTTCTACGGCAACGTCATGTTCTCGATCGGCCCGAACAACGAGCTCGGCGGCCCGAACGACACGCCGTGCCACTTCGACATCCCGATGCGCGGCAACTCGCTCTACCTCGACGACGAGCTGATCGTCGACAATGGGGCGCTCACCGTCCCCGAGATGAAGCCGGTGTCGACGAGGTGACCGATCACCACATCGGGATGATCGTCCCGAGTTCCAACCTCACGATGGAGACCGAGCTCCCGCGCATGCTGGCCGCGCGGGAGCAGGTGCTCCCGGACGAACGGTTCGTCTTCCACGCCGCGCGGGCGCGCATGCAGCACGTGACGCCCGAGCAGCTGCAGGCCATGAACGCCCAGGCCACGCGCGCGGCGACCGAGCTCGCCGACGCCCGCCCGGACGTCGTGGCCACGGCGTGCCTGGTGGCGATCATGGCTCAGGGCCCCGGCTTCCACTGCACCGCCGAGGACGACATCACCGGCGCCCTGCGGGCCGAGGGCTCCTCGGCGCCGGTCGTCTCGTCGGCGGGGGCGCTGCTGTCGGGGATCGCGGCGCTGGGCGCTCGCCGGGTCGCCCTCGTGACGCCCTACATGAAGCCGCTGACGCAGGCCGTCGTCGACTACGTCACCGACGCCGGCATCGACGTCGTCGACGCCCTGTCGCTCGAGGTCCCCGACAACCTCGCGGTCGCCCGGCTCGACCCCGCCGACCTGCGGCAGCACTACAAGGAGCTCGACCTCACCGGCGCCGACGCCCTCGTGCTCTCGGCGTGCGTGCAGATGCCCTCGCTGCCGTCGATCGAGGCCGTGCAGGACGAGGTCGGCATCCCGGTGCTCTCCGCGGCCACGGCGACGACGTTCCGCATCCTGTCGTCGCTGGGCCTCGAGACCCGGGTGCCGGGTGCGGGTGCGCTCCTCTCGGGCACCGTCGCCGACCCGGGCGACGTCGCGCGCGCGGCCTGACCTCTCACGACGGCGCCCGCCCCGGACCAGGTCCGGGGCGGGCGCCGCCGTGTGCGTGGCGTGTATCGACGCGCGAGGGGCACGTTGTGCGTGACCGAGAGACCGTGGGCTCGCCCTGCCGAACGGCTGCTCGCGTCCGTGAAGTGTCAGAGCAGCGAGCGCAGGGCCTCGCGGGTCGCGGCGAGGGCGGCCGTGGGCTCGTCCCAGAACACCATGTGCCCGGTGCCCGGGACCTCGACGACGGACGCCTCCGGGTTGGCCTTCGCCGCCTCCTCCGCGCCCGCGGCGGTGACGACCGGGCTGTCGCCGCCGTGGATCAGCACGGTCGGGGCGGGCACCGAGGGCCAGGTGGCGAAGAAGTCCTCGGACTCGAAGCCCGCGTGGGTCGCGACGATCGCGTCCCGCGAGATCGAGCTCATCCAGTGCGCGCGCAGCTCCTGCTCGCGGCGGGGCCAGCGCGGCCACGACTGCGCGACCTCGTCGGCGTCGGTGCCCCGGCGGGCCTGGTCGAGCTGGCCGAGGAACGCCTCGAGGGTCGTCGGGTAGGGGCCGCGTCCGGGGCCGCTCATCGGGGGGTCGACGAGCACGGTGCCACGCAGGTCGAGGCGAGTGGCGGCGACGGCGGTGATCCGCGCGCCCATCGAGTGCCCGAGCACGATCGGCCGCTCGAGGACCAGCTGCTCGATCACCGCGGCGACGTCGGCGGCGTAGGTGTCGAGGTCGTAGGCGTCGGGGTCGGGAGCGCTGTCCGAGAACCCGCGCCCGCGCACGTCGAGCACCAGGGGGCGCACGAGGTCGGTGAGCTCGCGGGCGACGAAGTCCATGGCGATCGCCGGGCTCGTGATCCCCGGGACGATCAGCAGCGGCACCCCGTCGACGGGGCCGTGGTCGAGCACGTGCAGGCGCAGGTCGCCGGAGCGCACCCAGCGGCTCACCGCCGCGGTCTCGGCGAGGTCGGCGAGCGCAGGCTGCGTGAGGACGCGCTGTGCTGGGGATTCGGTCACCGATCGGCCTTCCGGAAGGGGTCGTCGAGGTAGGAGACGGCGTCGTCGAGGGTGACGACGTCGGCGTACTTGGCCTGCAGGTCGAACAGGGCGGCGTCGTGGGGGCCCTGCGCGCGGTCGCCGCAGGCCTCGGCGACGACGAGCGTGTCGAAGCCGGACTGCACCGCGTCGACGGCGGTGGCGCGCACGCAGCCGGACGTCGTGGCGCCGCAGACCACGGCGGTGTCGACGTGCAGGCCGGTGAGCAGTGCGGCCAGCGACGAGCCGTGGAACGCCGAGGCGCCCTTCTTGACGATCACGTGGTCGTCGGGGGACAGGCCGAGGCGCGCGTCGAGGGCGACGGCCTCGCTGCCCTCGCGCAGCGCACGGACGCCGGGCGCCTTGCGCAGCCACGCCACCGCGTCGCCGTCGGCCTCGGCGGGGGTGAACGCGACGACCGTGGCGATCACCGGGACGTCGCGGCGGTGCGCAGTCTCGATGAGCCGGGCGGCCGCGGCGACCTCGGCGGTCAGGTCGGCGCCGAGGTCGAAGCCGGGCTCGGTGAAGCCGCGGGTGAGGTCGACGACGACCAGCGCCGGGCGCGGGCCCCGGGGGACCGTGGCGCCGAAGCCGGCGCGGTCGTACACGGCGTCGGTGTCGGCCCCGTGCAGGCTGTCAGCGGTCACGTCGCAGCTCCTCGATCAGCATCTTCTGGCCTTTCAGGCGTCCGAGCAGGTAGCCCTGCACGACGCCGAACACCGCGGCGCCGGCGAGCGCGGCCCACCGGCCGGCGTGGGGTGGCAGGAGCATCGCGAGGCCGTCGAGCGCCTGGTCCTCGCTCGGCGTGTCGCGCGGCGAGGATGTGGTGATTCTGGCGTCAGACGCCAGCGATGCCGCATCGCTCGCACCGGAGGCGCCTGACCCGCCCGCGAGCTCGCCGGCGAGGTTGCGGGCGAACTGGTCGAGCAGGCGGCTCGAGACCGTCGTGATCGCGCCCTTCCCGAACTGCGCGATCTTGCCGCGGATGAGCAGGTCGGTGTGCAGGTCGAGGGTCGAGCCGCCGTCGGCCTCGGCCACCGAGAGCACGACGTCGGCCTCGGCGTCGCCCGCGCCGTGGGCGTCCGAAGCCCGCGCCGACAGGCGCAGGGTGCGCTGGTCGGGCACGACCTCGGTGAACCGCAGCGTGCCCGCGTACGCGGCGCTGATCGGGCCGACCTTGACCTTCACGCGACCGCGGTACGCCTCGCCCTCGCGGCCCTCGAGCGTCGCGCCGGGCAGGCAGCCCGCCACGCGCTCGACGTCGCCCAGCAGCGCGAACACCGCGTCCGGCGCGGCCGGCACGGTGAGGTGGTTGTCCAGGATCACGACGGGACCTCCTGACGACGCCGCGAGCACGCCGTCGCGTGCACCGCGTCGACGATGGTCTGGTAGCCGGTGCAGCGGCACAGGTTCGCCGAGAGCGCCTCGCGGATCTCCTCGCGACCGGCGTCCGGCGACTCGGCGAGCACACCCTCGGCCAGCATGAGGAACCCGGGCGTGCAGAACCCGCACTGCAGGCCGTGGTGATCGGAGAACGACTGCTGCAGGTCCGACAGCCGGCCCTCGGAGTCGAGCGACTCCACGGTGTGGACCTCGGCGCCCTCGGCCTGCACCGCGAACATCAGGCAGGCGCGGACCGGGGCGTCGTCGACGAGCACGGTGCACGCGCCGCACACCCCGTGCTCGCAGCCGACGTGGGTGCCGGTCAGGCGCAGGTCGTGGCGCAGGACGTCGGCGAGCGTGCGGCGGGGCTCGACGACGACCTCCTCCTCGCGCCCGTTGACCGTCAGCGACAGCAGATGCGGATCGTTCACAGCCCGCCCTCCAGAGCGCTCAGCACCGTCCGGGGATGGATCGGCGTGACGTCGAGCTCGACGCCGGTGTGGCGCAGCGCGTCGTTGACGGCGTTGAGCACCGCGGCGGGCGCGCCGATCGTGCCGCCCTCGCCGGCGCCCTTCGCCCCGTTCTCGGTGAACGCGCACGGCGTCTCGAGGTGCGAGATCGACACGTCGGGGATCTCGGCCGCGGTGGGCACGAGGTAGTCGATGAACGACGCCGCCGACGGCTCCCCGTGCTCGTCGTAGGTGACCTCCTCGAACAGCGCGCCCGCGATGCCCTGCGCGATCCCGCCGCGGCACTGCCCGTCGACGACCTTCGGGTGGATCACCACCCCGCAGTCCTCGACGCACACGTAGCGCAGGATGCGGATGGCCCCGGTGCCCCGGTCGGCCTCGACGACCACGGCGTGCGTGGCGTTCGAGAACGTCCCGTCGCCGGGGACGTCGAAGCTCGCGGTGGCGGTCAGGGTCGGCTCGACGTCCTTGGGCAGCAGGTGACTGCGCAGGTAGGCGACGTCGGCGATCTCCTCGTAGGTCAGTCGCCGCGACGGGTCGTCGAGCGCGACGACGCCGCCGTCGCCGTCGAGCGCGACGTTCTCGGGGCGGGTCTCCAGCAGGTGCGCGGCGATGCGGCACAGCAGCTCGCCGAGCCGCTCGGAGGCCAGCGCGACCGCGGAGCCGCCGATCGTCACCGACCGCGACGCGAACGTGCCCCACCCGTAGGCGATGCGCTCGGTGTCGCCCTGGCGCAGCTTGACCCGGGCGGCGTCGATGCCGAGACGGTCGGCGACGATCTGCGCGAACGTCGTCTCGTGCGACTGGCCGTGGTTCATCGTCCCGCTGGTGACGACCACCGCGCCGGTGGTGTCCATCCGGATCTCGGAGAGGTCGAAGCCGGGGACCACGGTCATCT
Source organism: Actinomycetospora sp. 2LY8.5 (assembly GCF_057180585.1). Classification (NCBI taxonomy): domain Bacteria; kingdom Bacillati; phylum Actinomycetota; class Actinomycetes; order Pseudonocardiales; family Pseudonocardiaceae; genus Actinomycetospora; species Actinomycetospora sp. 2LY8.5. Next base: position 18,987 of record NZ_JBXUHE010000026.1, read on the forward strand.
TGCGCTTGGCGAACGCCTCGGACCCGTACCCGGTGCGCTCGGAGAAGCAGCAGAAGCCGATGCCGACGGTCCTGTCGCCGACGCTCCGCACGTCGTACCAGCCCTCGTCCCGGATCGTCGCCTCGGCGAGGTCGAGCGACTCGCGGTAGGTGCCCGGGTCGTAGGTGACGGCGTTGACGCCGGTGTACGGGAACTCGGTGATGACGTTGCGCCGACGCACCTCGACCGGGTCCAGGTCCAGGGCGCGCGCCGCCTTCTCCATGACCCGCTCGATCGCCATCACGTACTGCGGGCGGCTCACCCCGCGATACGGCGCGGTCGGGGCCTTGTTGCTGGTCAGCGCCCGCCCGCGCACGCGGTAGGCGGGCACCCGGTAGACGCTGGGCATCTCCGCGGACGCCATCAGCGGCTCGATGCCCGCGGTGAAGGGGTAGCAGGAGTACGCGCCCATGTCGCAGACGACGTCGACGTCGAGCGCGGTGATGTGCCCGTCGGCGTCGAACGCCGCGCGCGTGCGGTAGGTCTGCTCGCGGGCCAGGAAGCCGGCGGTCAGGGCCTCCCGCCGGTCCTCGATCCACTTCACGGGGCGGTGCAGCCGCTGCGCCACGGCCGCGACGGCGACCTCCTCGCGCCCGACCACGCACTTCTGGCCGAAGCCGCCGCCCATGTCCGGGACGGTCACGCGCACCGTGCGCTCGGGCACGGCGAGGCACCGCGCGACGAGCGTGCGGACCTGGTGGGGGACCTGCGTGCACGTCTGCACGAGCAGCTGGTCGTCGCGGGCGTCCCACGACGCGACGACCCCGCGCGTCTCCAGCGGCAGCGCGTTCTGCCGCCCGCTGTGCGTCGTCACCTCGACGGTCAGGTCGGCGCCGGAGAACGCCTCGTCCACGCCCGGCGTGTCGAACATCGACACGTCGAGCAGCACGTTCCCGGCCGCCTCGTCGTGGACCAGCGGTGCGCCCGGCGCGAAACCGCTCTCCTCGTCGACCACCGCGTCGAGCGCGGTGTGCTCCACGACCGCGGCCTCGATGCCGTCCTCGACCGCGTACGGGTCGCGCGCGATCACGATCGCCAGCGGCTCGCCGACGAACCGGATCCTGTCCTTGGCGAGGATCGGCATCGCCGTCGGCGTGAACTCCTCGGCGGGCCGGTCGAGCAGGGCGACGATGTCGCCGAGCGCCAGGTCCCGCGCGTCGTACGCGGCGACGACGCCCTCCACCGCCCGGGTGGCGGTCAGGTCGATCCCGGTGACGTGGGCGTGCGCGACGGTCGCGCGCACGAAGCCCGCGTGCAACATCCCGGGCAGGGCGATGTCGTCGACGAAACGGCCGCGGCCGGTGAGCAGGCGCGGGTCCTCGTGGCGGGGGATCGAGGCGCCGACCCAGCGGCCCCTCTTCCCGTCGAACGTGGGCCCCTCGCACCGCGGCTCGGAGTTCATGGTCCCGGTCGGCAGGTCCGTGGCCGTCATGGCGCGGCCTCCCGACAGGCATCGGCCACGAGCGTGCGCGTCAGCCGCCGGCGGTAGGCCGCGGTGGTGGTCGCGTCGTCCGGGGGGTCGACGGCCGCGGCGGCCGCGTCGGCGACGGCGGCCCAGAGCGCGTCGTCCGGCGTGCCACCGTGGGCGAGCACCGCCTCGGCCTCCGGCACCCGCACCGGGGCCGGCGCGACGCCGCCCAGGACGACCCGCCCGCCGGTGACGGCGTCCCCGGCGAGGTCGAGCGCCACGGCCGCGTCGACGATCGCGAAGTCGCCGTGGCGCCGGGCGAACTCGCACAGCGCGGCGTGCGGCGCGGGCCGGGTGAAGCGGACCTCGACGACGACCTCGTCGGGGTCGACGGCGGTGGCGTAGAAGCCGTGGAAGAGGTCGTCGGCGGGGATCTCGCGGCGCCCCGACGGGCCCTCGGCGACGACGACGGCGTCGAGGAGCAGCGCGAGCAGGCACCACTCGGCCGTCGCGTCCCCGTGCACGAGGCTGCCGGCGACCGTGCCGCGACTGCGGATCGGCAGGTGACCGACCCAGCGCATGGCGCGCGAGAGGACGGTCCAGGCGGGGGAGAGGCCGGCCGTCTCCACCGCGTGGTGGGTGACCAGCGCGCCGAGGGTCAGGGTGTCGTCCCGCTCGGTGATGGCCGTCATCGACGGCATCCGGCGCAGCGGGCCGAGGTCGACGAGCGCCGACGGGCGGGCGAGCCGGAAGTTCATCATCGGCATGAGGCTCTGCCCGCCCGCGATGACCTTGGGGTCACCGCCCGCCGCGGCGAGGTCGGTGAGCAGCGCGACGGCGTCGGCGACGTCGTGCGCGCGGTGGTAGGTGAACGCGGCGGGCTTCATGGCCCCGCGCCTCCTCTCGGGTGCGGAACGAGGATCCGGCGAAGGGCACCCTCGGCTCAACTAGCCGACCGAAGGTGCCCTTCGCTCAGTTCAGGCGTTGGTCAGACGGCGGTCACGCGCGCGTGCGCTCCGAGTCGGTCGCGGCCGGCCCGTCGGGCACGTCGGTGGTGATGCGGTCGAGCTCGCGGCCCGCGGTCTCCGGCGCGCCGACCCACATGAAGATCACGGCACCGACGACCAGCACACCGAGCAGGGTGAACGTCAGCGGCAGGCCCAGCACCGGCCAGAGCACGCTGCCGAACAGCAGCGGGGCGAAGCCGGTGATCGCGCGGCTCGACGACGACGCCCAGCCGAAGCCCGAGGCGCGCAGCTCGGTCGGGTAGAGCTCGGAGACGTAGGCGTACATGACCGGGATGACGATCAGCGCGAAGAGGCCGAAGGCTCCGATGGCGACGATCGCGGCGGTCGGCGCGCCGAGCAGCAGCGAGAACAGGACCAGCGTCGCGGCGGCGACCGGTCCGGAGATCGCGATGACCCGCTTGCGGCCGTAGCGGTCGACGACGAGCACGGAGATGGCGACACCGACGATGCCGAGCGCGTTCATCAGCGTGGTCGAGGCGAACGCGGCGATCTCGCCGAAGCCCTGGGCCCGCAGGATCGAGGGCATCCAGCTCAGGGCGGCGTAGTAGACGAGCATGACGGCGATGAACAGCGACCACGCGACGGCGGTGATGCGCGGGTTGAACGCCCAGACGCGGCGCAGCTGGTCGACGGCGGCGGCCGCGGCGCCACCGCGCTTGTCCTCGGCGACGGGGGCAGGGATGGAGTAGGGCTCCGGGGTGGCGCCGGTCCGGGCCACCATGTCGTCGATGACCGCCCGGGCCTCGGCCTCGCGACCCTTGCGGGAGAGGTAGAGCGGCGACTCCGGCACCCCGCGGCGGACCCAGAACAGCAGGAGCGCCGGCAGGATCATCAGCACGAGCATCCAGCGCCAGTTGCCCTCCACGGGCACGAGCAGCGTCGCCGAGACGCCGGCGAGCGTGGCACCGATCGGCCACCACCCGTCCATCGCGGCGAGCACGCGGCCGCGCTGCTTCTTCGGCGAGAACTCGCTGACGATCGCGTAGTCGACCGGGATACAGCCACCGAGGCCGACACCGGCGAGGAAGCGCAGCAGCAGGAAGATCTCGATGTTGGGCGAGAGCGCGCCGAGCACCGAGAAGAGCGCGAAGATCAACAGAGTGATGCTGAAGGCCTTCTTGCGCCCGATGCGGTCCGCGACCGTGCCCCAGGCGACGGCGCCGACGGCCATGCCGATGAGGTTCGCGGTGGCGACCAGGCCGCGCTGGGCGGGCGAGAGCCCGAACTCGGTGCCGATCAGCGGGGTGAGGAAGCCGTTGAGGGCGACGTCCCAGGCGTCGAACATGTAGCCGAGGCCGCCGATGAGGAAGATCTTTCCTTGGACGCCCCAGCGCCAGGGGAGGTCCTGGACGATCTGGTCTCCGGTGCGCATGCGTTCGCTCCCGTCGCGGGTGGTGTGGGGGTGTGTCGGTCCGCGCGTCAGCGGGCGAACTGGTAGTGGATGGACTCGGTGTCGTGGTCGCGCAGCGGGCTGCCGTTCCACAGCCAGTCGTACGAGACGTCGGACTCGCCGTCGAACCGACGTAGCTTGTCGTCGCGCTCGCGCTGCTCGGGGCCGTCGGGCAGGTGGTAGAACGCCATGTTCTGCAGCGAGGCGTCCTGCACCATCCCGGCGTGCTTGGCGCGGCGGTCCACGTAGCGCACGAGCGCGCCGTCGATGTCGTCGCGGGTCACCCGGCCGAGCTCCTCGGCGAGCACCGCGGCGTCCTCCATCGACTGCGACGCGCCCTGGGCCTGGTAGGGGAGCATCGCGTGGCAGGCGTCGCCGAGCAGCGCGACCCGGCCGTCGACCCACACCGGGTCGCGGCGGCGCCGGTACATCGCCCACAGCGAGACGTCCTCGGGCTTGGCCTTCGAGAGCATCGCGGGCACCCGGTCGTCCCAGTCGGCGAAGTCCGCGGCGAGCTGCTCCGGGGTGGCCGGGCCGCTCCAGTCGGCGGCGATCGTGTCGGTGCACGGCACGATCGCGACGACGTTGAGGTACTGGCCGCTGCGGATGACGTAGTGCACGAGGTGCTTGTCGGGGCCGTACCAGATCGTCGAGTGATAGCGGTCCATGAGGAAGCGCGTCGCGGGGTCCGCGGCGACGAGCTCGCCGGGGATCAGCGCGCGGTAGGCCATCTCGCCCGAGAAGACGAGCGAGTCGTCGAAGCCCGCGAGGTCGCGGACCGCGGAGCGGATGCCATCGGCCCCGATCAGCACGTCGCCGGCGAAGCGGCGGCCGTCCTCGGCGACCGCGACCGGGCGCGTCGGGTCGGTGCGGTCGAGCTCGGTGACCTTGGCGCCGGTGTGGAGCGCGACGACCGGGCCGGGACCCTCGGGGTCGGCGCAGGCGTCCAGCAGGACCCGGTGCAGGTCGGCGCGGTGGTAGTGCCAGTACGGGGCGCCGTACTGGTCGATCACCCGCTGCCCCAGGGGCAGCTGGGCGATGATGCTGCCGTCGGCCCAGCGGCGACGGACCTGGTCCTCGGGCTGGGTGCGGATCGCCTCGAGCTGCGGGCGCAGCCCGAGCCCGATGAGGACGCGGCTGGCGTTCGGCGCGGTCTGGATACCGGCGCCGATCTCGCCCAGCTCCGGCGCGGCCTCGACGACGGTGACGCGCGTGCCGCGCTGGCGCAGCGAGAGCGCCGCGCAGAGGCCGCCCAGACCTCCCCCGACGATGGTGACCTCGAACGACTGGCTCGCCATCTGGCCGCCCTCCCGGTGTGGTGCTCGCGTTCGGCTGCGTTCAATCCGAGCACGTACTATCCGAGGACGCAATAGCCGGACGTGTCCCGAGACACGGACGTAACAGATCGCAGGCGGCGGCATCCTCCGTTCAGGCTACGAAGGAGGGCTCGTCGCCCCGTGGTGGTTGCCCCGCGTGCGATCAGGGGGCCGTGTCAGAGCTCGGGGCGCTCGGCGACCTGCTCCCACTGCTGTCCGAGATCGTTGAAGAGCGCCGCGAGGTGCGGGCGCTGCTCCTCCGGGCAGCCGGCGAGCAGGGCCTCATCGAGCGCGCGGGCGCGGCGGTTGGTCTCGGCGAGCGCCTCGACGCCCGCGTCGGTCAGCGTCAGGACCTTCGCGCGCGCGTCGTGGGGCGCCTCGTGGCGGGCGATGAGGCCGCGGCGCTCCATGCGCCGGCAGACGTCGGCCATCGTCGAGGTGTCCAGCGCGACCGCGCTGGCCAGCGCCGTCTGGTCGGCGTCCGGGTAGGCCCGCACGGCCGAGAGCACGGCGAACTGCGGGCCGGTGAGCACCGAGTCGACGTGACGGTTCCACGCGGAGAGGTAGGCCTGGTAGAGCCGCCGGGCGCCGTAGCCCGGCGCGGCCACGAGGTCGGCGGGCGGGTCCAGACGGGCACGGCGCCTGGCGTCCTTGCCCGTGCTGGTCGCGCCCGCCGGTGCCGTCGACCCAGCCGACCCAGCCCTCGTCGCCACTGTCCGCCCCCGTCCGTCGCGCCCCAGGTGGCCCTCGGGCCACTCCCCGCTCCTCGGATAATACGTACTCGGAACGATTGACGGGGGTGGATGCCGTCTCAGCCGGGCAGGGCCGCGAGTCCGACGACGTTGCCCTCGGGGTCGGCCAGGTGCCCGACCACGAGGCCCGACGGGGCCGTGGCGGGGCCGAACACCCGGTGCCCGCCGAGCTCCTCGGCCCGCGCGAGCGCGGCCTCGACGTCGTCGACGGCGACGTAGAAGCGCGTTCCCGGGGTGTGGTCCGGACCGCCGGCGACGCCGCCGGGGATACCGCCCTCGGGGGCGGTGACGTGGTACGTGCCGGGGTCGGAGATGCCCGCGGCGACGGTGCTGGGCTCGTCGAACTCCCAGGCGAAGAGCTCGCCGAACCAGCGACGGAGCGCCGCGGGGTCTCGGCCGGTGATCTCGAAGTGGACGACGGGGCGGGCCATGGTGGGCGTCCTTCCGGTGTGGTGCCTTTCGTGGTGGGACGCGCCCCGGGCGCCCGACTCATCGCTCAGGCGTCCACCTCTTCGAGGGCCAGGCCCGTGCCGCACGGGCCGAGGAGGCCGACGTCGAGACCGAGCGGCAGGATCGGCAACGCCGCACCACCCGGATCTCATCGGACGAGACGTCCGTGCGGGTCGCGGCCGAGCCAGCCGACCAGCCGCTCGTACGGCCCGGCGCCGTCGCCGACCGCGACCGGCGGGCCGAACGGGATGTCCCCGCCGCGCGGCTCGGCGGGCAGCACCCGGCGGGCGGTGTCCTCGACGGCCAGGGCGAGCTCGTCGTCGAGACCCTCGGTGCGCCCGGTCGCCGCGCCGAGGTCCCACGCGTGCACGGTGAGCTCCTGGACGTACCCGAAGCCGACGATACGGCCGGGCATGGTGCCCCAGGGCACGGTGAGCACGCGGTCGAGGACCGTCTCGTCGTGCACCCACACGCGGTCGACGTCGGCGCGGGCGGCGACGATCTCGGCGGCGTGGGCGCCCGGCGCGACCTCGGGCAGCGACGCGATGTCGGCGAAGTGGCCGCCGGCGCCGACGTGGGCGATGCGGCGGTGGACGCCGACGAGGTGGTCGAGCAGGGCGCGGACGCCCCAGTCGGTGCACGGGGTGGGGCGGTCGAGGGCGTCGGCGGGGGTGGCCGCGACGAGCTCGCCGATCTGGTCGAGCGCGCGGGTGAGCAGGGCGCGGGGGTCGGGAGCGGTCATGGTGATCTCCTGTTCTCAGTCGTGGTCTTCCGGGCGCGCCACGCGCAGGAGCAGCGCGACCCAGGTGCGGTAGGGGCGGAGCTCGTCGATGAGCTCGTCGATGAGCTCGTCGAGCGCGTCGTCGAGACGGCGTCCGTGCACGCGGGCGAGTGCCGTGCGGCAGCGGGGCTCGCCGGCGGGCCACTCGTCGACCAGGCCGCAGGCGCGCAGCCAGACGAGGGAGGCGGAGAACGCGCCGATGCCGCGCAGGCGCTGGAGCGCGGCCCGGGCGCCGTCGGGTCCGAGCGCGCGCAGCCGGTCGACCTCGAGCTCCCCGGCCAGCGCGGCCTCGGCGACACCGTGCAGGCGGCGCACCTTCTCCTCGGCGAGCCCCGGGAGCGCGGTCATCGCGAGCAGGGCCTCGGGGCGCGGGAACGCGTCGACCTCGCCGCCGCCGACCGTGAGCCGCTCGCCGTGCGCCGCCGAGAGCCTGCGGACGATCGCGCCCGCCTGGCGCTCGCCGATCCGGGCCGAGACCACGCCCCACGCGGCGGCCTCGTAGGCGCCGCCGAACAGGGTCGGGCGCAGCCCTGGGTGGGCGGCCATGAGCCGACCGATCGCGGGGACCCGGCGGCCGACGAAGGCGCGGGTCTGCTCGAGGTCGAACGGACCGAGGGGATCCAGCACGTGGGTGGTGGGTGCGGTCATGGGAGCAGCATGCGACCCCATACACGACACCTGTTGTCGTGATTCTGGGGCATTCTCGACACGTGCGCTCGGACCGCCTGCTCGCGACGCTGCTGCTCCTGCAGACCCACGGCCGCCTGCCCGCCCCCGAGATCGCCCGGCGTCTGGAGGTGTCGACGCGGACCGTGCAACGCGACGTGGAGGCACTCTCGTCGGCCGGCGTGCCCGTGTACTGCGAGCGCGGGCGGCGCGGCGGCGTCGCGCTCCTCGAGGGCTACCGCACCGACGTCACCGGGATGACCGACGACGAGCTGCGCGCGCTCGTGGCGCTCGGGGCGTCCACGGACGGCCCCAACGACGGCACCGCGCTCGGGACGGCGCTGGCGTCGGCGTCGCGCAAGCTGCTGGCGGCCGTGCCCGAGGCGCGCCGCGACGGCGTCGACCGGGCGCGGCGGCGCCTACTCGTCGAGCACCAGGGCTGGCGGCGCGCGCCCGAGGACCTGCCCGCCCTGCCCGCGCTCGACGCCGCGCTGGTCGCCGACGCGCGGGTTCGCATCCGCTACGCCACCGGCGACGCGGCGGAGGCGACGTGGCGCACCGTCGACCCGTACGGGCTGGTCAGCAAGGCCGGTACCTGGTACCTCGTGGCCGCCCACCGCGGCCGGCCGAAGATGTATCGGGTCAGCCGGGTCCGCGACGTCGCCGCCACCGGGACGCCCGCCCGCCGTCCCGACGAGCGGGGCCTCGCCGAGGTGTGGGCCGAGCTGCGCGACCGGCTGCAGGCGCCGACCGACGAGGTCGACGTGCGGGTGCGCGTCGACCCGGCGTGGGCCCCGACGCTGCGCCGCGTCGCGCTCGCCGTGCAGGCGGGACCCTGGAGAACCGTCGAGCGTTCCGAGGGCGTCGAGGACGACGGCCGTGAGGTGATGACCGCACCGTTCCGCTCGCTCGTCGCCGCGCGCGCCGGGCTGCTGGGCTACGGCGAGGCGGTCGAGGTGATCGAGCCTGCCGAGCTCCGCGAGGAGATGGCCGACGCGGCCGCCCGCGTGGTGGCGCTCTACGCGGTCGCCCCGGATCGTGTCACAGCGGCCTCGCCCCGATTAGGGTCACGCGCCATGACGAGCGTGCTGGTGACCGGTGGCGGCTATCGACTCGACGAGGTGGCGGATGCCATCCGGGCGACCGGTGCGGAGACCACGGTGGTCGACTCGCTCGACCGCCTCGGCGAGGCGGTGGCCGGGCGGTCCTTCGACGCCTACGTGCAGCTCCCCGTGGCCATGACCCCGCGCAGCGGCAGTCTGGTCTCGCGGGTCGAGCAGTTCCTCTCGGAGGGGCTGCTCAGCCGCTTCCGCGCCGCCGAGACCGTGCTGCCCGCGCTGCACGACACGTCGACGGTCGTGCTCGTCGGCGGGCAGACGAACATCGACGTCGACGCGCCCGACGACCAGGAGGCGCGCACCGCCCTGATGCGCGTGCTCGCCCACGCCCTGCGCGCGGAGCGGGCGCCGGGCCACCTGCGGGTGCGCACGGCCGGCCCCGAGTGGAGCGGCGCCGACATCGCCGCGAGCCTCGACGGCGGCTCGCCGTCGGCGACCCCGTCCGAGCAGGCCGCCGACCGTCAGGCGATCGGCAAGGCCTACGCCGACTGGCGCGCCGAGGTGCTCGGGCTGGTCCGCGTCGAGTTCTAGCTGCTCGCGCCGAGTGGGTGCGCGCCACGGCGCGGGTCGTCACGCCAGGGCCGAGCCCCGGCGGTACTCCTCCCACGGGATCGTCCAGTCGGCGATGTCGCCGTCGCGCGTGGTCAGCGGGCGGCTGGAGCCGACGATCTCCACCGGGTCGCCCATCTGCACCCAGTCGTAGAAGAAGCGGCCGTTGGCGGGCGAGAGGTTCACGCAGCCGTGCGAGACGTTGCGGCGGCCCTGGGCGCTGACCGAGTCCGGGTTGACGTGCACGAACTCGCCGTTGTTGGAGATGCGCACGGCCAGCGGCAGGTTCTGGTCGTAGAAGCCGGGCTGCCCCTCGCCGGGCCCGCCCCACGTGTCGGAGCGCATGCGCTTGACCTCGTGCTTCTCGAACGCGACGTGGACGCCGTACTGCGTCGGGTAGATGTCGCGGCCGTACGACGCCGGCAGGCTCCGCAGCTCCTGGCCGTCCTGGTAGAGCACGAGCGTGTGGGCGTTGACGTCGCCGCGGGCCCGCTGGTCGCGGCCGACGGTGAAGGAGAAGGCGCGGTCCTCCTCGCCGAAGACGCCCTGGCCGCTGTCGACGCCGAACAGGCGCGCGTTCACCGACACCTGTGTGCCCGGCTTCCAGTACTCCTTCGGGCGCCAGTTGAGCTGCTCGTCGGACATCCAGCGGAACGAGCCCTCGGTGGGGATCGAGGTCTGCACCGACACCCGGCGCTCGACGGCGGCGCGGTCGGTGACGGGCGCCTCGAAGGTGATCGAGATCGGCATGGCGATGCCGACGGTCTGCCCGTTTGTGGGGCGGATGCTCGCGATCTCGAGGGTGTCCTCGGGCGCGACCGTGCGGAAGGTCTGGTCCAGCGGGGCGCCGGGGTGGCCCGCCTCGTCGACGCCCGCGGCCTGCACCCGGTACTCGGTGCCGTAGGCGAGCTGCGGGCTCGTCCAGCGCGTGCCCGACAGGTCGGGGGTGCCGGCGAGCGCGGCGCCACCGGTCGGGGTGACCGTGACCGAGGTCAGGCGCCCGCCGGCGGCGGACACGACCAGCGGGTCGGCCGGGGCGACGTCGACCGCGCCCGGCGCGACCGAGGCGGCGAGGGCGAGCGGCGGCACGGGTGGGGGCGGCGGAGCGGTGGCGCCACCCGCACACCCACCGAGCAGGGCGACGATCGCGAGCAGCACGACGAGAGGGACGGCCGTCCTCCGGTCGAGCCCTCGACCCCGTGCCGGGCGACTGCGCTCCGTCCTCGACACACCCATCTCCTCATCCCGATCCGGGAGATCCTGGCCTGGACATCCTCCCTGAGCGAGACGCCCCGGGACCCGGCGCGGTTGCGTGTCGCTCATGTCGATCCGACAACGGACAACTCGGGCCGGAGTGTCGCCACCGTGTGTCGCGATCACGCTGGGCCGGACGGGTGGGGTTGGTGAGCGGCGGTCTCAGCACCGTCTCAGGCCGTCCGGCCACACTGAGAGCATGCGGATCCTCGTCGCGGACGACGACCGGGCGGTGCGCGACTCGTTGCGCCGCTCGCTGGCGTTCAACGGCTACCAGGTCGAACTCGCCGCGGACGGGCAGCAGGCGCTCGACGCCCTGGCCGACGAGACCGGGCCGCGGCCCGACGCCCTCGTCCTCGACGTGATGATGCCGAGGGTCGACGGGCTCGAGGTGTGTCGCCGGCTGCGCAACGCGGGCGACGACATCCCCGTGCTCGTGCTCACCGCCCGCGAGGCGGTCTCCGACCGCGTCGCCGGCCTCGACGCGGGTGCCGACGACTACCTCGCCAAGCCCTTCGCCCTCGAGGAGCTGCTGGCGCGCCTGCGCGCGCTGCTGCGCCGGACCTCGCCGGACGAGGAGTCGGGCGCGCCCGACCCCGAGCCGCTGCGCTTCGCCGACCTCTCGCTCGACCCCGTCACCCGCGACGTCCGCCGCGGCGAGCGCCCGATCAGCCTCACGCGCACCGAGTTCTCGCTGCTCGAGCTGTTCATGGCCAACCCGCGCCGCGTGCTCACGCGCAGCCGGATCCTCGAGGACGTCTGGGGTTACGACTTCCCGACCACCGGCAACGCCCTCGAGGTCTACGTCGGCTACCTGCGCCGCAAGACCGAGGCCGAGGGCGAGGCCCGCCTCATCCACACCGTCCGCGGCGTGGGCTACGTCCTGCGCGAGACCCCGCCGTGACGAGCATGTGAGCACTTTCCGGGCCTATAGGCCCGGAAAGTGCTCACATGGGTTCGGGCTACGTCGAGGCGACCTCGGCCTCGTACTTCTTCGTCATGTGGTCGACGGCGTCGAGCTGCGTGGCCGCGAACTCGTCGCGCCGCAGGCCCGCGCGCTCCTTGGCGGCCTGGGTCGACTCGGCGTGGCTGCGCCCGCCCCAGGTCGTGCCCTGGAAGTGTGGGACCACGTTCTGGGCGATGAGCTCCCACGACCGCTTCGTCGCCTGCGGGTTCGCCCACTCGTGCCCGAGCAGCAACATCGCGCCGAAGCCGCCGGACTGGTCGGCGAGCCGCTGGACCTGGGCCTTCGCGTCATCCGGCGTCCCGATCGCCCCGACGCCGGCCTCGTTGATGAAGTCGATCATCTCCTTGAGGTCGCCGCCCTCGACCGCCATCTGCGGGAACGCCGCGGTCTTCTGGAAGTAGCGGAACCAGTTCTCGATCCCGTACTCGACCTCGCGGTAGGCCTGCTCCTTGGTCTCGGCGATGTGCATGAGACCCACGAGCCGCCACTTCTCGCGGTCCGGCGTCGGCTGCCCGTAGTGCTGGGCGCGCTCCTCGACGACGTTCCAGTGGTGGGCGAGCGCGTCGAACCCGTCCTGGGTCAGCGTCGCGCCGATCGAGAGCAGGCCCACGCCGTGCCGGCCGGCCATGCGCGGCCCGGTGGGCGACGCGACGGCCGCGACGGCGATGTCGAAGCACGGCTCGGTGTAGGGCCGCAGCTGCAGCTGGGCCTCGACGAGGTTGTGGGTCCGGGTCTGCTCGGTGACGACCTCGCCGCGCAGCAGCCGCATGATGATGTCGAGGTTGACGTCGAGCAGCTCGCGGGTGTCGGTCGGGTTCAGCCCGATCATCGCCGAGTCGCTGGGCAGCGAGCCCGGGCCGACGCCGAGCATCGAGCGCCCGCGGGTGAGATGGTCGAGCAGGACCATGCGGTCGGCCACCCACAGCGGGTTGTGGTAGCTCGCCGACGTCACTCCGGTGCCGAGCTTGATCCGCCGGGTCCGCTCCGCGGCGGCGGCGATGAAGATCTCCGGGGACGCGATGATCTCGCTGCCCGCCGAGTGGTGCTCGCCGATCCAGGCTTCGTCGATGCCCAGCGCGTCCAGGTGCTCGACCAGCTCCAGGTCGCGCTGCAGAGCCAGGGTCGGGTTCTCACCGGCGCGGTGGAACGGGGCCAGGAACGTGCCGAAGCGCAGTCTGCTCACAGGTCTTCTCCTCGCCGTCTCTGTCCGACGAGGCGACCGTAAGCCGGGTCACAGGGACACGTACAGCCCCGGTGACGCTCCGTGAAGGTCTTGTGGAACGTTCACCGTCGGTGTCATCTCCTGGGCATCCAGAACCGCAGGAGCGCGCCGCCCTCGGGCGCGCGGCGGGCGGAGACGCCGCCGTGGTGGCGGTCCGCGACCTGGGCGACGATCGAGAGCCCGAGCCCCGACCCGCTCATCGTCCGCGCGTCCAGCGAGCGGTAGAAGCGCTCGAAGACCAGGTCGAGCTCCTCGTCGGCGATGCCCGGGCCCTGGTCGGCCACCTCGAGCACCGCCGTGCCCGGACGTTCCGGGGCCACGCCCTCGCGCAGGGTCACCCGCACCCGCCCGCCCGGCGGGCTCCACTTCGCGGCGTTGTCCAGCAGGTTCAGCGTGAGGCGCTCGAGGGCGTTGGCGTCGCCGGTGACCTCGCACGACGCCAGGTCGACGTCGAACGTGACGTTCTCGGCGGTGGCGCGCCGCCGAGCCCGGTCCAGCGCGCGCTCGACGACGTCGGCGAGGTCGAGCGGCTCGGCGGCGACCTCCGGTGGGTCGTCGCGGGCGAGCTCGACGACGTCGCCGATGAGGTTCGCGAGCTCGTCCACCTGGGCGCGCAGGTCGGCCTGGAGCTCCTCGCGGTCCTGCGCCGAGAGCGTCGGCGCGCCGGGCCTCCCCGACGCGCGGTCGGAGGCCATGAGCAGCTCGAGGTTGGTGCGCAGCGAGGTCAGCGGCGTCCGCAGCTCGTGCCCGGCGTCGGCCACGAGGCGGCGTTGTCGCTCGATCGACGACGCCAGCGCGGCGAGCATCGCGTTGAAGCTCCTGGTGAGGCGGGCGAGTTCGTCGCCGCCGGTGACCGGGATGGGGCGCAGGTCGCCGGTGCGGGCGACGCGCTCGGTCGCCGAGATCAGCCGCTCGACGGGCCGCAGCCCGGCCCGGGCGATGGCGACGCCGGTGAGCGCGGCGAGCAGCACCCCCGAGGCCCCGGCGACGATGAGGACCACCGCGAGCTTCGACAGCGTCCGCCGCGTCGGCTCCAGCTCCTGGGCGAGCACGAGCGCGCGGCCCTCGCCCGCGTAGACCGCCACGACCCGGTAGATCTCGCCGTCCGCCACGCCCGTGCGCATCGAGGTCGCCGGGTCCTGGCGCGCCGCGGACACCTCGGCCGCGCCGAGCGGCGGGCTGTTGCCCCGCAGGGTGACGAACTCCCCGTCCGAGGTGACGATCGCGACACGCACCTCGCCCGCCGCGAGGGCGTCGGAGGACACACGCAGCAGGATCTGGGGATCGGCGAGGTCGCCCGACGCGGCCACCGTCGCGCGCTGGACGAGGCTCTCGTCGAGCTGGTCGTAGAGCGCGCGCTGGGCGGTGAAGAACACCGCGACCGAGATCAGCGCGACGAGCAGCCCGCCGCCGACCGAGACGAGGATGCCGACCCGCCGGCGCAGCGGGATGCCCTGCAGGAGGTGCCGGATCAGTCCGGGCGGGGGGTCCTCGTCGTCGCCGACCGGCGCGGGCCCCTCGGCCTGCGCGGCCGTGGGTGTGCCGAGCGGAGCGCCTGTGCGCCCGTCCGTGCCGACCGTCGCGGGACGGTCGTCGGGGACCGGGGAGTCCTCGGTCGGCGCGGCGGGTGCGGGACGTTCCACCCCACCAGCTTCCCCCGTCGGCGCACGGGCCGGGAGCGGGACTCCGGGCGACGCGCCCGGACGGTCGATGCGAGAGGGTTGGGACATGAGCGAGAACGACGCCGCGCCCTCCGCCCCGGACGGCTCCGGCCCCGCCGGGGCCGACACGCCCGGCGGGTCGACGTCCGCCTCGCCTGGCCCGTCGTCCAGCACGTCGTCCGCCGCGCCGTCGTCGCCCGAGAGCACCGGTCCCGGCGGCGTGCGCTGGGCCGAGGGCACCGGCCGGGAGTACGACACGGCGCGCGTCGGCACGACCGAGGGCGCGACGTCGTACAGCGCGCCCACGCAGGCCCCCACGCAGGCCCCCACCCCGTCGCCCGCCCAGGCGCCGACCCAGCCCCCCACCCAGGTCCCCTCCGGCCTCGGCCAGCCCCCGTCCTCGGCGGGTGCGACGGCCGCGTTCGGTGCCGTGCCGTCCTACCCGGTGACCGCCCCTCAGACCCGCGAGGCGCCCGTCGTGCCGGGGTTCGCGCCGCCGACGTCAGCGGGCGGTCCCACGACCGGCTGGGGCGCCGCCTCGCCCGGACCGGCGACCCCACCCGGCGGCTGGCCCCGCGACCCCGGCGCGGGGTGGGGCGGGGGACCGGGTGGCCCCGGAGGACCCGGAGGAGCCGGCGGATCCGGACCGGGCGGTCCGGCACCGCGGCGTCGCGGCACCCTCGGGCTGGTCGCGCTCGCGCTCGTCGCGGGGCTCATCGGCGGCGCGCTCTCCGCCGTGGTCGTCGGCGGGATCGGCGGCGGGTCGTCGAGCTCCTCGCAGGGCACCGCCCTCGACGAGCCCGTGCCCGAGAGCGAGGGCCCCGCCCCCGCGCCGGGGTCGGTCGAGGCGGTGGCGGCCACCGTGCTGCCCAGCGCCGTCCAGATCCGCGGACAGGCGGGCGAGGGATCCGGGATCGTGCTCTCGGCCGACGGGCTGATCATGACCAACAACCACGTGCTGCAGGCGGGCCAGGGCAGCGGGCTCGAGGCGATCTTCTCCGACGGGCGGGCCGCACCCGTCCAGGTCGTCGGCACGGCGCCCGCCGCGGACATCGCCGTGGTGCGCGCGAGCGGCGTGAACAACCTGCGTGCGGCGAGCCTCGGCAACTCCGACCAGCTGGTGCAGGGCCAGCCCGTGATGGCGGTCGGCTCGCCGCTCGGGCTGTCCGGCACGGTGACCACCGGTATCGTCAGCGCGCTGCAGCGGCCCGTGGAGGCCGGCGGGTCCGGCGCGGGGCAGAGCAGCGTCCTCGACGCGATCCAGACCGACGCCGCCATCAACCCCGGCAACTCCGGCGGCCCCCTCGTGGACTTCGAGGGTCGCGTGATCGGCGTGAACACGGCGATCGCGAGCGTCACCGGCGGCTCGGGCCAGGAGGGCGGCTCGATCGGTCTCGGGTTCGCGATCCCGATCAACCAGGCGCGCCGGCTCGCGACCGAGCTCGTCGACACCGGCCAGGCCACACAGGCCGTCATCGGGGTCAGCGTCGCGAACGCGGCGCCCCGCGGCGCGGCCATGGCGGACGTGGCTCCGGGCTCGCCGGCCGCGACCGCCGGGATCGCGGCGGGAGACGTCGTCGTGCGCGTCGACAACCGGGTCATCGAGGACGCCAGCGCGTTCGTCGCGGCGATCCAGTCGCGGGCGCCGGGTCAGACCGTGACGCTGACCGTGCAGGCGCCGGGTGGCACGCGGGAGGTGCCGGTGACACTGGGCAGCAGGGTGATCGGCGGGCGCTGAGCCTCGTCAGACGGCGCCGAGCTCGACGAACACCCGGGCGCCGTGGCCGGCCTCGCTGCGGGCGACCACCGTCAGCCCGGCCTCGGCGGCCACGTCGTCGACCGCGTGCGGGCCGAGCACCGCCCACGGGAACCACGGCGCCTCGGAGAGCGTGTCGAGCGCGGGCTCGTCGAGGCACTCGAGGTAGGCGCCGCCGCACCACAGGCCCGCGTCGTGCTCGAGCTCGAGCAGGATCGTGCCGCCGTCGGCGAGCAGGGCGCGACATCGGCTCAGGAGCGTCACCGGGTCGCCGCCGATGCCGATGTTGCCGTCGGCGAGCACGACGTGCCGCCAGCGTCCCTCGCCGGGCAGGCGTTCGAAGGCGTCGCGGTGCAGCACGGCGGCGCCGCGCTCGAGGCAGCGCTCGACGGCCTGCACCGAGACGTCGACGCCGAGGGCGGGCACGCCCCGGTCGGCCAGCGCGACGACGAGCCGGCCGGGCCCGCAGCCGAGGTCGAGCGTGGGCCCCGAGCAGCGGGCGAGCAGCCAGCCGTCGTCGGTGTCGGCGTCGTCGTGCCAGCGCTGCACGGCCAGGGGGAGCACGACGCCGTCGTGGCGGACCAGGCGGTGGCGCCGGCCCGCGAGCGCCGCGTCGAACACGGTCCCGGAATCGGCCGGGGCGGTGACCGCGGCGGGTGGCGCTGTCGTGCGGGTCATCGTGTGAGGCCTCCGGGGACGACGGGGAGAGGCAGCGCGGCGGAGCTCGACCCGCTGGGCGGGGGACGCAGCACAGCGGGGCTCGACCTCGGAACGGGGAGCACGTCCGCGACGGCGCGGGCGAAGCGGCCGGTGGGAGCGAGGTCGGCGACGGCGGCAGCGTCGTCGGGGGTGTCCACGTCGGACAGGGGCGGCAGCTCGAGCACGTGGCCGGGCGTCAGTCCTGCCCGCAGCTCGGCGAGGGTGCGGGCGCCGGTGTCGTGGCGGGACGTCGGTACGTCGGCGACGAGCGCGGCCCGGCGCGGGTCGGCCAGCGCGAGCGCCCACCAGCCTCCGTCGAGCGCGGCCCCGAGCGCGGCGTCGGCGTCGGCGGTGACGAGGTCGAGCGCGGCGGCGAGCACCGCCGGGTCGACCTGGGGGGTGTCCATCCCGATCTGCACGCTCACCGCGCCCGGGAAGGTGTCGGCGACGTCGTCGTGCGCGGCGGTGATCCGTTCGCCGAGGGTGTCGCCGCGTTGCGGGACGACGACGGCGTCGGCGAGCGCCGCCACGATCTCGTCGCGGCGCTCGCCGTCGGCCGGGTTCCCTTCGAGGGCGACGACGACCCGGGCGTCGCGCACGGCCCGCGCGGCGTCGAGGGTGTCGAGCAGGGCCGCGGCGGCGATGCCCGCGGCACCGGCCGGTGTCGTGGCCGTCGTCAGCCGGGTCTTCACCCGGCCGGCGACGGGTGCCTTCGCGAGGACGAGGACGACCCTCGTGACCGGCGCGCCGGTCGGGACAGTGGTCCGCATGGTCCGCGCGTTCGTGCGGGGTCACGTGATCGGTTCGACCCCGGCGGTCATCGGGCGGTGCCCCGCGCGCCGGGCGCGGTGGACGGTGCCGATCCGGTCCGGGTGACCGCCTTCGACATGTCGCGGACGGCGCGCACGGTGCCCTTCACCGAGCCGGACACCTTCGACCGGCCCCCCGCCCGCGGGCGGTAGGCGACGTCGACCTCGTGGACGCGCCAGCCCGCGGCGCCGGCGCGGATGAGCAGCTCGAGGGGGTAGCCGAAGGCGCGGTCGGTGATCCCGAGGTCGAGCAGCGCCCGGCGCCGCGCCACGCGGACCGGGGCGATGTCGCGCACCGCCACCCCGCGGGCGCGCATCAGGCCGGAGAGCACGCGGTTGCCGAGCCGTGCGTGCCACGGCCAGACCCCGCGGGCCTGGGGCACGCGTCGGCCCACGACGAGGTCGGCGCCGGTGTCGAGCAGTAGGTGCACCATCGCCGGCAGCTCGGCCGGGTCGAGGGAGCCGTCCGCGTCGATCACCGCGACGACGTCGGTGCGCGTCGCCTCGAGCCCGGTGTGCACCGCGGCGCCGTAGCCCGACCGGGACTCGTGCACCACGAGCGCGCCGAGCTCTGCGGCGATCTCGGGGGTGCCGTCGGTCGAGCCGTTGTCGCAGACGACGGCGTCGAAGCCCTCGGGCAGGGCGGCGAGGACGCCGGGCAGCGCTTCCGCCTCGTCGAGACAGGGGAGCACCACGTCGACCCGAGCTTCCATCGTCGTCACGCTATGAGTTCGGCTGTTTCCTCGCCGTGCGAGGGCTGCTCCCGGTGTCGGAGGGTGGCGTGCTCCGTCGTGACGTGTCCGGTCAGCCCCGTCCGGGCGGCTCACAGCGTCTCGACGGACCTCCTCACCTCGAGATCACCGCGCGTCCGTACTGTCCGGCGGCGATGACCACCGTGCTGCGGGGCCGGTCGGGACCCGCCGGCGGGCCGCCCTCGAAGTCGCGGCCCCCGCTGCGCCCGCGGGGCGACCTGCTGGCCGTCCTGGCCGCTGCGCTGCTGGTCACGGCGTCGTCGGTGGTCGGATGGCGGCTGATCGACGCCGGGGTCCCGGTGCTCGTGGGGTGGCCGCCGCTCCTGGCGGTGTGGCTCCCGCACGTCGGTCCGGGGACCGTGCCGGCGGTTCTCGTGGCCCTGCTCGTCGCTCTCGGTGGTCCCGCGGTGGCCCGGCGCCTGCGCTGGGGCCCGCTGCTCGCGGTGGCCGCCGTCGCCTCGACGGCGTGGACCTTCGCGCTGGCGACGATCGACGGATGGATGGTCGGGGTCGCCGAGCGGCTGGCGACGCCGACCGAGTACCTCGCGGAGATTCCTCGCACGGGCGACCTGTCGGTCTTCCTCGCGACCTTCGCCGACCGGATCGCCGGACTGACCCCCGACACCCTGGTCACGCACGCCTCCGGGCACCCGCCGGCCGCGACGATCTTCTACGTCCTGCTCGACCGCGCCGGCTTCCCGGGCGGCGAGTGGGCCGGCGCGGTGACCGCCGGCCTCGGAGCGACCGCGGTCGTCGCCGTCGCGCTCACCGTCGCCGCGCTGGGTGACCGCGACCTCGCCCGCGCCTACCTGCCCTTCGGCGTGCTCTTCCCCGGCGCGGTCTGGGTCGGCGTCTCGGCCGACGGCATGTTCGCCGCGATCCTCGCGTGGGGGGTGGCCCTGCTCGCGCTCGGCGCAGTGCGGCATGGCGTCGGCGGGCACGTCCTGTGCGTCCTGGGCGGGGTGGTGCTCGGCCTGTCGCTGTACCTGTCGTACGGGTTCGTGCTCGCCGGGCTGCTGCCCGTCGCGGTGGCGCTGCTGAGCCGGCGCGTGGCGCCGCTGCTGACCGGCGGGGTCGGCGCGGCGGCGGTCGTCGCCGCGTTCACCGTGGGCGGGTTCTGGTGGTACGAGGGCTACGAGCAGGTCACGGTCCGCTACTACCAGGCCGGCGAGTACGGGCTGCTGCGTCCCTACGAGTACTGGGTGTGGGGCAACCTCGCCGCCGTGGTGCTCGTGCTCGGGCCCGCGGTGATCGCCGGGATGCGCCGCGCTGCCTGGCGGCCCCGCGCCGCGCCGCTCGTCCTGGTGGCCCTCGCCGCGGCCGGGCTCGCCGCGGTCCTCGTCGCCGATCTCTCGGGGCTCTCGAAGTCCGAGGTCGAGCGGATCTGGCTCCCGTTCGCGGTATGGGTGGTCCCCCTCGCGGTCCTGCTCCCGCGCCCGTCGTGGCGCTGGTGGTTGCTGGCTCAGGCGGTGCTGGCGCTCGCGGTCAACCACCTGCTGGCGACGGTCTGGTAGCGCGCCCGTTTGTTCGCAGCGAACGCGCTGTTCGCTGCTTCTTCGCGCACGAAGTCCCCGTTGATCACGGGGACGGTCAGCCGACGGCGTCGCGCAGCGGATCGGTGGCGAAGGCGGCGATGCCGTCGGCGAAGCTCGTGCGGGCGCGGAAGCCGAGGAGGTCCGCGGCGCGGGCGGGGTCGGCGGTGATGTGGCGGACGTCGCCGGGCCGGGCGCCGCCGACGATCTCGGGTGCGGGGCCGCCCATGGTGTCGGCGAGCGTGGTGGCGAGGTCCCCGATCGTGCGGACCTCGCCGGAGCACACGTTCACCGGCACGCAGCGGCCCTCGGCGGCCGGCGTCTCGAGGGCCGCGACGTTGGCGGCCGCGACGTCGCCGACGTGCACGAAGTCCCGGCGCTGGCGCCCGTCCTCCATGACCCGCGGGGCCTCGCCGCGCTCGAGTGACGAGCGGAAGATCGACGCGACGCCGGCGTACGGGGTGTTCTGCGGCATCCGCGGGCCGTAGACGTTGTGGTAGCGCATCGCCCAGACCCGCCCGCCGGTCGCGCGCGCCCACGCCACGGCGAGGTGCTCCTGCGCGAGCTTCGTCGCCGCGTAGGTGCTGCGCGGTTCGAGCGGGGCGTCCTCGGGGACGAGCTCGCCGTCGAGATCGCGCTCGCACCGGGGGCAGGGCAGGTCGTAACGGCCGGCGTCGACGTCGCCCTGGCGGCGCATCGGCGGCGGCACGATCCCGTGCTCCGGGCACGAGTAGCGGCCCTCGCCGTAGACGACCATCGAGCTCGCCATCACCAGCGCGCGGTGCCCCGAGCGGTACATCGCCGCGAGCAGCACGGCGGTGGCGACGTCGTTGTTCTCGGCGTAGTCCGGGGCGTCGTTCGGGTCGACGCCGTGCCCGACCATGGCCGCCTGGTGGCACACCGCGTCGACCTGGGGCAGGAGCCGGTCGAGCAGCCCGGCGTCGCGGACGTCACCCCGGACGAGCTCGTAGCGGTCGAGCCACTCCGGCGCCGTGCCGGCCGCGTGGGCCTGGGGCAGCAGGGCGTCGAGCAGGATCGGGGTGTGGTCGCGCTCGGCGAGGAGGTCGGCGATCCGCGAGCCGATGAACCCGGCACCGCCCGTCAGGAGAACGCGCACCGGGGCACGCTAGCCCGCCCGCCGGTGCTCGCCGTGACGTGCCCGCGCCGCGCGTCCGCTTCGTGCCGCTCGCGGAGCCACGACTACCTTGGCGGGCATGGAGAACCAGCCGCTGCGCGGCGGCACGGAGGAGTTGCTGGGACGCGCCCTCGTCGTCGTGGTCGACGACCGCGTCAGCCGGGGCGAGAGCGCGGACTCGATCGGGCCGCTGGTCACCGAGCTGCTCGGTGAGGCCAACCTGGTGGTCGACGGCACGATCGTCGTGCCGGGCGAGTCGGTGGCCATCCGCAACGCCCTCAACACCGCGGTGATCGGCGGTGTCGACCTCGTCGTCACCGTCGGCGGCACCGGGGTGTCGCCCCGCGCCGTCACCGCCGACGCGACCGCGGGCGTGCTCGACCGCCCGATCCCGGGCATCGCCGAGGCCATCCGGGCCTCGGGCCTCGCGGCGGGCGCCGTCGACGCCGGGCTCTCGCGCGGTCTCGTCGGTGTCTCGGGCAGCACCCTCGTCGTGAACCTCGCGTCCTCGCGCGCCGCCGTCCGCGACGGCATGGCCACCCTCACCCCGATGATCTCCCACGTGATCGCCGAGCTGTCGGGCATGGAGGAGCACTGAGCGAGGAGGACCGGCGGCGGGCGGCGCGGCGGGCGGCGATCTTCGGCGACGACCCCGTGGCGTCGTCCGACGAGCGCGACCCCGGCCGCGACGCCGACCCCGACCCCGGCCTCGGCTCCGACCCCGACCAGGCCGCCCGGCGCCGCTACGAGGACGAGCGCCCGCCGCACCACGACCGGCCCTGACCGTCTGCCCCTGACCGTCTGCCCCTGACCGTCTGCCCCTGACCGTCAGCGCAGCGTGACCGTCACCTCCTCCCGCAGCGACACCGTCGCGACCCGCGCCGCGAGGTCCGAGGGCAGCGCCACGACCACGACCGGCGCCGTCCCCGCGGTGCGCTGCGAGGCCGGGAGCACCGCGAGCACCACCGCACCCGGCGCCAGCACCGCCGGCTCGTCGGCCTCCGGCGGCGCACGGGACACCCCGATCGCCCCGGATCCCGCCCCGGATCCCGCCGCGCCCGCGTCGCCCGCCGCCACCAGGTCGACACGCGTGCCCGGCGTCAGCAGCGCGGCGACGCCCGGGTCGGCGAGCCGCACCGGCACGCCCGCCGCGTCGGGGACCCCCGCCGCCGCGACCGCGGCCACCGGCCCGAGGAGGCGCACGTCGGTGAGGGGCTCGCCGGCGCGCACCCCACCGACGACCTGACGCCCGGCGACCGCCGCCGGCTCGCCGAGTGCCCCCAGCGGCATGAGGTCGGGCGGCATCGTCCGCACGGCGACGTCCGCCGGCCCCAGCGCCACGCCGGGCGCGAGGTCGCGCGCGGCGACCAGCACGGGCGTCCCGGCCGGTGCCACGCCGGGTGCCGCGAGGAACGCGACCGCGAGCACCGACAGCAGCCCGGCCGCGGCCCGGCGCAGCGCCACCACCCGCCGCCAGCCGGGCGGGGGGAGACGCAGGCGCCGCCGTCGTCGCCGGTCTCCGGAGGTCGGTCCGTCCCGTTCTCGCACGTCGTCGACGCTAGGGCGGCGTCACGTCCGGGTCCCGGAAGTCCCTCGGACGGCCGTGGACGCAATCGGACGATGGGGACGGCGTTCAGCGCAGTGCGATCGTGGGCACCCGCGGCCCGGCCCGGCGGCATGGCCGGGACGGGCGGTAGTTTGCCGCCGGGCCGAAGAGTTGCGGACGATCGAGAAGAGGGCGGGCGCAGGCATGGCCGTGGTGCTCGTGCTGCTCGCCACCATGGCCAACGCGACGGCCCTGGTCCTGCAGCGCAAGGCCGCGCAGGACAGCGCCCGGGCCCGTGGCGTCAGCGCCGGGACCCTGCGCGACATGGTCCAGCGGCCCGCGTGGCTGATCGGGACCTCGATCTTCGCGGTGGCGGTTGCCCTGCAGGCCACCGCGCTGAGCCTCGGCTCCATCGCGCTCGTGCAGCCGGTGCTCGTCATGGAGCTGCCGTTCACGCTGCTGCTCGGCTGGTGGGTGCTCGGCGGGGCGCTGCGGCGGCGCGAGTGGATCGCCGTCGCGATCATGTCGGTCGGCCTCGTCGTCCTGCTGGTCACGCTGCAGCCCAGCGGCGGCGACGCCCTCGGCGCCGGCACGGTCACGTGGGTCCTCGGCACCGTCGTGACCATGGGCCTGCTCTGGCTCACCAGCTCGATCGCGAAGCGGTCCCGGACGGTCACCCGCGCCGCCTTCTACGGGATCGCCGCGGGCATCGGGTCGGGGTTCGTCGCCGTGATCGTCAAGGCGATGTCCGAGGCGCTCCAGCACGACGGCGTCGTCGGTGTCCTCACGACCTGGCAGAGCTACCTGTTGATCCCGGTCGCGCCGGCCGCGTTCCTGGTGCTCCAGCACTCGCTGCGGGCCGGGCGCCTGCTGGCCTCGCAACCGGGGCTGATCCTCGGGAACCCGCTGTTGTCGTCGACGTGGGGCATCGCGCTGCTCGGCGAGGAGATCAACGGCGGCTTCGCGCTGCTGGGCGGGCTCGCCGGCGCGGTGCTGATGGTGATCGGGGTCTTCCTGTTGTCCCGCTCCCCGCTGCTGGCGGCGCAGGAGGGTGGCCCGCGCGACGGCTCGAGCGCGGCGAAGCACAGTCCGGGCGGGCGTCGGCGGCCGCAGTGACCCCTGTCGCCGTCCCCCGAAACCTCGCCCTTGTCGCCCGAAAGGGTGATGTCTGGGCGATTCGGCAACGTTCCCGTCTCTCGAACCGTCTTCCCTGGTGTGAGGCCCTTGACGCCGACCGCTGGGGAGCGGGTGGGCGTCAGGTAGGTCCGGGACGCCGACTCGGGGTTGGCGTCCCGGCCACCCCTCGCTGCTTCTCCCGGCCGGGTCCCGCCACGGGGCCCGGCCGGAGTGCTTCTCAGGCCGACTTCGCCGACGAGCCCGAGGTGCCGGCGGAGCTCGACGAGCCCGACGACGCGGCCGTGGACGGCGTGGACGAGCTCGAGTCCGAGGTGCTCGTGGACTCGCTCTTCGACTCGCCGGAGCCCTTCGACTCGCTCGAGCCCGACGACTCGGAGGACGCGGACACCTTCTCCGAGGAGTCCCCGGAACCGGTGCGGGCGTCGTTGCGGTAGAAGCCGCTGCCCTTGAACACGATCCCCACCGACGAGAACACCTTGCGCAGCCGTCCGCCGCACACCGGGCACTCGGTCAGCGACGGGTCGGAGAACGCCTGCACCTGCTCGAAGCGGTGGTCGCAGGCGGTGCAGGCGTAGGGATAGGTCGGCACGCGCACTCCTGATCTCGTCCGCCCCCGCGCCGGGGGCGTTGATGTCCGCGCAGAGTGTAGATGGCACTCGCGCGTCGAGAGTGCCAACGCCGACAGCGTCACTGCTGTTCCGATCCGAGACACCCGGTGCGTGTCCGGACGGGGTCTTCCCCGAGGCTCCGTCAGCGTGGCCGCCGCGCCGACAACCACGTCACCCCGTGATGTGGGCGCCAGACGGCGTGGACGGGGATGTCGTGGGGTTCGGCGGGGAGGTCGTCGGTGACGAGGCCGTCGTCACCCACCAGGGCCAGGAGGCGGGTGCCCGGGCCGGCGAGGGGGAGCGAGCGGTCGTAGTGCCCGCCGCCGCGGCCGAGGCGCACACCGCGGCGGTCGACGGCGAGCGCCGGGACGACGACGAGCCCGGCGTCCGCGAGCACCTCCGGACCCAGGCGCGGTCCGGTCGGCTCGCGCAGCCCGTGCGGACCGGGACCCAGCGAGTCGGCCCCGGAGAAGACCGCCCAGTCCAGCGGAGCGGCACCGACCGTCACGGGCAGGAGCACCCGGCGCCCGAGCGCACGGGCGGCGTCGAGCACGGGCAGGCCGCCGTCCGGGGTCGCGCCGGGCTCCCCGCCGACGGCGACGAAGAGGCAGATCGGGTCGTCGACACCCTCGAGCAGCGCCGGCAGCTCCGCGGCCAGGGCAGCCGCCGACGCCCGCCGCGACCCGTCCGAGATGCCGCGCCGCGCCGCCAGCAGCTCCCGGCGCAGGTCCGCCTTGGTGGACGTCACCCCGAGAGCGTCTCGCCGTCCTCGACGTGCCGCGGCCCGGTCACCGTCACCTCGCCCGAGACGACCACGTCCGTCCCGAACGTCACGTCCCCGGACACGGTCAGCGAGGTGGCACGCACCAGCGACGGCGCACCCCCCGCGAAGCGGCGCTCGAAGTCGTCGAGCATCCCGAACTCCGCCTTGCCGAGCTTCACGTCCGGGGTGGCGCCGGTCGGCTCCATGCGCCCGTCGGCGGTGAGCTCGTAGAGGTCCGAGCGCGCGACGAGCAGGTCGTCGGTGGTCTTGACCGGCGCGAACCGGGTGCGCGGCACCTCGAGCGCCCGGGCGTTCTCGACCGACCCGATGGCCGCGCCCATCGCCGTCTCGAGCTGCAGCACCGGCGTCGAGGACGCGTCGGTGGGGTCGACGGTCTTCCTGTTGACGATCAGCGGCAGGTACGGCGCCGCCGGGTCGGCCTCCTGCAGCGCACGCAGGTGCTCGAGGTCGAACCACAGGTTGTTGGTGTTGAAGTAGCTGAACCGCTCGATGTCGGTGAACGAGTCGTCGCCCTCGGGGACCTGGGCGGTCTCGCGCAGCACGAGCGCGCCGTGACGGGACGCCAGGTGCCCGCCCTTGCGGTCCATCGGCGTGCGCCGGGCGACCTCGAGCGCGAACGGCACCTGCTCGGCGGCCATCCACGCCGCGATCCGCACGTCGGGGATCGCGCCGAGGTTGTCGGAGTTGGACACGAAGACCCGCCGCACCCCGGCCGCGAGCAGCTGCTCCAGCGCCCCGGACGCGGCCAGCGCCGTGTAGAGGTCGCCGTGGCCGGGCGGGCACCACTCGAGCCGTGGGTCCGCGGGCCACGACACCGGCCGCCAGTCCTCGGTGCGCAGCTTGGGCTCGGAGCCCTGCAGGAAGTCCAGCGGCAGCTCGTCGTCCTCGAGCCCGGAGTGCCGACGCAGTGCGGCGAGCGAGGGCTCCCGGGTGCCCTCGGAGTTCATGAGCAACAGCGGCAGCCGGGCGCCGTGGCGCTCGCGCAGCGCGAGGGTCTGGACGGCGACGGCGTCGAGGAAGCTCGTGCCCGGCTTGATCTCCAGCAGCGACTTCGGCCCGGCGAGCCCCATGCTCGTCCCGAGTCCGCCGTTGAGCTTGATCACCGCGAGCTCGTCGAGCGCTCGGCGGGCGTCCTCGGCGGACGGCTCGGGCAGCGTGCCCAGCGTCGGCAGCGCGTCCACCGGCGCGAGCTCCTCGCCGGGCAACACCGCGCTCTCCGGCTTGGCGAGCTGCTCGAGGCGGCGGCGGAAGGCCTCGACCTCGGCGGGGTGCGCGTCCCGCGCGGTGAGGGCGGCCAGGGCGTCGTCGACGTAGGTCATGCGGCTCTTCCGGGAGGTCGGCCAGAGAAACGGGGCAGTGGGCCCGACCCACGATATCGGGCGCGTCGGAACCGACCCCGGCCCGCCGGGCGTAGGACCATGGGCCCATGAGGAGGGAATCGCGGTGAGGACGGTCGAGGCCCAGCTGCGCCGCGTGCTCGACGCCGCGGTCCGCCCGGCCCCCATCCGGGTCGACATCTCCGCCGCCCAGGGGCTGCTCTGCGCCGAGGAGGTCGTGGCCGACCGGGCCCTGCCCGGCTTCGACCAGGCCGCCGTCGACGGGTTCGCGGTGCGCAGCGTCGACGTGCTGGCCGCGGCCGACGAGCCGGTCGAGCTGCCCGTCGTCGGCGAGGTCGCGGTCGGCTCGCGCCAGGCGCACCGTCTGCAGCCCGGCCAGGCCGTGCGCGTGGCCACCGGGGCGCCGCTGCCGACGCTGGCCGACGCCGTCGCCCCGCACGACCACACCGACGCCGCCGACGATCCCGCGAGCCGGGCCACCGGGCACCGCGCGCGCCTGACGGTCAAGACGCCCGTGCCGTCCGCGGCCTGGGTGCGCCGGGTCGGCGAGGACGTGGCGCCGGGGGACGTCGCCGTCCGGCGCGGCGCCTCGGTGGGCCCGGCGCAGGTCGGGCTGCTGGCCGCCGTGGGCCGCACCAAGGTCCTCGTGCACCCGCGCCCGCGCGTGTCGGTGCTGGCCGTCGGCGACGAGCTGGTCGACCTCGACCGCACGCCCGGCACCGGCCAGGTCGTCGACGTCAACTCCTACGCCCTGGCCGCCGCGGCCTCCGACGCCGGCGCCGAGGTCGTGCGCCTGGGTATCGCGTCCCCCGAGCCGGCGGCGCTGCGCGAGGCGGTCGCGTCGGCACTGGGCCGCTCGGAGATCGTCGTCATCGCCGGCGGCGTCGGCGGGCGGCTGGGGGAGGACGTGCAGGACACCCTCGCCCAGCTCGGGCCCGTCGACATCTCCCGGGTCGCGATGCACCCCGGGTCCGTGCAGGGCTTCGGACGCCTCGGCGCGGAGGAGATCCCGACGTTCCTGCTGCCCGCGAACCCCGTCTCGGCGCTCGTCGCCTTCGAGGTGCTGGTCCGCCCGCTCATCCGCCTGACGTTGGGCAAGCAGGACCTGCACCGCCGCGAGGTCACGGCCGCGCTGCTCTCGCCGGTCAGCTCGCCGCCCGGGCGGCGCGGCTACGTCCGCGGACGCCTGCTGCGCGACCGGGCCACCGGCGAGTACCTGGCCCAGCCGCTGGGCAGTTCGGGTTCGCACCTGCTCTCGTCGCTGGCCGAGGCGAACGCGCTGATCGTCGTCGACGAGGAGACGACCGAGATCGGCATGGACGCCCCCGTCCGCGTGTCGTTCCTCGCGCCTCGTAGCTGAATGGGCAGCTGACGTGGGCCGAGCCCCGTGGGGCGGCGCCCGACCGACCGGTCGCCACCCCGGCTGGCCGGCCCGCACCCGCGCGCTGCGGGTCCCGGCGGGCGTCGTGGAGCTGCGGCCGGTCCGCCTGCGCGACGGCGTCGCGTGGTCGCGGACACGTCTGCGCGACGAGGAGCACCTCGCGCCCTGGGAGCCGACGCTGCCGGGGCCGTGGTCCGAGCGCAACGCGCTCGTCGAGTGGCCGACGCGCTGGAGCGCGCTGCGGTCGATGGGCCGGTCGGGCCAGGCGCTGCCGTTCACGCTGCTCGTGGACGGGGAGTTCGCCGGCCAGGTCGTGATCGGCAACGTCGTCCGCGAGCCCCTGCTGTCGGCCTACGTCGGGTACTGGGTCGGCGCGCACGTCGCGGGCGGCGGCGCGGCGACCGCGGCCGTCGCGCTCGCCGTGGACCACTGCTTCGCGCGCGTCGGCCTGCACCGCATCGAGGCGACGGTGCGGCCCGAGAACGTGCGCAGCCTGCGTGTGCTCGCCAAGCTCGGGTTCCGCGAGGAGGGCCTGCTGCGCCGCTACCTGGAGGTCGACGGCGACTGGCGCGACCACCTCGTACTGGCCGTCACCGAGGAGGACGTGCTGCCCGACGGCCTGGTCGCGCGGCTCGTCAGGGCCGGTCATGCCGAGCGCGCCTGATGCCTGCACCCACGGCATATAACCCACACGGCCCAGAGGTCGAACCTGGCGCGCCATCCGGTCGAGTGGTAAGAGAGCCGAATCCTCCAGCGTGAGCTTCCCCTACTGGAGGGATCTCGTCACCGCTCGCACACGACACGCCGTCTCGGCTGCGTGGCGCGCGGGACTCGTGTGACTAGCGTGGCGCCTGCGACGAGTCGGATCCGGCCGTCGCGGTCGTTCGGGGTGGGAGGTCTGCGGTGCCGAGCTCGGTCGTCTTCGCGGCCCTGGTCCTGGCGTGGCTGGTGGTGCTCGTCCCCGTGGTCGCCCGCCGCCGCCAGATGGTCCCGCGCCCCGCCGAGGCCGATCTGAGCGCCCGGGTGCTGCCGAGGACGGCCGGCGCACCCCTGATCGAGGAGGTCACCGTGGCGACAGCGCAGACGGACGGACGCGCCCGCGGCGAGCGTGCGGCCCCGACGAACGGGGCCGGCGGCACGGCCCTCGCCGAGCGCGCCGACGAGAGCCAGGAGGCGCTCGACGCCGAGCTCGACCTCGACGCCGACCGGGACGACCTCGACGACTACGGCGACGACTACGGCGACGCCGACGAGGACGCCGACGAGGACGCCGACGAGGACGCCGACGAGGACGACCGTGCCATCGCCGACGAGCCGACCCGTGACGTCGGGCGCGAGCGCGTCCTGCGGCGTCCGGCACACGAGGATCGCGAGGACCTCGAGGACGAAGAGGACCGCTGGGACGACCGCTGGGAGGACCGCTGGGACGACCGCTGGGACGACGAGGATCTCGACGATCCGGAGGTCGAGCCGGCCCGCGAGCTGCGGCCCTACCGGCCGGGTCGGGGTGGGTTCGACCCCGACGCGGCGGAGGCCGCCGCGCACGCGCGCTACGCGTTCCGCCAGCGCATCGCCCTCGGCCTGATCGCGGTCGCGATCCTCTCCGCGCTCGCGGCGCTCGTCGTCTCGAGCGCGATGTGGTGGCTGCACGCCGCCGCGGACGTCCTGCTGATCGGCTACCTGGTCTTCCTGCGCCGGCAGACGCGCATCGAGGAGGAGGTGCGCGCCCGCCGCGCCGCGCGGCTGTCCGGGGAGCGGCGGGCACTCGAGGCCCGCCGCGAGCGCCAGGCGGAGCACGAGGCGCGCATGGCGTCCTACCGCGACCCCGAATGGATCGACGGCGAGTACGACACCCACGTCGACGAGGACGTCCTCGACGAGGACGAGGACGACCACGACCGGGACGACCACGACCGGGACGAGGCGCCGCGCTGGGCGGCCCCACGCACGCCCCCGCCGCCGGTGCCCGACGACATGGAGCTGGTCGACGACACCGACGACGACCCCGCGTTCCACGACCTCGACGGCGAGCGGACCTACGGTTACCGCCGGGCGGCGGGGGCCTGACCCGCTGTCCGGCACTGATCCGCGGCGTTGCTAGAGTTGGCGTCGCACCAGGGGCTGTGGCGCAGTTGGTAGCGCGACTCGTTCGCATCGAGTAGGTCAGGGGTTCGATTCCCCTCAGCTCCACCCTTTCTCTCCCCGACCGGCTCTCACCAGTCCGCCCGCCGGGCGATCTCCTCGAGTTCCGCCGGGTCGGCCACGGCGTCGCCCGGGTCCTCGGGCCAGGTCTCGATCTGCGTCTCGGCCCAGTCGGCCCAGTCGGCCCAGCGGGCGACGGTCGCGTACGGGACCCGGCGCACGGCGGCCCTCCGCGAGACCCTCGCGGCCCACGAGGGCCCGGACGGCGTGACGCTCGGCTCCGCGGCGTGGCTGGTCACGGCGCGCCGCACTTCGCGGGCTACGTCGTGTGGTGCGGGTGGCTGATCGCCGTCTCGATCGTGCTCGTCAGCGCCAGGACGGCAGCCAGAGTTCCGCGTTCCAGCGGTCGGCGGTGATCCACGTGCCCACGAGGATCGGCCACAGCCACGCGAAGTTGGCGACGACGAGACCGGTGTAGACGCCGACGACGAGCGTGCCCGTGCGCCGGCGTTCGAGGCCCTGTTCTCGCCGTCCCAGGAACTCCCCGAGCGCGAGAACCACCGCCAGCACCAGGAACGGCACCACCGGCGTCATGTAGAAGAAGTACATCTGCCGGTCGAGGTTGGTGAACCACGGCAGGAAGCCGGCACCGTAGCCGACGAGCACCGCGACGTGGCGCCAGTCGAACGCCGTCACGACGCGCCAGATCGACCAGCCGAGCACCGGCAGCGACACCCACCACAAGGCCGGCGTCCCGATGAGCATCACCGCGGACACGCACGACGGTCCGCCGCAGCCGAGCTCGGCGGTGCCGGACTCGTAGTAGTAGAGCATCGGGCGCAGGCCCATCGGCCACGTCCAGGGCTTCGACTCCCAGGGGTGCGGCGACCCGCGGGGGGTGTCGAGCGTGGCGTGGAACTCGAGCACCTTGGTGCTGTAGTACACGAGGCCGCGCAGCCAGTCGGGCAGGAAGCCGAACGGCCCGCCGAGCGGCAGCTGCTGGCCGACGGCGTGGCGGTCGGTGCCGGTCTCGCTCGCGATCCACGGCAGCCAGCTCGCGACGTAGCACAGGACCGGGACGGCGAGGAACGCCCAGATCGCGGGCGCGACGTCGCGGACGAGGGTCCCGACGAACGGGCGGGCGACGCCGGCCGCGCGCCGGGCCGCCGCGTCGAAGCCGACCAGCAGCAGGCCGAAGAAGACGATGTAGTACAGCCCCGACCACTTCGCGGCGAGCGACAGCCCCAGGCACACGCCGGCCGCGAGACGCCACCAGCGCACGCCGAGCCGAGGCCCGTACACGGTCTCGGCGACACGGCCTTCGGCGACGACGACCGCCAGGCGCGCCCGGACGTCGTCGCGGTCGACGAGCAGCGCCGCGAACGCGAGCAGCACGAACACGGCCGGGAAGATGTCGATCATTCCGACGCGGGCGGAGACGTGGCTGACGCCGTCGGCGATGAGCAGCACGCCCGCGAGGGCGCCGAGCAGCGTCGACCGCGTCATCCGCCGCGCGACACGGATGATCACGAGAATGCAGATCGTGCCGGCGAGCGCCGAGGCCGCCCGCCAGCCCACCGGGTCGTAACCGAAGATCCACTGGCCGACCGCCATGAGCTGCTTGGACAGCGGCGGGTGGACGACGAGCTCGTACCCGGGGTTGTCCTCGTACCCGCCGTTGCGCAGGACCTGCCAGGCCTGGGGCACGTAGTGCTTCTCGTCGAAGATCGGCGTGCCCTGGTCGGTGGGCCAGCCGAGGTCCCAGAAGCGGACGATCCCGCCGATCACCGTGAGGACGAGCGCCACGACCCAGCCGCGGACCCGGTCGGTGGGCATCGGGCGCCCGAGCAGCTGGGCGACGGCCGGGGCGTCCTGCGGCGCCGGCCGCGCGAGCCCGCCGGGGGACGCGGGGCGCGCGATGGTGGCCGTCACGGGCACCGATCGTATGGTCTCGGGCGTGCCAGAGGTGCCAACTGGGGGTCTTGACGGGGTGCTCCTGCTGGGTGGTGTCCCGCTCGGCAACCCGGCGGACGCCTCGACGCGGCTGCGCGACGCCCTGGCCACCGCCGACGTCGTCGCCACGGAGGACACTCGTCGGCTCCGGCGCCTGGCGGCCGACCTCGGCGTCGAGGTGGGCGGGCGCGTCGTGGTGTTCCGCGAGGACAACGAGGTCAGGCGCACCCCGGGTCTCGTCGAGGACGTGCGCGGCGGCGCCACCGTGCTGCTCGTCACCGACGGCGGGATGCCGAGCGTGTCCGACCCCGGCTACCGGGTCGTCGCGGCGTGTCTGGCGGAGGACCTGGCGGTGCGCTGCCTACCGGGGCCCTCGGCGGTGCTCATGGCGCTGGCGGTCTCCGGGCTGCCGACCGACCGCTTCTGTTTCGAGGGGTTCGCGCCGCGCAAGGACGGCGAGCGGCGGGCGTGGTTCGCGGAGCTGGCCCGCGAGACGAGGACGACGGTCTTCTTCGAGTCGCCGCGGCGGCTGAGGTCCCTGCTGGAGGCCGCGGTCGCCCAGCTCGGCGGCGAGCGCCGCGGTGCGGTCTGCCGCGAGCTGACCAAGACGCACGAGGAGGTCGTGCGGGGCTCGTTGAGCGACCTGCTCGCCTGGGCCTCCGCGCGGGAGCCCCTGGGCGAGATCACGGTCGTGCTGGGTCCGGCGCTCGTCGCCGACGGGCGCCGTCTCAAGGAGGCGGCGCGCGAGGTCGGCGAGGCGCACGGGGTCTCGACCAACGACCTCTACGCCGCGGCCGTGAAGCTACGGAAGTAGCACCAGCTTCCCGGACACGCGGCCGTGCTGGTTGTCGTCCTGCGCCGTGCCCGCGTCGGCGAGGGGATAGGTGACGACGGTCGTCGTGCGGAAGCGGCCGTCGGCGAGGCGGTCGGTGGCGTCGGCGAGCCAGCGGCGCTCGTCGGAGGGGTCGCCACCGGAGCTGAAGGTGACGCCGAGCTCCTGGGCGCCGCCGTAGTCGGCGATGGTGATGACCTTGTCCGGGGAGCCGGTGAGCTCGACGAGGTCGCGCAGCGCGCCCTTGCCGGCCGTCTCGAGGGCCGCGTCGACGCCCTGCGGGGCGAGGGCGCGGACGCGGTCGACGAGCCCGTCGCCGTAGACCACGGGCGTGGCGCCGAGTGCGCGGACGTCGTCCTGGTGCTTCTCGCCCGCGGTGCCGATCACGGTGGCGCCGCGCGCGACGGCGAGCTGGACGGCGTAGACGCCGACGGCCCCGGACGCCCCGTCGACCACCAGCGTCGTCCCGGTGTGGTCACCCTCGCCGAGGCCGAGGAGGTCGAGCACCCGGTAGGTGGTGGTGGCGCCCACCGGCACCGACGCCGCCTGCTCGAACGACAGCGCCGCGGGCTTGCGGACCAGGCGCACGGTGTCGGCCACGATCTTCTCGGCGTAGGCGCCGTTCGCGCCCGTGCCGAGTACCTCGTCGCCGACCGCGAAGTCGGTCACGCCCGCGCCGACCGCGTCGACGACGCCGGCGACGTCGTATCCCGGCACCGTCGGCTCCGGCGGCGCGTCGGTGCCCGCCATGGCGCCGGTGCGCAGCTTCCAGTCCAGGGGGTTCACCGCCGCGGCGCGGACGGCGAGGCGCACCTGGCCCTCGCCCGGGACCGGGTCCTCACGCTCGACGACCTCGAGGACCTCGGGCCCTCCGAAGCGGCGGTACTGCACGGCTCGCGATGTCATGCCCCGCGCAACGCTCTCCGGTGCCCGGACATGCCCGCCGGTCGGGCAAGATCTCGGTTCGTGGAGCGAACGCTCCGCTCAGCGGAACTCCCGCTCCTCGAATCAGGATCTTGCGCGGAGGGTCTCGAGGAGCCGGGTCAGGAAGACCGCCGCGTGCCCGCGCAGCTCGTACCAGTGGGTCCGCAGGACGACCCAGCCGGCGGCCGCGAGCGCCGACTGGCGGGGGCCGTCGCGCCGGAAGGCGCGCAGATCGCGGTGGTACGCCCAGCCGTCCACCTCGACGATCACCTTCTCCTGCTCGAACACCACGTCCCCGACGGCGCGCCCGTAGCCCGGCAGGACGATCTCGGTGTTGGCCGACCAGCCGACGACGCCCGCCGCGCGCATCTCCGCGTGCAGCGTCCGCTCCGCCCACGAGGCGGCGCCGCCGGCCGCGAGGGCGATGAGCTCGCCGCCGATCGTGGTCCCGCGGCGTCCTGCGGTACGGGTGTGCGTCTCGCGGAGCTTCTCGACGGTCACCATCTCCTTCTGCAGCGCCCGGTCGGCCACCTCCGCCCCGGCGTCGAGTCCGAGGACCGCGGCGGCGTCGAGCACCGTGAGGGCACGGGCCGTCACGGCGACCCCGGACACCCGGACCCGGTCGACGGGAGCGATCGCGCGCCGGACGATGTCGACGTCCCCGCGGGGACGCGGGCGCCGGTTCGGGGGCACGGCCGCCCGAGTGCGGTCGGGCGCGATGTCGAGCAGGCCCCACCACCACGCGGCCGAGTCCCCGACGATCGTCGCGTCCGGCCCCAGCGACAGCAGGGTCGCGACGGCACACGAACGCGGCGTCTTCGCGTGCTCGGCGACCTGGTAGGTCCGCGGCCCGGCCGGGAACCATGCCTTCTGGGCGACCTTGCGGGCCACGGCCTGCCGCGTGTAGCCGGCCGCCACCGCCTGCTCGAGGCTGAGCACCCCGTGCTGGCGGCGGATGAGCCGGCGGAATTCGATGCGCTGTGTGTCGGTGGTCATGCCGGGTTCGACGCAGCGGCCGGCGCCACGGATCCACGCCCCGGATCACCAAGATCTCAGTTTCTGGCGCGAACGCTCCGCTGAGCGGAACATTCGCTCCGAGGACTCGGATCTTGCTAGTCGGCGGCCGCCTCCACGGCCCGCAGCGCCACCGTGGCGCCCAGCTCCCACGCCGCCTCGCGCTCGGCGGAGGTGAGCTCGCCGGTCGACGTGACGACCTCCGCCGCCTGCTCCCACCCCAGCGCGCCCGCGATCGTGAGGACGTCCCGAACCGCGCCCGCGGTGTCGGATCCGCCGTGCACGTAGAGCCCGAAGGGACGCCCGGTCGTCTGGTCGAGGCACGGGTAGTACACCTGGTCGAAGAAATGCTTGAGCGCCCCGGACATCGTGCCGATGTTCGCCGGCGTCCCGAGCACGATGCCGTCGCAGGCCAGGGCGTCGGCGGCGCCCGCGGTGAGCGCCGGGCGGCTGATCACCTCGACGTCGGCCTCGATCTCGTCGGTGCCCGCGCCCTCGAGCACCGTGCCGAGCAGCTCGTGCAGCGTCGGCGACGGGGTGTGGTGCACCACCAGCAGGCGGGTCACGGCGCCGGCGTCTCCTCCAGCGCGGCCGCGACGAGCCGGTGCAGCAGCTCGCCGGTGCGCGCCGCGGCGGCGTGGACGGAGTCGATGACCGCGCGGTGGTCGATCGCGTCGTCGGTGGTGCCCGCGGCGGGGTTGCTGACGAGCGCGACGCCCGCGACTCGTGCGCCCGCCGCCCGCGCGGCGATCGTCTCGAGCACCGTCGACATGCCCACGAGGTCGGCGCCGAGCGTGCGCAGCATCCGGATCTCGGCAGGCGTCTCGAAGTGCGGGCCGCGCAGCCCGGCGTAGACGCCCTCGGGCAGGTCGGGGTCGATCCGGCGGGCGAGCGCGCGCAGGCCCGGGTCGTAGGCGTCGGTGAGGTCGACGAACACGGGCCCGACCAGCGGAGACGTCGCGGTCAAGTTGACGTGGTCGGCGACCAGCACCGCCTGCCCGACCGCGTACGACGGGTCGATGCCCCCGGCGGCGTTGGTCAGCACGACCGTGTGGGCCCCCGCGGCGCAGGCGGTACGCACGGGGTGCACGACCTGCGCGGGCCCGTGCCCCTCGTAGAGGTGCGTGCGCCCGAGCATCACGAGGACTCGGTGCCCGGCGACGTCCACCGAGCGCGCCACGCCGGCGTGGTCGGGGGCGCCGGGCGGGGCGAAGCCGGGCAGGTCGGTGAACGGGATCTCGGCGACGGGCTCCCCGAACGCGTCCGCCGCGGGCCGCCAGCCCGAGCCCAGGACGACGGCGACGTCGTGGGTCAGCGCGCCCGTGCGCTTCGCCAGCTCGGCGGCCGCCTCCTCGGGCGACGGCGGGAGCGGTTCCGGCGGGTCGGTGACCGTCACCGCGGGGCCGCCTCGGGCGGCGGGACGGCGAAGCTGTCGGCGACCGCGCGGAACTGCTCGGGCGCGCCCACCGGATCGGCGCTCGGCGCGGTCAGCCGGACCACCCAGAGATCGTTGCCCGACGGCACCAGCCGCGCCCATGTCGTGCGGTCGTCCGGTCCCGACGTCGTGCGGTAGACGACCTGCTGCGGCGGCTCGGCGCCCGGAGCGGCGGCGCCGACGTTCTCCACCGGCCCGACCGTGCTGCCGTCGACGCCCAGGCTGGCCGGCCGGGCGAGGAGCGCGACGTAGTCGGCGGCCCTCTGCGACGGGTAGAAGCCGGTGACGCGGTCGACCCGCAGCTCGCGGTGGGCGTCCGGCGACACGAAGCGCACGGTGATGTCCCCGCCGGCCTGCTCGAGCCGGAACTGCTGCCAGCCCGCCGGAACGAGCGCGCTGAAGCCCAGCCCGGTACCGCTGTAGCGCTCGTCGGTGTCGGCGTGCGCGATGAGGACCGTGCCCGCCACCTCCGGTCCCGACGGTGTCAGCACCGTCGTCGTGGCGCCCTGGCCGGCCAGCGAGCGCGTCAGGGCGTAGGCGCCGACCGCCCCGATCGCCGCCATGAGCACCAGCAGCACCACCACCGCGGCCACCGCCCACGGCGAGCGCCGAGGCGTCGGTGGCTTCGGGGTCGGGGTGAAGGGCAGGGGACCGGGGTCCGGCGCCAGCTGCCCCGGGCCCGGGGTGTTCATCCCCGACGTCTGCGGCCGCGGCGGCGCGGGACGCCACCCGGGGGCGGGGGCGCCGCTCGGCGGGGTCCAGCGCGCGGCCGGCGCGGGCCCGGTCCGCGGCGGCAGCGGCGGACGCCGCACGGTGCGCGTGACGTCCTCGGACGTCGACACCCGCGGCCCGACCATCGTCGTCTCGGCGTCCGACGGCAGCGGGGGGACACGCCGGGCGGAGGCCGGCGTCCTCGGAGCCGTCGGCCCGTTGCCGTTGCCGTTGGCGTTCGATCCGGTGTCGGGCGTCCCGTCGGCGTCCGGTTCCTCATCCGCCGGCTCGGCAGCCTTCCCGTCGGTAGCCTTCTCGTCGGCAGGCCTCTCGTCGGCAGCCTTCTCGTCGTCGGCGGCGGTCGACTCGGACGACGCAGCCGCGGGCTCCTCGACGGCCTCCTCGCTCGCGGGCTCCTCGGCGACGGGCTCCTCGTCGCCGGCCGTCTCCTCGGCCGTCTCCTCGGGCGCCACCTCGGCTGCGACCTCGGACGGCCCGGTCGCCGGCTTCTCGCCGTCCGCGGGCTCCCCGGTTGCGGACTCCCCGGTTGCGGACTCCCCGGTTGCCGACTCCCCGGTTGCGGACTCCGCGTCCTCGGGCTCCCCGGTTGCGGGCTCCGCGTCCTCGGGCTCCGCGTCCTCGGGCTCCGCGGGCGGGGCCTCGGCGACCTGCTCCTCGCCGCCGGCCCCCTCGGCGGGCTCGGGCTCGTCGTCCTTCTCGTCACCCGACTCGTCCGGGGCCTCGGCGGCCGGGGCCTCCTCGGCGTCCTCGGTGGCCTCCGGGTCCTGGGAGCCCTTCGAGTCCTGGGCGGCAGGCGTCTCGTCCGCCTCGTCGTCGGACGTGGCGGTGCCGACCGCGGCCGCCAGGGCCCCCGCCGCGGCGCCGCCGGCGACCGCGGGCGCGTCGTCCTGCTTCTCCGGCGCCTCGACCTCGGAGGACTCGGCGCTCTCGGCCTCCTCGGCGGGCGGGGTCTCGAGGGCCTCCTCCTCGGCCGGGCCCTCCTTCTCGGGCGACGTCTCGGGCGCCTCGGCCGCCGCCGGCACATCCGGACCGGTGCGCGGCGCGGGCGACGGGCGCGGCCGGGCCGACGGGTCCGCGGGGGAGGCGGGAGCAGCCGGAGCAGCGGGCGCGGCCGGGTTGCCGTCGGCGAGCGTGCCCGTCGGGCCGCGTGAGGACGAGGGCGAGGACGAGGACGAGGACGAGGGCGAGGACGACGCCGGGATCAGCCCGGCCTGGTCGCTCGCCGGGCCGGGGCGCGGGACGCGGAACGCCGCGGTGGGCGGTGCGGACGACACCGCGAGCACCGGGCCCTCGGGGTCGGACAGCAGCGGGCGCAGCCGGCGGCGCACGGCGGCCAGCGGCATGCGCATCGCCGGCTCCTTGACCATGAGCCCGCGGATGACGTCCACGACCGGCCCGCGGCCCGCCGGCACCGGCACCTCGCCGTGCACGACCTCGGTGACCGTGCCGACCGGGTCGCCCGCGTCGTACGGCGGGCGTCCCTCGAGGCAGGCGAAGAGGGTGGCGCCGAGCCCCCACAGGTCGGCGGCCGGCCCGACGGCGCGCCCCATCGCCACCTCGGGCGCGATGTAGGGCGGCGACCCGAGGACCGTGCCGGTCTGGGTCATCGACTGCTCGGCGGCGTTGCGGGCGATGCCGAAGTCGGTGAGCTTGATCTGCCCGTTCTCGCCGATGAGGACGTTGCCGGGCTTGACGTCACGGTGGGTGATGCCGGCGCGGTGCGCCGTCGTCAGCGCCGACGCGACCGCCGACCCGATCTCCGCGGCCTCGGGCTGGGTCAGCCGGCCACGCTCGCCGATGTAGCTCGCGAGGCTGCGCGAGGGGAGCAGCTCCATGACGACGTAGGGCTCGGAGGCGACCTCGACGACGTCGTAGAGGGTGACGACGTTGGGGTGGCTGAGCATCGCGGTCGCACGCGCCTCACGCAGCGTGCGCTCGCGGACGATGGCGCGCTCGTTCACCGGAACCGACGACAGCCGCACCTCCTTCACCGCGACCGGGCGGTGCAGGACCTCGTCGTACGCCGACCACACCGTCCCCATGGCGCCGCGACCGAGCTCGTGCTCGAGGCGGTAGCGACCGACGATCCGGCGCGGGCCGGGTGCGTCGGGGGGTGCGGGGCTCACCCGACCATCATGGCAACGTCGACCGGTGGGCGGGGCGCCCCCGGGGTACCCGGTGTCAGATCCGCTGCGCCGGACGGCCTGCGAGCGCCGAGCAACGGCCTGGCACGCCGGTGACCTGCGCGGACCGCCCGCTCGTCGGTCCGGTCGGTGACGCAGGTCGCCGCCGACAGCGCGATCGCGACCCCTCGGCGCCGAGGCGTCTCGATCGCTCACAACCGCCGTCCGGCGCAGGCATGCTGGTCCGGACAGTCGGACCTGCCACGGGCCCGACACGGGAGGTGTGTTCGATGACTCTGGCGGAGCCCCGCCCTGCGTCGGCCCCCGTGGTCGACCTCGGCGCAGGCAACGGCCCGGAGTGGATCGACCGGTGGCTCGCCACGCACGCCGACGACGTCGTCGGCTGGCGTCGGTTGCTGCACGCCCGGCCCGAGCTGGCCCGCCGTGAGTTCGAGACCACCCGGCTGTGCGCCGAGGTCCTCACCGCCGCGGGCCTGCAGCCCCGGCTGCTGCCCGGCACCGGCCTGATCTGCGACATCGGGCAGGGGCCCCGCACGGTCGCGCTGCGCGCCGACCTCGACGCCCTGCCGCTCACCGAGCACACCGACGCCTCGTACGCCTCGCGCGTCCCCGGCGTCGCCCACATGTGCGGTCATGATGCGCACACGGCGATGCTGCTCGGGGCCGGCCTCGCGCTGGCGTCCGCGCCGTCGCTGCCCGGACGGGTGCGGCTGGTCTTCCAGCCCGCCGAGGAGGTGCAGCCCGGCGGCGCCCTCGACGTCATCGCCGACGACGGGCTCGACGGCGTCGACCGCATCTTCGCGCTGCACTGCGACCCGCGCCTCGAGGTCGGCAAGGTCGGCACGCGCACCGGGGCGATCACCTCGGCGTGCGACATGATCGAGCTGCGCCTCACCTCGCCCGGCGGGCACACCTCGCGCCCGCACCTCACCGCCGACCTCGTGCACGCGCTCGGCACCGTCATCACCGGGCTGCCCGACCTCCTCTCCCGCCGCGTCGACCCGCGCTCGGGCACCGTGCTGGTCTGGGGCGCGGTGCAGGCCGGTCACGCCGCGAACGCCGTGCCGCAGCAGGGGATGCTCGCCGGCACCCTGCGCACCGCCGAGCACGCGACGTGGAACGAGCTCGAGCCGCTGGTCCGCTCGCTGGTCACCGCGCTGCTGGCCCCCACCGGCGTCGGCTACGTGCTCGAGCACCGCCGCGGCGTCCCCCCGGTGGTCAACGACGCCGTCGCGGCCGACCTGCTGGCCCGCGCCGCGGAGCGCGCGAACGGCCCGGCGGCGGCCGTGGGCACCGAGCAGTCCAGCGGCGGCGAGGACTTCGGCTGGTACCTCGAGCACGTGCCCGGCGCGATGGGCCGACTCGGCGTCTGGTCGGGCGTCGGCGAGATGTCCGACATCCACCAGCCCACGTTCGACCTCGACGAGCGTGCCCTGCCCGTCGGCGTGCGGACCCTGGTCCACGCGGCACTCGCCTCGCTCGGCGGCTAGTCGGCGTCACTCGGCGGTGGGGCTTCGCGCCGCCGGTCGCGTGACCGCGTGACGCAGGAGCGCTGGGACGCGCATCTGCTTGGCGCGGCGGGAACGGCGTCGGGCACGATGGCGGCCGTGAGCGATGCGACGGTGACCGCCACGGACGTCACGACCCCCGCCGAGGGCGGTGTGGCCACGGTGTCCGCCCCGGTGCTGCCGCCCGTCACCCGCCGCATCGCCGACGAGCTCGGCGTCGTGGAGCACCGGGTGTCGGCGGCGGTCGAGCTCCTCGACGGCGGGGCGACCGTCCCGTTCGTCGCGCGCTACCGCAAGGAGGCCACGGGCGGGCTCGACGACGCCCAGCTGCGCACGCTCGAGGAGCGCCTGACCTACCTGCGCGAGCTCGAGGAGCGCCGCGCCGCCGTGCTCGAGTCGGTGCGCTCGCAGGGCAAGCTCGAGGGCGAGCTCGAGGCGCGCATCCTCGGCGCGGAGACCAAGAGCCGCCTCGAGGACGTCTACCTGCCCTACAAGCCCAAGCGGCGCACGAAGGCGGCGATCGCGCGCGAGGCGGGGCTCGAGCCGCTGGCCGACGCGCTGCTCACCGACCCGACGCACATCCCCCGCACCGCCGCCGGCTCCTACGTCGACCCGGACAAGGGCGTGCCCGATCGCGACGCCGCCCTCGAGGGCGCCCGAGCGATCCTCGTCGAGCGCTGGGCCGAGGACGCCGACCTCGTCGGCGAGCTGCGTGACCAGATGTGGCGCCGCGGGCGGCTCACCGCGACCTACCGCGAGGGGCGCGGCGGCGAGGGTGACAAGGACGCGGCGAAGTTCTCCGACTACGGGGCCTTCGACGAGAAGTTCACCCGCCTGCCCTCCCACCGGATCCTCGCCGTCCTGCGCGGCGAGACCGAGGAGGTCCTCGCGCTCACGCTCGACCCGCTGGCCGCCGACGACGACGAGACCGCGATCAACGACGTGTATCTCGCGCGCATCGCGAGCGCGGTGGGCGTCGCCGACCGGGGCCGTCCCGCCGACCGCTGGCTGGGCGAGGCCGTGCGGTGGGCGTGGCGCACGCGCATCCTGTCCCGCCTGATCGTCGACCTGCGGGTGCGCCTGCGCGAGGTCGCCGAGGAGGGCGCGGTGCTGGTGTTCGCCGGCAACCTGCGCGACCTCCTGCTCGCCGCCCCCGCCGGCGCGCGCCCGACCATGGGGCTCGACCCGGGTCTGCGCACGGGCGTGAAGGTCGCGGTGATCGACGGCACCGGCAAGGTCG
This sequence comes from Actinomycetospora sp. 2LY8.5, assembly GCF_057180585.1. Lineage (NCBI taxonomy): Bacteria > Bacillati > Actinomycetota > Actinomycetes > Pseudonocardiales > Pseudonocardiaceae > Actinomycetospora > Actinomycetospora sp. 2LY8.5. The sequence continues at coordinate 60,988 of NZ_JBXUHE010000026.1, forward strand.
TCGCCACCGACACCGTCCATCCCCACGTGCCGCGCCGGCAGTGGGAGGCCTCGCGGACCCGCCTCGGCGAGCTGGCGCGCGAGCACGGCGTCGAGCTCGTCGCCATCGGCAACGGCACGGCCTCGCGCGAGACGCACGCGCTGGTGCGCGACCTCATCGCCCGCGAGCCCGAGCTCGGGCTCACCGCGGCGGTCGTGTCGGAGGCCGGGGCGTCGGTGTACTCCGCCTCCGAGCAGGCCTCCGCCGAGCTGCCCGACCTCGACGTGTCGCTGCGTGGCGCGGTGTCGATCGCCCGGCGCCTGCAGGACCCGCTGGCCGAGCTCGTCAAGATCGACCCCAAGTCGATCGGCGTCGGCCAGTACCAGCACGACATCGCCGGCACGGCACTGTCACGTTCGCTCGACGCGGTCGTCGAGGACTGCGTGAACGCGGTCGGTGTCGACGTCAACACCGCCTCGGCGCCGCTGCTGCGCCGGGTGTCGGGCATCAGCGCGGGCCTCGCGACGACGATCGTCGGCCACCGCGACGAGCACGGCCCGTTCGCGTCCCGCACGGCGCTGCGCGAGGTGCCGCGCCTGGGCGCCAAGGCGTTCGAGCAGAGCGCGGGCTTCCTGCGCATCCCCGACGCCGACGACCCGCTCGACCGCTCGGCGGTGCACCCCGAGTCCTACCCGGTGGTGCACCGCATCGTGGAGTCCACCCACACCGACGTCGAGGGCCTCGTCGGCAACACCGCGCTGCTCTCCGAGCTCGACCCCGACGCCTTCACCGACGAGCGCTTCGGGCGCCCGACGGTGCTCGACATCATCGCCGAGCTCGACAAGCCGGGCCGCGACCCGCGCCCCGAGTTCACCACCGCCGAGTTCGCCGAGGGCGTCGAGCAGATCACCGACCTGACACCGGGCATGGTGCTCGAGGGCCAGGTCACCAACGTCGCCGCGTTCGGCGCGTTCGTGGACGTGGGCGTGCACCAGGACGGACTCGTGCACATCTCGGCGATGTCCAAGGACTACGTCTCCGACCCCCGCTCGGTCGTCGGGCCGGGTGACGTCGTGCGCGTGCGGGTCCTCGACGTCGACGTCGAGCGCAAGCGGATCTCGCTGACGCTACGGCTCGACGAGGAGGAGACCGCGGGCGCCGAGACCAGGCCCGAGGGCGGCCGGGGCGGTGGTCGTGGCGGGCGTGGTCGCGGCGGTCGCGCGCGCGGCGGTCAGGGCGGCGGCCGGGCGACGGCGACCGCCCCGGAGGCAGGCGACACCGCCACGCACACCGGCGAGCGTCAGGACGGACGCGGTCAGGGTGGCCGGGGCCGCGGCGGGCGCGGGCGCGGTGGCGGCGGTCAGGGCGGTCAAGGCGGTCAGGGCCAGGACGGGCGTCAGCAGGACAGCCGTCAGCAGGACAGCCGTCAGGGTGGTGGTCGCCAGGGCGGTGGCCGCGGTGGTCGGCAGGGCGGGCGACCCCAGGACGGCGGCCAGGGCGGCCAGGGCGGCGGCCAGGGCGGCGGACGCGGCCAGGGAGCCCGTGGTCAGGGTGGTCCGGGTGGTGGTCAGGGTGGTCAGGGCCGTGGCGGCCACGAGAACCGCGGCCAGGGCAGCCGCGGTGGCCAGGGCAACCGCGACCGGCGCCCCGCGCCCACCAACGACGCGATGGCCGAAGCCCTGCGCCGCGCGGGCTACAAGAGCTGAACGCCCGAGCCGGGCGGGCGCGCTACAGCTCCGAGCCGGGCCCGGGGCCGACGGAGCGGCAGGGGCGCTCGCGCAGCGCCTGCACGTAGTCGTCCGGGGCACCGGCGGCCTCCGCGGCGTCGGAGAGCACGCCGATGTAGCGGGCGGAGGGCAGGCCGCCCTCGTAGGCGTCGAGCACGTAGACCCACGCCAGCTGGGGCCCGTCCATCGTCTGGATGCGCAGGCGGAGCTTCTTGTGCATCCCCAGCTCGCCGCCCTCCCAGCGGTCGAGCTGGTCGACGTCGAGGGGGCTGACGTCGTAGAGCACGACGAAGACCCGTGACGACGGATCCTCGACCACGGTGGAGAGGGCGCCCTCGAGACCGAAGTCCTCGCCCCCGAAGGTCAGGCGCCAGCCCTCGAGCCAGCCCGTGCCCGACATGGGCGAGTGGGGCGCCCGTTGCATCATCTGCGCGGGCTCCATGTTGGATCCGTACGCGGCGTAGAGCGGCACGGGCGACAGGGTAGCCAGGAGGAGCGGGCGCGGGCCCGCACCGGTGAGAGGAACACGATCGGTGCGCGCGCGTCATCCCGGTCGTGGACCATGCAGGGTGACGCCACAGGAGGGAACCACCACCATGACCCGCATCGTCATCCTCGGCGGAGGACCGGCGGGATACGAGGCGGCGCTGGTCGCCGCCCAGCACGAGGCCGACGTCACGGTCGTCGAGCAGGACAGCCTCGGCGGCAACTGCGTGGCGTACGACTGCGTCCCGTCCAAGACCTTCATCGCCTCGGCGGGCGTGCGGGCCGGTTTCCGCCACACCGCCGACATGGGTGTCGACGTCGACGACGCGCGGGTCGACCTGCCGCGCGTGAACGGCCGCGTCCGCGGTCTCGCACTCGCCCAGTCGTCGGACGTCCACTCGACGCTGCAGGCCGCCGGGGTGCGGGTCGTGAAGGCGCGCGCGTGGTTCGAGGAGAGCGGCCGCACCAGCGCCACCCACGACATCTGCATCGCCTACCCCGACGGCACCACCGAGACCGTCACCGCCGACGTCGCCCTGATCGCCACCGGCGCCTCCCCGCGCGTGCTGCCCGACGCCCAGCCCGACGGCAGGCGCATCCTCACGTGGCGCCAGATCTACGACCTCGAGACGCTGCCCGAGCACCTCGTCGTGGTGGGCTCCGGCGTCACCGGCGCCGAGTTCGTGTCGGCCTACGCCGAGCTGGGCGTCCCGGTGACCCTGATCTCCAGCCGCGACCGGGTGCTCCCGCACGAGGACCCCGACGCCGCGGCGACGCTGGAGGAGGTCTTCACCGAACGGGGCGTCAAGATCGAGCCGCGCTCGCGGGCCGACAAGGTCGTCGCCACGGCCGACGGCGTGCGCGTCACGCTCACCGACGGCCGCGAGGTCGAGGGCTCGCACGCCCTGATGACGGTCGGCTCGGTACCCAACACCGACGACATCGGTGCCGCCAACATCGGCCTGACGCTGCGCGACAGCGGCCACATCACGGTCGACCGGGTCTCGCGCACCGACGTGCCGGGGGTCTACGCGGCCGGCGACTGCACCGGGCTGCTCCCGCTGGCCTCGGTCGCCGCGATGCAGGGCCGCATCGCGATGTGGCACGCGCTGGGCGAGGGCGTCGCACCGCTGCGGCTCAAGACGGTCGCCTCGGCGGTGTTCACGCGCCCCGAGGTGGCGACGGTCGGCATCAGCCACGCGCAGGTCGAGAGCGGTGAGTTCTCCGCCCGCGAGGTGATCATGCCGCTGGGCACGAACCCGCGCGCGAAGATGTCGGGCCTGCACGAAGGCTTCGTGAAGATCTTCTGTCGGCCGGCGACGGGCGTGGTCATCGGCGGGGTGATCGTCGCCCCGGTGGCCAGCGAGCTGATCCTCCCGCTGGCCATGGCGGTGCAGAACAACCTGACCGTCGGCGACCTCGCCCACACGTTCTCGATCTACCCGTCGCTGTCCGGGTCGGTGACCGAGGCCGGGCGGCGGCTGATGCAGCACGACGACCTGGATTGACAGCGGCCCGAAGCGTGCGCCGGCGTCGCGCCGCCGACCGACGCCGGAGGGTGGGACTCTACGCCCAGTCGAACGTGCGGGTGACCGCCTTCTTCCACTCGGCGTAGGTCTCGTCACGCACCTTCTCGTCCATGCTCGCGGTCCAGACCTTGTCCTCGGCCCAGTTGTCGCGGATGTCCTGCTCGGAGTTCCAGAAGCCGACGGCCAGGCCGGCGGCGTAGGCGGCGCCGAGCGCGGTGGTCTCCGCGACCACGGGGCGGATGACGTCCACGCCGAGCAGGTCGGCCTGGAACTGCATGAGGACCTCGTTGCCGACCATGCCGCCGTCGACCTTGAGCGCGGTCAGCGGCACGCCGGAGTCGGCGTTCATGGCGTCGATGACCTCGCGGGTCTGGAAGGCCGTGGCCTCCAGCACCGCGCGGGCGATGTGGCCCTTGTTGACGTAGCGCGTGAGTCCGACGATCACGCCCCGGGCGTCGGCGCGCCAGTACGGGGCGAACAGGCCCGAGAACGCGGGCACGATGTAGGCGCCGCCGTTGTCGTCGACGGATTTCGCGAGCGTCTCGACCTCGGGCGCCGACGAGATGATGCCGAGGTTGTCGCGCAGCCACTGCACGAGCGAACCGGTGACGGCGATCGAGCCTTCGAGCGCGTAGACCTGCGGCGCGTCACCGATCTTGTAGCAGACCGTGGTGAGCAGGCCGTTCTTCGACTCGACCTTCTCCGTGCCGGTGTTGAGCAGCACGAAGTTGCCGGTTCCGTAGGTGTTCTTGGCCTCGCCGGGGCTCAGGCAGGCCTGGCCGAACGTCGCCGCCTGCTGGTCGCCGAGGATGCCGGCGACGGGGACGTCGGAGAACGTGCCGCGGGCGCGGATCGGCCCGTAGTTCTCCGACGAGGACCGGATCTCCGGCAGCATCGCCATCGGGACCCCGATCTCCTCGCAGAGCTGGGGGTCCCACTCGAGCGTGTCGATGTTCATCAGCAGGGTGCGCGACGCGTTGGTCGGATCGGTGACGTGCAGCCCGCCCTCGCTGCCGCCGGTGGCGTTCCAGAGCACCCAGGTGTCCATCGTCCCGAACGCGAGCTCGCCGCGCTCCGCGCGCTCGCGGGCACCGTCGACGTTGTCGAGGATCCAGCGGGCCTTCGGGCCGGCGAAGTACGTGGCCAGCGGGAGGCCGGTCTTCGCGCGGTAGCGCTCGGCGCCGCCGCCGAGCGCGCCGAGCTCGTCGCAGATCGCCTGGGTGCGGGTGTCCTGCCAGACGATCGCGTGGTGGATCGGCTCGCCGGTCGCCTTGTCCCAGATGACCGTGGTCTCGCGCTGGTTGGTGATGCCGACCGCGGCGACCTGGTCGGCGTTGATGTCGGCCCGGGCCAGGGCGCCGCCGCACACCTGGCGCGTGTTGCCCCAGATCTCGGCGGCGTCGTGCTCGACCCACCCGGCCCGGGGGAAGATCTGCTCGTGCTCGAGCTGGTCGACCGCGACGACCCGGCCCGAGTGGTCGAAGATCATGCACCGGGTCGAGGTCGTGCCCTGGTCGATCGCGGCGACGTACTGCGTCATGCCTGTACTCCTGGCGATGTCGTGAGGATCGATGTCTGGGTGGGGTGCCGCCCGGGTCGGCGACGAGGCGGGGTCAGCCCGTGCTGACGGGCGCGACCAGGGCCACGAGCGCCGCGAGCGTGGCCCCGAGCAGCGGGGCGACGACGGGCACCCAGGAGTAGCCCCAGTCGGGCTTGCCCTTGCCGCGGATCGGCAGCACCGCGTAGGCGATGCGCGGCCCGAGGTCACGGGCGGGGTTGATGGCGTAACCGGTCGACCCACCGAGTGCCTGACCGATACCCATGACGACAGCGGCTGCGCCCGCATAGATCGCCGGGCTGCTGCCGTAGGGGTTGACCAGCAGGAACAGCACCAGTGCGAAGGTCGCGATCAGCTCGGTGACGAAGTTCCACGCGGGCTTCTTGATCGGCGGGTTCGTCGAGAAGATGTTGAGCGTGCCCGAGTTGTCCTCGTTGTGGTCGAACTGCAGCTTGTACACGAGCCAGGCGAGGACGGCACCGACGAAGGCGCCCAGGAACTGGCCGATCAGGTAGAAGGGCACCTGCCCCCACGGCGTCCCGCCGTTGATGGCGCTCGCCAGGGTGACGGCGGGGTTGATCGCACCGCCGGAGGCGTCGGCGATGCTCGCGCCGGCGAACACACCGAAACCCCACCCGAACGTGATGAGCACCCACGACGCCGTGTCCCCGTCGGCGTTGGTGCGGGTCAGCAGCACGTTGGCCACGACCCCGCACCCGAACAGGAGCAGCACCATGGTGCCGAGGAACTCCGAGAGAATGATGTTTCCAGCGCTCACGAGGACTCCTGTCGACGGCGACCTGGCCTCTGCGACACGCTCGTCCGGTGCTCCCCCCGCGGGTCCTGGGCGCGCGTTGATCGTGGACGCTAGTGGCGCGATTCACCGTGTGTCCACGATCCGCGCGGATCTCGGGGGTGACGAGGTGAATCGACGGGCACCCGCATACCGGACGGAGCAGACGGCTGCCCCGCGTGCTCGGTGTGAGCGGTCGCGTTCCCGCGTTAGCGTGACGCACAGCGCCCTCGGGACGCCGGACGCGGCATGCCCGGCACGCTGTGCAGACGGAGAACGACGAGAGGGGTCGGACGTGGGCGCTGGACGAGGCGCAGGGGACGCCAAGGGAGCGCGAGGGGGAACGGCCGAAGCAGCGGCGGCGGAGGCCGAGGGGCTCGACGCCACGGCCGAGCCCGCCCGTCTCGGGCCCGCCTCGCGGGATCGGGCGTGGGAGCGGCTCGCCTCCGAGACGTTCGACGTGGTCGTGGTCGGCGGCGGCGTCGTCGGCACCGGGGCCGCGCTCGACGCGGCCACCCGGGGCCTCAAGGTCGCCCTCGTGGAGGCGCGCGACCTCGGGTCGGGGACGTCGAGCCGGTCGTCGAAGCTGTTCCACGGCGGGCTGCGCTACCTCGAGCAGCTCGACTTCGGGCTGGTCCGCGAGGCGCTGCGCGAGCGCGAGCTCAACCTGACGCGCCTCGCGCCCCACCTGATCAAGCCGGTCAGCTTCCTCTACCCGCTGACCAAGCACTGGGAGCGTCCGTACGTCACCGCCGGCGTGACGCTCTACGACACGATGGGCGGCAAGAGCTCGCTGCCCCACCAGAAGCAGCTCACCCGATCCGGTGCGCTGCGCATGGCGCCCGCGCTCAAGCGCAGCGCCCTGGTCGGTGCCATCCGGTACTACGACGCCCAGGCCGACGACGCCCGCCACACGATGACGGTCGGGCGCACGGCCGCCCAGTACGGGGCGGTCGTGCGCACCTCGACCCAGGTCGTCGACTTCCTCCACGAGGTCGACCGGGTCGCGGGTGTGCGCATCCGCGACGTCGAGAGCGGGCGCGAGGCCGAGGTCCGCGCCTCGGTGGTGGTCAACTGCACCGGCGTCTGGACCGACCAGATGCAGCACGCCGCCGGCACCCGCGGCCGCTTCCGGGTCAAGGCGTCGAAGGGCGTCCACTTCCTCGTGGCGCGCGACAAGATCCCGTCGGACACCGGGATGATCCTGCGCACCGAGAAATCGGTCCTGTTCGTCATCCCGTGGCGCAACCACTGGATCGTCGGGACCACCGACACCGACTGGAACCTCGACCTGGCCCACCCCGCGGCCACGCGCCAGGACCTCGACTACCTGCTGGAACACGTCAACTCGGTGCTGGTCACGCCGCTGACCCACGACGACATCGAGGGCGTGTACGCGGGCCTGCGCCCGCTGCTCGCCGGCGAGAGCGAGGAGACCTCGAAGCTGTCCCGGGAGCACGCCGTCTCGCGGGTCATGCCGGGGCTGGTCGCCATCGCGGGCGGCAAGTACACGACCTACCGGGTGATGGCCGCCGACGCGATCGACGCGGCGTCCGAGGACATCCCGACCCGCGTGGCCCCGTCGGTCACCGACCGGGTGCCGCTCATCGGGGCCGACGGCTACTTCGCGCTGGTCAACCAGTCCGAGCAGCTCGGCCAGCGCCACGGGCTGCACCCGCACCGCGTGCGCCACCTGCTCGACCGGTACGGCTCGCTGCTGCACGGCCTGCTCGCCATGGCCGACAGTGCCCACGGTGGGGACCCGTCGCTGCTCGAGCCGGTGCCGGCCTCGCCGGACTACCTGCGCGTGGAGATCGCCTACGCGGTGGCCTACGAGGGCGCGCTGCACCTCGACGACGTGCTCACCCGGCGTACCCGCATCTCGATCGAGTACGCCCACCGCGGCGTCGACTCGGCCGAGGCCGTGGGTGCGCAGATGGCGCCGCTGCTGGGTTGGACCGACGAGCAGCGCGACCTCGAGGTCCGCTCCTACGTCGAGCGGGTGCAGGCCGAGCGCGACTCGCAGTCGGTCGACACCGACATCGAGGCCGACAAGCTGCGCGTCGCCGCGCCCGACCCGCGCGCCCCGCGGCTCGCGGCGCTCGGCACCGGCTGAGGTCCTCCACCAGCACGTCCGGACGGGCGGGCAGGGACGCCGGACGCGCGGCAGTGGTGGTGACCGGTGCCGGACGCTGGACTGGTCGCCATGACGACCCCGGTCCCCGCGTCGGCGCTGCTCGCGGGCCTGCTCTCGGCCCTGCTGGCGGGGCTCTACCTCGCGTTCTCGCTGTCGATCATGCCGTCGCTGGCGCGGCTGCCCGACCCGGTGCTCGTGTCGGTCATGCAGACCGTGAACCGGGTGATCGTGCGCCCCGGTTTCGTGGTGCTGTTCCTCGGCGCTCCGCTGGTCGCCGTGGTGGCGGCGGTGCTCGCACTGGTGGCAGGCGGACCCGTCGTCGCCCTCGTCGCCGTGGTGATCGGGGCGCTGCTGCAGATCGCGTCCCTGGTGATCACGGCCGTGGTGAACGTCCCGCTGAACACCGCACTCGACCGCGCCGACGCCGACGACACGGCCGACCCCGCCGACGTCGTCCGGGCCCGCGAGGCCTTCGAGCGCCCGTGGGTGCGCGCGCACGGCGCGCGCACCGCGGTCACCACCCTCGGGGCCGTGGCCCTGCTGGCAGCGCCGCTGCTCTGATCGTCAGCCGCCGGCGACCGGCGCGGACGGGGTGGTGTCGCTGCTCGTCCCGAGCTGCTGCGGCTGGGCCGGCCCGTCGGCGGGCTTGCGCCGCACCAGGAACGACACCGCGACCGCGATCAGGCCGATGACGCCGGCCGCCATGAACGCGAGCCGCAGCCCGGCCGCGTCGGGCGTCCCGGCGGCGTCGGTCGAGCCGATGGCCGCGATGGTGACGAAGCCCGCCGTGCCGGCCGCGCCCGCGACCTGCTGCAACGTGGTGAGGATCGCGCTGCCGTGCGAGTAGAGGTTCTCGGGCAGCACGGCCAGACCCTCGGTGAGCAGCGGCGTCATCATGAGCCCGAGCGACACCATGAGCAGGATGTGCGCCCCGATGACCATCCACAGCGCCGCCCCGGCGCCGAGCGCGGCGAGCAGCCACATGGACGTCGCGAGCCCGACGGCGCCCGGGATCACGAGCGGGCGGGCACCGACGCGGTCGAACAACCGGCCCACCGGGCGGCCCATGAACCCGAGCACCAGGCCGCCGGGCAGCACCGCGAGCCCCGTGGTCGCCGCGCTGACGCCCAGCACGTTCTGCAGGTAGATCGGCAGCAGGATCGCCCCGGCACCGAGCAGCGACATGAACAGCAGCGCCGAGAGCACGATCGCGACCACGAACGGCCTGTGGCCGAACGGGCGCAGGTCGAGCAGCGCGGACTCGGTGCGCTGGAGCTGCATCTGGCGCAGGACGAAGGCGGCCAGCGTGACGGCGCCGACGACGAGGGCGGTCCACGGCGGGACCACCGCGCTGCCGCCGTGGCCCAGCGTGGAGAGGCCGTAGACGATGCCGCCGAAGGCCAGGAACGACAGGACCACCGACAGCAGGTCGAGCGGTGTGCGGTGGGTCTCGCTGGAGAGCCGGAAGAGCGCGAACCCGACCAGCAGCGCGGCCACCGACAGCGGCAGCACGCTCCAGAACATCCAGCGCCAGTCGAGCGTGGACAGGATCAGCCCGCCGATCGTCGGGCCGATGGCGGGGGCGACCGCGATGACGATCGAGATCGTGCCCATCGTGGCGCCGCGCCGGTCGGCCGGGATCAGCCGCATGACCGAGGTCATGAGCAGCGGGATCATCACCGCGGTGCCCGACGCCTGCACGATGCGGCCCACGAACAGGACGGCGAACCCCGGGGCCAGCGCGCAGATCAGCGTGCCGAGGCTGAACAGCGTCATGGCGGCCAGGAACACCTGGCGCGGTGTGAAGCGGTTGAGGATGTAGCCCGTGGTCGGGATGACCACGCCCATCGTCAGCAGGAACCCGCTGGTCAGCCACTGCACCGTCGTGGCCGACACCCCGAGGTCGCCGGTGAGGTGCGGCAGGGCCACGCTGAGGATGGTCTCGTTGAGGATCATGACGAAGGCGGACACGACCAACGTCATGATGATCACCATGGGGCGCGTGGGCGCCTCCTGGCCGGTTCCGGACGGGCCGGTCATCGTTCCCCCTCGTGGCGGCGGCCGTGGCGGTCACGGGCCGATCTCCAGAGCATCACAGGCCCCCCTGACAGGCGAACGGGTTTCGCCGGGGGTGACCTTCCCCCGCGAGAGCGGGCGAACGACCGGGATCGACGGACGAGCTCTGCTGCGTCTCCTGACGACCTCCCGACCACCGGCCCAACGCCGCGTCGGCGGCCCGTGTTCCCCGCTGTGACGGATTGCGCCGAGCGCGAACTCCTCAGCGCTCGTGGCGGTGTGAGATGTAGGCCACGCCGGCGATCACGCACGGCACGAGGATGAAGATCCACGGGAATCGGCCCCCGCTGACCGCGAAGAGCAGGGCGGCCACCGCCGGCGTCAGCAGGGAGATCAGCCCGGCATGCCGGGCGATCGTCGCCCCGGTGGGTGCGACCAGGTCCGGCAGCTCGGGCGCCGCCGGCGCGGCGGTGGCCCGACGGGCCGGTGCCGGCCCGGCCGTCGGGTAGTCGGGGTGCGGCTCGGGGAGGTCGGTGAACAGCGCCTCGAGCTGGTCGCGCGACGTCGCCCGCGACGCGGTGGAGCAGCGGCTGGCGTGCTCGTCGCGCTCCAGCCGCCCGGCGCGCCGGTGCGCGTCGAGCGCCTCCATCGCGAGCTCCCGCTCGTGCGCCCCGACCTCGGCCATGCCCCCGAGTATGCCGCCGACTAACCGGCGTCGGGGATCTCGCAGATCACGGCGCCCTGGTTGACGCTCGCGCCCGCCTCGAGCACCAGACCGGTGACGACGCCGTCCTTGTGGGCGGTGACCGGGTTCTCCATCTTCATGGCCTCGACGACCACGACGAGGTCGCCCGCCGACACGGTGTCGCCCTCGGAGACCGCGACCTTCACCACGGTGCCCTGCATGGGCGCCGTGACCGCGTCGCCGGAGACCTTGGCCCCGCCGCCGGCGCGGCTGCGCTTCTTCTTCGGGCTCGCGGCGCGGGCGCCGCCCCCACCGCCACCGATCGCCAGGTCGCCGGGCAGCGAGACCTCGAGGCGCTTGCCACCGACCTCGACGACGACGGTCTGGCGCGGTGCGGCCTGCTCGTCGTCCCCGTCCGGACCGGGGGCCTCGAAGGGCGGGATCCGGTTGTCGAACTCGGTCTCGATCCAGCGGGTGTGCACCGTGAACGACTCGGCGCCGTCGGGGGCGACGAACGCCGGATCCCGCAGCACGGCCTGGTGGAACGGGATGACGGTGGGGAGGCCCTCGACGACCAGCTCCTCCAGCGCGCGCTTCGAGCGTGCGATGGCCTGCTCGCGGTCCTCGCCGGTGACGATCAGCTTGCCGACCATCGAGTCGAACTGCCCGCCGATGACGGTGCCGGTCTCGACGCCGGAGTCGACGCGCACGCCCGGCCCGTCGGGGGCGACGAAGCGGGTGACGGTGCCGGGCGCGGGCAGGAAACCGCGGCCCGCGTCCTCGCCGTTGATGCGGTACTCGATCGCGTGCCCGCGCGGCTCGGGGTCGGCGGTGAAGCGCAGGTGCTGGCCCGCGGCGATCCGGAACTGCTCGAGCACGAGGTCGATCCCGCTGGTCTCCTCGGAGACGGGGTGCTCGACCTGCAGGCGGGTGTTGACCTCGAGGAACGAGATCGTCCCGTCCTCGCCGACCAGGAACTCCACGGTGCCGGCGCCGGAGTAGCCGGCCTCGACACAGATGTCGCGGGCCGAGGTGTGGATGCGTTTGCGCTGCTCGTCGGACAGGAACGGCGCGGGCGCCTCCTCGACCAGCTTCTGGTGGCGGCGCTGCAGCGAGCAGTCGCGGGTGCCGACGACGATGCAGTTGCCGTGCTGGTCGGCCAGCACCTGGGCCTCGACGTGGCGGGGACGGTCCAGGTAGCGCTCGACGAACGACTCGCCGCGCCCGAACGCCGACACCGCCTCGCGCACCGCCGCGTCGAACATCTCGGCGATCTCGTCGCGCTCGCGGGCCACGCGCATGCCGCGTCCGCCGCCGCCGAACGCGGCCTTGATGGCGACCGGCAGCCCGTGCTCGTCGGCGAAGGCGATGACCTCGTCGGCGTCGGCGACGGGGTCCTTGGTGCCGGGCACCAGCGGCGCCCCGGAGCGCTCGGCGATCTTGCGGGCGGTGACCTTGTCGCCGAGGTCGCGGATCGCCTGCGGGCTCGGCCCGATCCAGATCAGCCCGGCGTCGATGACGGCCTGGGCGAAGTCGGCGTTCTCGGAGAGGAACCCGTAGCCGGGGTGCACGGCGTTGGCGCCGGAGTCCCGGGCGGCCGTCAGGAGCTTCTCGATGTCCAGGTAGGAGTCGGCGGCGGTCTCGCCACCGAGCGCGAAGGCCTGGTCGGCGAGGCGCACGTGCGGGGCGTCACGGTCGGGGTCGGCGTAGACCGCGACGCTCGCGAGGCCGGCGTCGGCGCAGGCGCGCACCACGCGCACCGCGATCTCGCCGCGGTTCGCCACGAGAACGGTGTGCAGCGGGTCGAACCCCGTCGGGGCGGACGCGGCCATCGGTTGACCTCCTGGTGACGACGCTGAGCAGGGGGCGGTCGGGGCAGTGTAGGGGCGCCCGGTCGCCGTCACTCTCTCGTACTCGACGCAGGCGTGCGGCGGACGTGAGCGTGGCCATGACCACACGACGACGTCGAGGGTCTCACGCATCGTGACTGCTCGCCCGGCTGCAGGTCACACCGGGCCCGCGGCTACCGTCGGCAACCGATGCAGCCTTGGTGGTGGCGGTCGGTGGCCGCGTGCGCGTCCGTGCTGGCCGTCTCCGGCCTCGTCGCGGTGATCGCCGGAGCGGTCGGGGCGGACCGCGCCACCGCCGTGCGCCTGGCCGGCGACGGGGTCGTCGCGACGGCGCCCGCCGAGCGGCCGGGTTCGGTGACCGCTCCACCGTCGAGGGGCGCCGAGCCGTCGGGGTCGCCTGCCGACGACGCCCCGCCCCCGGACGGCGCCCCGCCCCCGGACGGCGCCCCGCCCCCGGACGGTGCGCCGTCCCCGGCCGACGCCCCTCCGTCGGGCGCCGCGCCGGACCGCGGGCCGCGCGTCCCCGACGCCGTCACGGCCACGAGCGTCTCCGTGCTGCCGGGCTGGCGGGTCGCGCCGACCCAGGACGTCGTCGAGATCCCCTCGGGCCGCTTCGAGGACGCCACGATCCTGCGGCGCGGCGCGAACACCGTCGTCCTGGTCGGGGTCGCCGACCCCGCCCGCGTGCCACCCCGTGCCGCCCGGGTCGACGCGCGCCAGAACGCGGCGCTCGACGCGGAGGCGCGACGCCTCGCCGACGCCTACGCCGACCAGCTCGCCCCCGGCGCCCCGACCACCGACCTGACGAACAACGCCGACGCCGTCGCCGACCTGCCCACCCGCACCTCGGTGCGCCGCGTCGACGCGGGCCCGCTGGACGGGGCGCTCGTGCGCGTCAGCACGATCGCGGCGCCCGGGCGCACGCTCGCGGTGCTCGCCGTCGCCCGACCGTCGCCGACCGTCGGTGCGGACGGTGACGCCGCCGACGCGGTCGTGCGCTCGCTGCGGCTCGACCCCGCCTAAGAGCGGGGGAGGATCACCGCCCCGGCGACGGTCGTTCGCAGGTGCGAGGCGTTCGTCACCGAGACGTCGATCACGAACGTGGAGGGGTCAGCTGGTCCAGAGCGTGTCGACGCCGATGCCGATCTCGGCGAGCAGGCGGCGGGTCAGCGGCAGGCTGAGGCCGATGACGTTCGACGGGTCGCCCTCGATGCCCTCGACGAACCAGCCGCCCCGGCCGTCGAGGGTGAACGCGCCGGCGACGGCCAGCGGCTCGCCGCTGGCGAGGTAGGCCTCGAGCTCCGCGGTCGTCGGGTGCGAGAACGCGACGGCCGTCGTGGCGTGCCCGGCGACCTCGCGACCCGGCACGCCGCCGACGACCTCGACCAGGGCGTGGCCGGTGAACAGCTCCGCGGTGCGCCCGGCCATCTGGTCCCAGCGGCCCCGCGCGGCGTCGACGGAACCGGGCTTGCCGACCGTCTCGCCCTCGAGGTGCAGCATCGAGTCGGCGCCGACGACCACGCCGTCGGGGACCGCCTCGGTCACCCGGGCGGCGACGGTCCGCGCCTTGGCCAGCGCGAGGGCGGTCACGCGGTCGACGGGGGAGGCTTCGTCGCCGAGCTCGGCGAGCAGGGAGTCCTCGTCGACGTCGGACACCTCCACGAGGGGTTCGACCCCCGCGGATCGCAGGATGGCCAGCCGGGCCGGGGACGCGGACGCGAGCACCAGACGCACGGGGCGGCACCCTACGTCGGCGGCTCCGGCGCCACCCGGCGGCCGACCCCCGCGAGGATCGAGATGTGCGTGGGGCGCTCGAGGCCCCGCCAGCGGCTGACGTCGACGATGCCCGGCTCGACGAGCTCGAAGCCGTCGAAGAACCCGGTGATCTCGTCGCGCAACCGCAGGTGCCCGCCTCGCGGGGTGCGCGCGTAGGCCTCGTGGATCTCGGTGAGCTCGGCGTCGGAGAGGCCCTCCGAGCTGCCCGCGGAGAGCACCAGGAACGAGCCCGGGACCATCCGTGAGCGGAAGTGCTCGAGGATGCGCCGGGGTTCGTCGCCGGGGGAGAAGTGCAGGACGGCGACGAACAGGACGCCGACCGGCTCGCTGAAGTCGATCAGCCGGGTCACCTCGGGGTGCGAGGTGATCGCGTCGGGGTCGTGCATGTCCGCCTCGACGACCGCGACCGCGCGGTCCTCGGCCAGCAACGCCCGGGCGTGGGCGAGCACGACGGGGTCGTCGTCGACGTAGACGACCCGCGCGTCGGGGTGGGTCCGGCGGGCCACCTCGTGCACCGTCGGCGCGGTCGGGATGCCGGTGCCGACGTCGACGAACTGGCGGATCCCGGCGCCGGCGAGGTGCTCGACGGCCCGGACGAGGAACGCTCGGTTGTTGCGCGCCAGCTGCGGCTGCTCGGGGTGGCTCGCGATCACCGCCTCGGCGGCCTCGCGGTCGGCGGCGAAGTTGTCCTGCCCGCCGAGGTAGTAGTCGTACATCCGCGCCGGCGAAGGCACGTCGCTGTCGAATCCCTCGGTCACCGCCGGTCCCCCCACACGCCGCCACCGTAGCCGTGCCACGACGTCGCCCCTGTCACCGCTCACCCGCCCGGCTCCTGTCGCCCGAAACCCGACCGCCGTCCACCGCGGACCCCGGCCGGCCCGCCCGAGCCGTGCTCCTCAGAGCTGGAGAACCGCCTGCACGTCGAGGTGGATCTGGATGGTGGACCCGACGACCGGGATGCCGCGAGCGACCATCTGCTGCCAGTTGAGCGTGAAGTGCTCGCGGTGCAGCGACGTCGTGGCGGTGGCGCCGACGCGGGTGCCGTTCCACGACTGCGTGCCGAGGTAGGTCGTGTCGAGGCGGACGTCGTTGGTGCGCCCGCGGATCGAGAGCTCGCCGTCGATCGTCCACGAGTTGCCCGAGCGCACCGCGAATCGCGTGCTGGAGAACTGCAGCTGCGGGTGGTCGTCCACGGCGAGGAAGTCCTGCGAGCGCAGGTGGGCGTCGCGCTGGGCATTGTGGGTCTCGATGCTGGCGGCGTCGATGACGACGTCGATGCTGGAGTCCTCGATGTCCTCGGCGATCTGGATCGACCCGCGGAACCGGGTGAACTGGCCGTAGACGCGGGACAGGGCGATGTGGCGGGCGACGAACCCCAGCCGGCTGTGCGCGTCGTCGATCACCCACTCGCCCGGCGACGGGCGTGTGCTGCCCTGGTCGGTCGACATCGTCAGCGCGCCGAGCGCGGCGTGGTCACCGCGGCCGACGATCATGTCGCGGGTCAGCGTGGTGTAGCCGCCGAGGGTGGCGCGCAGCGTGTACGTCCCGCTGGGCACGGCCGCGGTGTAGAAGCCGAACGGGTCGGTGACGGCCTCGGTGACCACTCGGCGCAGGCCCTCGGTCTCGATGACCGCGACCGTGACGCCCGGCAGCGGGCGTCCCTCCATGGTGCGCAGCTGGGCGCTGACGAGCCCGCCGGTGGGCGGGATCGGCATCAGCGCGTGGTCGGCGTCGCGATAGGTCTCGCCACCGATCGGTGTGCGACGGCGTCGGCGCAACAGGGCCATGAGGGGTCCACCAGGAAGATCGGGGGAGGGTCAGCGTGGTCGGGCGGAGGCCCGCCAGCCACCGGGCCCCGGCTGGACCGGGGCCCGCACGAGATCGACGTGACGTGCCCAGCCGGACCGCGGCGTCGGGTCGGGGGCCTCCTCGCCCCCACCTCCCGCCGCGGCCAGCACGGCCGTCAGGGCCGCGATCTCGGCCGCGTCGGGCTCGCCGCGCACGATCCGCAGGGTCGGACGCGCGGGAGCGGCCTCGGTGCTGGCCTCGTCCTCGCTCACCGTCACGCCTCCATGTTCGCTGCGCTCACCGTCACACCTCCACGTTCGCTGCGCTCAGAGGGGCACGTTCCCGTGCTTGCGGGGCGGCAGCGTCTCGCGCTTGGTCTCCAGCATCCGCAGTGCCCGGGCGACGTAGCCGCGGGTGTGCGAGGGCGCGACGACGGCGTCGACGTACCCGCGCTCGGCGGCGACGTAGGGATTGGCGAGGGTGTCCTCGTACTCCTGCTGGAGCTCGGCGCGCCGGGCCTCGACGTCGCCGCCCTCCTCGGTGACCTTCGCCAGCTCCTTGCGGTACAGGATGCTCACCGCGCCCGAGGCGCCGGTGACGGCGATCTGGGCGGTCGGCCACGCGATGTTGACGTCGGCGCCGAGGTGCTTGGAGCCCATGACGTCGTAGGCGCCGCCGTAGGCCTTGCGGCAGATGACCGTGACCAGCGGGACCGTCGCCTCGGCGTACGCGTAGATCAGCTTCGCGCCGCGGCGGATGATGCCGTTGTACTCCTGGTCGGTGCCGGGCAGGAATCCCGGCACGTCGACGAAGGTCAGCACCGGGATGTTGAACGTGTCGCACGTGCGCACGAACCGCGCGGCCTTCTCGCTGGCCCCGATGTCGAGGCAGCCGGCGAGCTGGGTGGGCTGGTTGGCGACGACCCCGACGGGCCGGCCCTCGATACGCCCGTAGCCGACGACCATGTTGGCGGCGTAGAGCGCCTGGACCTCGAGGAAGTCGCCGTCGTCCACGACGCGCGTGATCGCCTCGCGGATGTCGTACGGCTGGTTCGGCGAGTCGGGGACCAGCGTGTCGAGCTCGAGGTCGGTCTCGCCGATGCCGTCGGGGACCGAGCCGGTCTCCTCCTCGCCGGCCAGGCGCGGCGGGTCGGTGAGGTTGTTCGACGGCAGGTAGCCCAGCAGCTCCTGCACGTAGGAGATCGCGTCCTCCTCGTCGGACGCCAGGTAGTGCGCGTTGCCCGAGGTCGTGTTGTGGGTGCGGGCGCCGCCCAGCTCCTCGAACCCGACGTCCTCGCCGGTGACCGTCTTGATCACGTCCGGGCCGGTGATGAACATGAACGACGTCTCGTCGACCATCACCGTGAAGTCGGTGAGCGCGGGCGAGTACACCGCACCGCCGGCCGCCGGGCCCATGACCAGCGAGATCTGGGGGACGACGCCCGAGGCGTGCACGTTGCGCTTGAAGATCTCGCCGTAGAGACCGAGCGCGACGACGCCCTCCTGGATGCGCGCGCCGCCGCCGTCGTTGATGCCGACGACCGGGCACCCGATCTTCATGGCCACGTCCATGACCTTGACGATCTTCTCCCCGTAGACCTCGCCGAGCGCCCCGCCGAACACCGTCGCGTCCTGGGAGAACACGCAGACCGGGCGGCCGTCGACCGTGCCCTGCCCGGTGACCACGCCGTCGCCGTAGGGACGGTTGGCGTCGAGGCCGAAGTTGGTGGAGCGGTGGCGCGCCATCGCGTCGAACTCCAGGAAGCTGCCCTCGTCGAGCAGCAGGTCGATGCGCTCGCGCGCGGTCTTGCGGCCCTTGGCGTGCTGGCGCTCGACGGCGCGCTCGCTGCCGGCGTGGACCACGTCCTCCTGGCGGCGGTACCAGTCGGCGAGCTTGCCCGCCGAGGTGTGGATGTCGGGCTCGTCCGAGGTCCCCCCGTCAGAGCTGTCCGGCTGCGGCAACGGCTCCGTCGCGGCGGTCATGATGCTCCAGCTCCCCGATCGGCGTGCTCCCTCGAACGCTTCGTGTCGCGCATGGGGCGGCACTGTAGCGATCGGTTCCGACACGTCCGGGCTGCGCGGGCGGTGAGGTGACCAGCGGCACTACCGTGCGCGCTCGTGGCCGCACCCCTCGACGCCGACGCCCTCCGCCGCACCCTCGGTGCCCCCTCCGGTCCCTGGGCGTGGATCGACGTCGTCGCCAGCACGGGCTCGACCAACGCCGACCTCCTGGCGCGGGCGGACGGCGCCGACCCGGCTCCGGACCGGACGGTGCTGATCGCCGAGCACCAGGACGCCGGACGCGGTCGCCGCGACCGCGTGTGGCAGGACCGGGCCGGGGAGGGCCTCACGTTCTCGGTGCTGCTGCGCCCGCGCGAGATCGCCACCGAGCGCTGGGGGTGGGCGCCGCTGCTGGCGGGACTGGCGCTGGTCGAGGCGGTCGGCGAGGTCAGTGCCGTGCCGGCCGCCCTGAAGTGGCCGAACGACCTGCTCCTGGGCGCGGAGCCCGCCAAGGGCGCGGGGATCCTCGCCGAGGTCGGGGGTGGTCCTGCCGGCGGGCGGGCGCTGGTGATCGGCATGGGGGTCAACGTCGCGACGCCGGCCGCCGACCTGCCCGCGGGCGCCACCTCGCTGGTCGCCGAGGGCGCCGACGTCGCCCGTGACGTCGTGCTCGTCGCCGTCCTGCGTGCGCTGGCCGATCTCGACCGGCGCTGGCGGGACACGCACGGCGACGTCGTCGCCGCCGGCATCGTCGACGACTACCGCGCCCGCTGCGCCACCCTCGGCCGGGACGTGGCGGTGACGCTGCCCGGCGACCGCCTGATCGAGGGGCGCGCCGTCGACGTCGACCGGGACGGGCGCCTCGCCGTGCGTGCCCCGGACGGGGACACCACCGTCGTGTCGGCGGGCGACGTCGTCCACGTGCGGCCCGCGGCTCGCTAACCTCGGGGCCGGTTCCGGGGGAGGGGGTGCGGTGTGGCCTACCCCGACGGCGTGCTCCGGCGGGGCGAGCACGTCCTCGCCCACCGGCGGCCGCACTGGCGCATGCTCATCGTGCCGGCGCTCGTGCCCCCGGTCGCGGTGTTCCTGGCGGCGCTGCTCGCCGGCCTCGCGGGCGGGATCGGCGAGGGGTCGACGCGCACGGCCGTCCGGCTCGCGGTCGTGCTGCTGGCGGCGCTCGCGGTCGGGTGGCTCGCGGTGCTGCCGCTCGTGCGCTGGCGCTGCACGCACCTCGTCGTGACCGACCGGCGGCTGCTCGTGCGCGAGGGCGTGCTGACCCGCGAGAGCGTCGACGTCCCCGGGGCCACGATCACCGGCGTGCGCACCCGCAGCAGCGGCATCGAGCGCGTGCTCGGGGCGGGCACGATCATCGTGTCCACCGCGGGCACCGAGGAGCCGTGGGAGTTCTCCGGGCTCGGCGACGTCGAGCGGCTGGCCTCGCTGGTCGAGGGCGTGGCCGACGACCGCGGCGGGCTCGAGCTCGCGGGGAACGGCCGCTGGGGCGCGTGGGCGGACCCCGAGGACGGCCCCGAGGCCGACCCCGAGGCCGACGCTCCGGACGAGGTCGACGAGCCCGAACCGCCGCGGGTCAGCCGGTGGCGGCGCCGTTCCCGGCGTTCTCGCGCCGCCCGAACATCCCGGTGAAGCGCGACCGGAACACCTCGGTCGTGCCGTCGCGGGTCAGCGTGCCGGCCAGCGTGATCAGGCCGAGCTGCGGACGGCTCGCGGAGACGCGCGCGGCGACGACCTCCATCACCGCCTCCAGCCGGTCGCCCGGGAACACCGGCGCCGGCCAGGCGATCTCGTCGCCACCCGGCGAGCCCATGGACGCCGACCGCGACAGGACGCTGTCGACGTAGCAGCGCATCCACAGCGACGCGGTGAACCACCCCGACGCGCACAGGCCGCCGAACAGCGACGCGCGCGCCGCCTCCTCGTCGACGTGGAAGGGCTGCGGGTCGAAGCGGCGGTTGAACGCCAGCATCTCGTCGCGGTCGACCACCACCGAGCCCAGCGCGATGCGCCGGCCGGCGGGCAGATCCTCGAACCAGACCTCGGGGGCGGTCACCCCGGTGATCGTGCCAGTTCTCCGGCCGACACGTCCGACGGAACCGCACGCTGTCCGGCTGCGTCGAAACCCGTGTGCGAGCCGGTGAGCTGGCGGGCTGGCTGGCTGCCGCCGGGGTCACCGGGGCGGCGGTCAGCGTCGACGCGGAGGTCGAACGGGCGTGGTGCGTGCGACCCGTGCCGGGGGAGGAGCAGGAGTGGGAGGTGTTCTGGTGCGAGCGGGGTGGCCGCTTCGAGTGGACGCGGTTCGACGACGAGCCCGCGGCGTGCTTCTCGCTGTTCGGGCGGCTGGTGTGGGCGCGGCTCGCGGGGTCGACCGGCTAGCGGCGGACGTGCGCGAGGGCCGCGTCGTGCAGGTGCCCGTTGGTGGTCAGCGAGTCGCCGCCGTCGGGGCGGGCCGCGCCGGTGAGGTCCGTGAGGCGCCCACCGGCCTCCTCGACGAGGATCTGCGCGGCCGCGAGGTCCCAGGTGTACGCGGCGGGCTCGACGGCGATGTCGATCAGGCCCTCGGCGACGAGGCAGTGGTGCCAGAAGTCGCCGAACGCGCGGCTCTCCCAGCACGCGCGGGTGAGCGCGAGCCACTGATCCTGGCGCTCGATGCCACGCCAGTAGTCGAGATCGGTGGTGGAGGCGTACGCGTCGTCGAGCGCCCGGACCCCCGACACCTGCACGGGTGCCGCCTCGAGACCCCGGGCGGGGTCGCTGGTGTGGGCACCCCGGCCCGCCGCCGCCCACCAGCGGCGCCGCAGCGCGGGGGCGCTGACCACGCCGACGGCGGGGTACCCGTCGGTGACCAGCGCGATCAGCGTCGCCCAGACGGGCACGCCGCGGGAGAAGTTCTTGGTGCCGTCGATGGGGTCGATCACCCAGACGCGGCCCTCGCCGAGGCTGCCGCCGCGCTCCTCACCCAGGACCGCGTCGTCGGGACGGCGCTCGGCGAGCAGCGCGCGCAGGCGGTCCTCGCAGGCCGTGTCGGCGTCGGTGACGGGCGTGCGGTCCGGTTTGCGCTCGACGCGCAGATCCACCGCGCGGAAGCGCGGCAGGGTCACCGCGTCGGCGGCGTCGGCGAGGGAGAGGGCGAGGTCGAGGTCGGCGGATGCGCTGGTCGCGCCGGCGGAGGACATGGCGGGCGATCGTGCCAGGCCGGGAGACGCCGGGAGACGCAGCATCGAGACGAGCACGCCGACGGGGGAGCTCGGCCCGGGAGCGGGGCTACTGTGGCGCGGTGACCACCGTGCTGCTCGTCGAGGACGACGCGGCGATCGCCGGGCCCCTCTCCCGCGCGCTCCAGCGCGAGGGCTACGAGGTCGACGTCGTCGGCGACGGTCAGGCCGCGCTCCACCACGCGGGTGCCGCCGGGCCGGACCTCATGGTGCTCGACCTCGGCCTGCCCGGCATGGACGGGCTCGAGGTCTGCCGCCGCGTCCGTGCCGACCAGCCGGACCTGCCCGTGCTCATGCTCACCGCCCGCACCGACGAGGTCGACTTCGTCGTCGGGCTCGACGCGGGCGCGGACGACTACGTGGGCAAGCCGTTCCGGCTCGCCGAGCTCCTGGCCCGCGTGCGGGCGCTGCTGCGCCGGCGGGCGCCGGAGGTGCTCGACGCCGGCGGGGTGCGCCTCGAGCCGTCCGCGCGGCGGGTGACGGTGGACGGGGTCGAGGTCGGCCTGGCCAACAAGGAGTTCGAGCTGCTCCGGGTCCTCATGGCGCACGCCGGCCAGGTGGTGTCCCGCGAGGAGATCCTCCGCGAGGTCTGGAACGACCCCGAGATGAAGACGTCCAAGACCCTGGACATGCACATGTCGTGGCTGCGCCGCAAGCTCGCCGACGACGGGGGTGGGTCCGGCGTCGGCCGGCGCATCAGCACGGTGCGCGGGGTCGGGTTCCGCTTCAACACCTAGGTCCCGCTGGTGCGACGTCGGATCCTCGTCTCCACGCTCATCGTCGTCACGATCACGGTGGCGGTGTTGGGCGGGCCGCTGGCGCTCACCACGTGGCGCCTGGTCGAGGACTTCACGCGCGCCGACATCAACTCCCGCCTGCGCCAGGTCGTCGCCACGCTCGACTCCCAGGTGTCGGTCGACCGGCCCGTCGACCTCAGCGCGGTCAGCATCGCCGTGCCGCCCGGCGGATCGCTGGTGGTACGCACGCCGCGCGGGACGAGCACGCTGGGCGAGCTCGCGCCGGGCCCGACGGTCAGCGAGACCCTGCCCTTCGGGCTCAGCGGGTCGGCGGTGCTGTCGGAGCCGACCGCCGAGATGCGGGCGCGCCAGCTGCAGGCGACGGCCCTCGTGCTGGCCGCGGTGCTGCTGTCTGTGGCCGTCGGGACGGTGGTGGCGACCCTCACCGCCCGGCGCCTGGCCGATCCCCTGCAACAGGTCGCCGGGCGCGCCGCCCGACTCGGCGCCGGCGACTTCCGGCCTGCGCCGCACCGTCACGGCATTCCCGAGCTCGACCGCGTCTCCGACGTGCTCGACTCCTCGGCCACGGCGCTCGCCGAACTGCTCCAGCGCGAGCGTGAGCTGGTCGGAGACGTGTCCCACCAGCTGCGCAGCCGGCTCACCGCGCTGCAGCTGCGCCTCGACGAGCTCGCCGCCCACCCCGACGAGCACGTCTCGGCGGAGGGTTCCGCGGCCCTGGAGCAGGCCGAGCGCCTCGCCGAGGTCCTCGACGAGCTGCTGGCCTCGGCCCGCGAGGCGCGTGCGGCGGGGGCAGCGCCGATCGAGGTGGCCGGGGAGCTCGACGCCGTCGCCGACGAGTGGCGCGACCCGCTGCGCGCCGAGGGGCGCACGGTGCGCGTGCGAACCCCGGAGGGTCTGGTCGCGCGCGCCACCTCGGGTCGCCTGCGCGAGGCGCTCGGCGTGCTCGTCGACAACGCGATGCGTCACGGCAAGGGCACGGTCACGCTCACCGCGCGCCTCGGGGACAACGACACGATCGTCGTCGAGGTCGGCGACCACGGCGACGGCGTGCCGCCCGAGCTCGCCCCGCACGTGTTCGACCGCGGGGTGTCGGGCGCGGCGTCCACGGGGGTGGGACTCGCGCTGGCCCGCGCGCTGATCGAGGCCGACGGCGGGCGCCTCGAGCTCGCCCGCACCCGGCCCGCGACGTTCTCGGTGTTCCTCCCCGTGCCCCGCACCGACCGGACCGTCGCCGCGCCTCGGCCCCTGCCGACGACCGGCCCGCGCTGAGCGGTCAGCTCCGCAGCGCGAGGACCTCGCGGCAGGCGTCGACGTAGGCGCGGACCGCGGGACGGCGGTCGTCCGCGCGCCAGGCGAGCACGAGCGAGCAGGGCGGCAGATCCTCCACCCCGACCACGGTCACCCCGTCGCGCGCCAGGGCGTCGGCGTTGCCTGCGGCGACCAGGACGACGCCGCGCCCGTCGATCAGCGCCTCGTGCGTCTCCTCGACCGAGCGCACCTCGGCGCCGACGCGGGCCGGATGCCCGTCGCGGTGCTCGTCCGCGAGCCACGACGCGCGCAGCGGCCCGGCCTCGGGCGGCATGGCGAGGAAGGGCTCGTCACGCAGCGCCGCGAACGGCACCGAGGTCCGCCCGGCGAGCGCGTGGCCGGGCGGCAGGGCCGCGCACACCGGCTCGCGCGCCAGTTCGAGCGTGCGCACCCGCCCCGGCACCGGCGCCCAGGCCACGGCCACGTCGCTGGTGCCGTCGGCGAGGCCCGCCGTGGCGTCGTCCCACGCCACCAGGCGCGCGCGCGGATCGAGCGGGGGATCGCGGTGCACGAGGCGCGAGCGCACCGCCGGCAGCAGCCCCCGCCCGACCCCGGTGCTCAGGCCGACCACGAGGCGCAGGCTCGCGGCGGCGACGTCGCGGGCGGCCGCGTCGGTGCGCTCGACGACCGCCCGCGCGTGCGGCAGCAGCGCCTCGCCCGCGGGCGTGAGCTCGACGCCGTGCGGGAGACGGTGCAGCAGCACCGTGCCGACCTGGCGCTCGAGGGCACGCAGCTGCTTGCTCAGCGCGGGTTGGCTGACGTGCAGGCGCGCCGCCGCGCGCGTCACGTGCCGCTCCTGCGCGACCGCGAGGAAGTACCGCAGGTCGCGGGAGTGGACGTCCATAGCCGATGGTGATCACAGCTGGTCTTGGACGTCCAGCCCCGCCCTCGCGAGGATCGGGGTCATGACCCGCTCCCGCGTCTGGCTCGTCACCGGCGCCTCCAGCGGCTTCGGCCGCGCGATCACCGAGGCCGCCGTCGCCGCGGGCGACACGGTCGTCGCCGCCGCCCGCCGCACCGACGCCCTCGCCGGCCTGGCCGACACCCATCCCGACCGCGTCGAACCGCTCGTTCTGGACGTCACCGGCTCCTCGGCCGACCTCACCGCGGCCGTCGACGACGTCGTCGCCCGGCACGGCCGGCTCGACGTGCTGGTCAACAACGCCGGCCGCACCCAGGTCGGCGCGCTGGAGGAGACCACCGACGACGAGCTGCGCGCCCTGTTCGATCTCCACGTCATGGGGCCGGCGTTCCTGACGCGGGCGGCGCTGCCGCACTTCCGGGCGCAGGGGTCGGGCGCGGTCGTGCAGATGTCGTCGGTCGGCGGGCAGGTGTGCGTGCCGGGGTTCGGGGCCTACTGCGCGACGAAGTTCGCGCTCGAGGGGCTCACCGAGACCGTCGCGCAGGAGTGCCCGCACGTGCGGTTCCTCATCGTGGAGCCGGGCGCGTTCCGGACCGGGTTGTTCGGCCCGGGCGCCGCGGTGCTGTCGGCGCCGATGCCCGCGTACGAGGACACGGTCGGGCCGACGCGCGCGTTCGTCGCCGGCGGCGACGGGACCCAGCCCGGCGATCCGGTGAAGGCCGCGGACGCGATCCTGACCGCCCTCGCGGCGCAGGACGCGCCGCTGCGGCTGCCACTGGGCCGCGACGCGGTGACGGGGATCCGGACGCGCCTCGAGGGGCTCGCGGACGACCTCGCGCGATGGGAGCCGGTGTCGGTCGCGACGGACCGGGGATAGCTATCGGGGGCGGTGGTGGCGCACGAGCGCCACGGTGACCTCGGTGAGGTCCTCGGCGTCGAGCTCCTGGCGGCGACCGTGGGCCTCCGCGCGGGCGCGCCCCGCGGGATAGGGGCCGTAGGTGTCGGCGGCGCCGGTGACGGGGTCGAGGACGAGGACCATCAACCCGTCGCACTGCTCGAGCTCGTCGGGCTCGAGCAGCCGATCGGCGGGGACGTCCCGGCCGATGGTTCGGTGCGGGCACGGCAGCTTCGGCACAGCTGGTCCTCCTCCGCGTCCTTCGAGCCCGACCCAGCCCAGGCCCTGCGGTCGAGCGGTAGCGAAGGTATCAAGAACCTTGGAACAGTCCGCGCGTTCGGGCGACGACCGGCTCGTGATCGGAGACCGGCGGTCATGGTGATCACCGGTCGGCGGTGTCGACGTCATCGGTCGGTGGAGGCGCATCCCCCGATCGGGCCCGCACGGTGATCACATCGTGGGATCTCCGGGCGGGGAGGGAGGCGACCGTAGGCCCGCGAGGCGCAGGCATCGTCCCTCGGGCGTGGTCTCCACCTCGGCGACCAGCACGATCGTCGGCCCGAGAGCCTCGGCCGACCCGGGAGGCGGCGCCCCGGGTGGACCCCGGTGGCCTTCCTCAGCGCAGAGGACCGATCTCGTCGGGGAACACCCAGCGCCGGAACGCCCACCAGCGGAAGACCATGGCCAGGAGGGTCCCGACGATCTGGGCGCTGACGAGATCCGCGACGTGCTCGGTCAGCACCGACACGGCGGGCGTGGCGAGGTCGAGGACGTAGCGCGAGACGCCCAGCGGGGCGGCGTTGATCGCGAGCGCGACGCCCGACACCACGAAGTAGAGCAGCGCCTCGTGGGGGCGTCCACGGCCACCGCGCATCCGGAACGACCACTCGCGGTTGAGCACGTAGCCGACGATCGTCGCGATGAGCACCGCCACGACCTTCGCGGTGACCGGCTTGGGCTCGAGGACCGTGGACTTCGCGGTGACGAACACCGCGGTGTCGACGACGAAGGTGATCGCCCCGACCGTCGCGAACTTGACCAGTTCGCCGTGGCGCCCGGCGAGCCGTGCGGCCCATCCCGGCACGTCGCGGACCCCGGTCATCGCGTCGAGTCTAGAGACGCCTCCCGCGACTCGATGCCGGTCCGGCAGATGACGTCCCGCGTGTCGAGCACCGGGAGTCGCGCGGTGACCAGGCAGTCACCGCCGGTGCGCTCCGTGGCGAGCAGGGTGAGCCCGCCGCCGTCGGTGGTGCGCGGAGGGGAGGTCGGCGTCCGCGACCGGTCCGACTGCCCGGCGCTGTCGGTCCTGTCGGTCCTGTCGGTCCTGTCGGCGCTGCGCGAGCCGGACGCGGCCACCGGGCGGTCCCGGCGGGAGCCGGCGCCGTGCGCGGTCGGTGTTGCCGGTTCGCCGTCCAGCAGGCCCGGCAGCGCGAGGGCGGCGTCGGGCGACGCGGGAGCCGCCGGGGACCGGGGAGCAGCCGACGCACCAGCCGGCACGCCCGGCGGTGCGGCCGGTGGGAGCGTCCCCGGCGGCAGGATCGGTGGGACGAGAGGCGTTGCAGCAGGAGGCGGCACGGGCGCCGGCTCGGCCTGCATCGGCGGGAGCGACGGCGGCTCGACGGCGTCGCCCAGCACGAACGCCGCCAGACCCACGACGCCCGCCAGACCCACCACGCCCGCGGTCCGCATCCGCGCCGGACCGGGGCGCGGGGTGAGCCCGCTCAGCGCGCCGAGCACGCCCAGCGCGCCGCCCCCGGCAACGGCGAGCTCGCCGGTGCTCGCCTGGAGCGCGAGCGGTCCGGTCGAGCCGCGCGAGGCCAGGTAGCCGACGAGGCCCGCGCCGAGCACGAGCGGCGCGACCACCGAGCGGACCATGCCGGCGTTGACGTCGCGCAGCTCGTCGGCGAGCGCGCGGCACTCGGCGCACTCGGCGAGGTGGGCCTCGACGCGCTGGGCCTCGCGGCGCGCCAGCCCGCCGCGGGTGTAGGCGCCGAGCTTCTCGCCGGTCTCGCGGTGCCGGCGGTCCCAGCGCCCGGTGCCGGAGTCGAGGTGCTCCTGGAGGTACGCCTGGCGCAGCCCTTCCCGGGCGCGGTAGCCGAGCGCGGACACGGCGTTGGCGGTGAGCCCGAACAGCGGCGCGATGTCGGCGGGCGTGTCGCCCTCGACCTCGAGGTGCCAGAGCACGGCCTGCCAGCGCTCGGGCAGGGTGGCGAACGCCTTCGCCGCCATCGTCCGTTCCAGGCCCGCGAGTGCGGGGTCGGTGAACGGGACGACGATGCCCTCGGGGTCGGCGCCGTGGACGTCGGCGATGTCGTCGGTGAGGTCGATCCGCCGCTCGGCGCGGCTGCGGTCGTAGGCGAGGTGCCGCACCGAGGTCAGCAGGTACGCGCGGAACGCGTCGGTCGGTCCCCGCCCGGCCCGCAGGACCTCGAGCATGCGGGTGAAGGCCCCGGCGACGAGGTCGTCGGCGTCCGCGGGGGAGCGGGCGAGCTGGCGAGCGAGCGAGCGGGCGGCCTGCTGGTGGCGGGCGTAGAGGGTCGCGAAGGCGGCGGTCGAGTCGTGGTCCGCGCCGCGGCCGCGCAGGCGCGCGATGAGCTCGGCGTCGCTGCGGGAGTCCTCGTCCTCGGAGCCGCCCCCGGCGTCGTCCACGGACACACGCCCCACCTCCCCCCTCACCCGTCCGGTGGAGTGTCGCGTGGTCCCTACGACCGAATCGGTGACCGTCACCGTCATGGGCGACGACCCCGCGCGTCTCTTCTCCCGGAGACGGAGCACGAGAGGCCGGGGATGGACGTCAGCAGCATCAGCACCGCGCCCCACACGCGCGACGAGGTCGCGGCGGACGCGCTGGACGGTGCGACCCCGCGGCCCCGGCGGGCCGCCGTGCTGCGGGAACGGTGGTTCGCCTGCAGCTGTGCCCTCGGATGGGCGGCCGTGGCGGAGTGGCCGCACGCCGCGGTGGACACGGTCTGCGCGGTCGCCACGGCCCGCCACGACAGCCGGACCGCCCGCGACCGGGCCGTCGAACGGGCTCTCGCCGGCTGGGCGGGCGCCCGCGCGAGCGCCGGGGTCGGGCTGGCCGAGACCCTCACCGACCTCGCCGCCCTGAGCACCGCGGCCTCGGGCGCCACCGACGCCGACGGGTCCGCGGTGGTGGCCGCGCGCGCGTCGCGCGGTGCTCACCGGGGCCCCGACGGCGTGCGCCTGCTGCGCGCGGTGTCGCTGGCCTGGACCGACGTGGCCTGCGGCGACCTCGCCGAGACCGCCGCGGTGGATCCGCTCTCGGGGCTCGCGAGCGTCCGCTACCTGCGCACCCGGCTCGCCGAGGTCTACCGCGCCGCCCGCGCGCACGGCCGCGCCGCGGGCGAGAGCCACGGGTTGGTCGTGCTCGCGCTGGACGTCCGCGACTGGCGTCGCGTCGCCCCGCTGTCGATCGCCGGGGACGCCGCGGGCGTGGTGTTCGACGCCGGCGAGTCACTGGCGGTGGTCGGGCGCGGCACGGTCGTCGTGCTGGCCCCCCGCGACGGCCTCGCCGGGCGTGCGGCGGTGCTGCGGCGCCTGCTGGAGCGCCGGCTCGCGGCCGCCGAGGGGCTGGTCGGGTCGCCGTCGGTGCGGATCGCGCGGCTGCCCGCCACCCACGAGGGTGCCTGCGCGCTCCTCGAGCGGCTGCGGGAGCAGACGGAGCCGGAGCACACCTGACCAGCACCGACGGGTCGAGCGCCCCTGTCGGAGTGCTTGCTTGAATCGCTCCGCCCCCCGCGTACCCTCCTCCGACCGTGGACGAGCGCACCGGCCTGCCCGTGGTGACGATGATCGGCGGCGGCCAGCTGGCGCGGATGACCCACCAGGCCGCCATCGCCCTCGGGCAGTCGCTGCGGGTCGTCGCGACGGGGCCGAACGAGCCCGCGGCGCTGGTCGCGCCCGACGTCGTGCTGGGCGAGCACACCGACCTCGACGCCCTGCGCCGCGCGGCCGCGGGCGCCGAGGCCGTCACCTTCGACCACGAGCACGTCCCCGGCGAGCACCTGCGCGCGCTGGTCGCCGACGGGTACAACGTCCACCCGGGCCCCGACGCCCTGCTGTACGCCCAGGACAAGCTCGCGATGCGCACCCGGCTGCGCGACCTCGGCGAGCCGGTGCCCGCGTTCGCGCCGGTGACCGCGGTCGAGGACGTCACCGCCTTCGCGGCCGATCACGGCTGGCCGGTGGTGCTCAAGGCGGTCCGCGGCGGCTACGACGGCCGCGGGGTGTGGGTGCTCGACGACGCGGACGACGCGAAGACCGCGGTCACCGAACTGCTCGCCGCGGGCGCGCCGCTCATGGTCGAGCAGAAGGTGGCCCTGCGCCGCGAGCTCGCCGCCGTCCTCGCGCGCTCGCCGTTCGGGCAGGCGGCGGTGTGGCCGGTGGTCGAGACCGTGCAGGAGCAGGGCATCTGCACCGAGGTGCTCGCCCCCGCACCCGGGCTCGACACCGGGCGCGCCGAGGAGGCCGGCGAGCTCGCGCTGCGCGTGGCCGCGGCGCTGGGCGTCGTCGGCCTCCTCGCGGTGGAGCTGTTCGACACCGATCAGGGACTCGTCGTCAACGAGCTCGCCATGCGGCCCCACAACTCGGCGCACTGGACGATCGAGGGCTCCGTGACCTCGCAGTTCGAGCAGCACCTGCGCGCCGTGCTCGACTACCCGCTGGGCTCCACGGCGACCACCGCGCCCGTCACGGTGATGGCCAACGTCCTCGGCGGCGACCCCGTCCCGGCCACCGGCGTCGACGAACGCATGCACCACACCCTCGCCCGTTTCCCCGAGGCGCGGGTGCACCTCTACGGCAAGGCCGAGCACCCCGGGCGCAAGGTCGGCCACGTCACCGTGCGCGGCAGCAGTCCCGGGGACCTCCACGACGTGCGGACCCGC
The DNA here is from genome assembly GCF_057180585.1 of Actinomycetospora sp. 2LY8.5. Taxonomy (NCBI): domain Bacteria; kingdom Bacillati; phylum Actinomycetota; class Actinomycetes; order Pseudonocardiales; family Pseudonocardiaceae; genus Actinomycetospora; species Actinomycetospora sp. 2LY8.5. The sequence continues at coordinate 91,272 of NZ_JBXUHE010000026.1, forward strand.
GCCCGGCTGGCCGCCGACCACCTCTCCACCGGTGTGTGGAGCGACGGATGGGACCCGCACCAGTGACCGCGTCGAAAGCCCCCGCCGTCGGCATCGTCATGGGCAGCGACTCCGACTGGCCGACGATGCGCGCGGCCGCGGGGGCGCTCGACGAGTTCGACGTGCCGTGGGAGGCGCGGGTGCTCTCCGCGCACCGCACCCCCCGGGTGATGCTCGAGTGGGCGGCGGCGGCCGCCGGGCGCGGGCTGCGCGCTGTGATCGCGGGGGCCGGCGGTGCGGCGCACCTGCCGGGCATGGTCGCGTCGGCGACGGTCCTACCGGTGATCGGCGTCCCGGTGCCGCTCGCGCACCTGGACGGGATGGACTCGCTGCTCTCGATCGTGCAGATGCCCGCGGGCGTGCCGGTCGCGACGGTGTCGATCGGCGGGGCGCGCAACGCCGGGCTGCTCGCCGTGCGGATGCTCGGCGCGTCGGACCCGTCGCTGGCCCGGGCGATGGAGCGGTTCCAGGCGGGGCTCGCCGAGGCGGTCGCGGCCAAGGACGAGGCGCTCGCCGCCCGCGCTCACGACGAGGCGAGCGACCCCGTCAGGTAGCGCTGGATCGTCGGCCCCCAGGCGCCGACGAGCGTCTCCCGGTCGGCCGCCGCGAGTTCGGGCAGCTCGAGGATCTGGCGCGCCACGAGGATCCCGACGATCTGCGAGGCGCAGAGGTCGGCGCGCAGCCGGGGCCGGTCGGCCTGGATGGCGGCCGCGACCCGGTCGAGGATCGCCTCGCCCAGGAACTCCCGCATCATCCGAGCGGCGTCCGGGTGCCCGACGGCGGAGCGCACCAGCCCCAGCATCGGGTTCGCCTCGCCGAGGTCGTCGTTCACCGTGAGCATGAACCGCACCAGCCGCTCGCCGAGCCCGTCGACGCCCGGGCCGACGAGCCGCGGCACGACCTCGGCGGGGTCGAGCGGGAACTCCATCGCCGCGACGAACAGTCCCTGCTTCGTGCCGAAGTAGTGCATGACCAGCGCCGGGTCGACGCCGGCGTCGCCCGCGATCGCGCGGACCGTCGCCGAGCGGAAGCCCTGGGTGCTGAAACGCGCGCGCGCCGCGTCGAGGATCGACTCCCGCGTGCCCGAGTCACCCGGGCGCCTGCCCCGCCGTCCGGTCGTCGTCACGGTGCGACCCTACGCCTTCGTTCAACGCCTGTTGATTTCTGGCCGCTACCGGTCCATACTCGGGATTCAACAGTCGTTGAGATACCGGAGGTGGGGGCCGTGGAACGCACGACGTGCCTGGTGGCCGGGGGCGGCCCGGCCGGGATGGTGCTCGGGCTGCTGCTCGCCCGGGCCGGTGTCGAGGTGACGGTGCTCGAGAAGCACGCCGACTTCCTGCGCGACTTCCGCGGCGACACCGTCCACCCGACGACGCTCGACCTGCTCGACGAGCTCGGGCTGGGCGAGCGTTTCGCGGCGCTGCCGCAGAGTCGGCTCGACCGCATCGCGTTCCCCGTCGACGGGGTGGGTGGGGAGGACGGCAGCCTGCTCGTGCTCGGCGACCTGCGCCGGCTGCGCGTCGCGCACCCCTACATCGCGATGGTCCCGCAGTGGGACCTGCTCGACCTCCTCGCCGACGCCGGCGCGGCCGAGCCCCCGTTCACGCTGCGGATGAGCACGGAAGTCACCGACCTGCGGCGCGACCACACCGGCCGGGTCTGCGGCGTCGCCTACCGCACCGCGGACGGTGTCGAGGGCGAGATCGCGGCCGACCTCGTCGTCGCCTGCGACGGCCGCGGCTCGACGGCGCGGGCGCAGGCCGGGCTCACCGTCGTCGACCACCCGGTCCCCATGGACGCCTGGTGGTTCCGGCTGCCGCGGCGTGCCGACGACCGGGTCACCGCGCTCATGCCCCGCATGGGCGGCGGGCGCTTCGCGGTCGTCATCCCGCGCGAGGACTACTTCCAGATCGCCTACCTCGCGCCGAAGGGCAACGACGCAGCCCTGCGGGCGCGGGGCGTCGAGGCGTTCCGCGCCGACGTCGCCGCGCTCGCGCCCGACCTCGCCGACCGTGTCGACGCGCTGGCGAGCATGGACGACGTCAAACACCTCGACATCCGCCTCGACCGTCTGCGGCGCTGGCACGTCGACGGGCTGCTGTGCCTCGGCGACGCCGCGCACGCGATGTCGCCGATCGGCGGCGTCGGTATCAATCTCGCCGTGCAGGACGCGGTGGCCGCGGCGACGTTGCTGGCGGGCCCGTTGCGTCGCGGGGAACCTCTCGACCTCGACGCCGTGCGCCGCCGGCGCCTGTTGCCCACACTCGCGGTCCAGACCCTGCAGCGTGCGATGCACCGGGGCCTGGTGGCGCCGATCCTGGCGGGGCGTCGCGCCGGTCCGCCCCGGCCGATCCGGCGCCTGCTCGCCGCCTTCCCGCCGGCGACGGTCGTGCCGGCCCGTCTCATCGGTGTCGGCCTGCGGCCCGAGCACGCCCCCGATTTCGCGCGCCGCGCACCCGAGCCGGTCGCCGCCGCCGACCGGGGGTAGCAGGAGCCACACAGGCGGCGGCCTCGCGAGTCCCACGACGGTAGGACGTCCGAGTACCGTGGCGGCGCAGTGCCGCCATGGCATGGGCGAATCGTGTGTGGAGGAACGCCGTGGACCCGGACTTCGACCTGTACAGCCTCGGCGAGGAGCGCGACGCGCTGCGCGAGTCGATCCGCGCCCTGGCCGAGAAGGAGATCGCCCCGTACGCCGCGGAGGTCGACCAGCAGGCGCGGTTCCCCGAGGAGGCGCGCCAGGCGCTGGTGCAGAACGGGTTCCACGCCATCCACATCCCCGAGCAGTACGGGGGCGAGGGCGCCGACTCGATCGTGGCCTGCATGGTGATCGAGGAGGTCGCGCGGGTCGACGCGTCGGCCTCGCTCATCCCGGCGGTGAACAAGCTCGGGTCGATGCCGATCATCCTCTCGGGCTCCGAGGAGCTGAAGCAGCAGGTGCTGCCGACCATCGCCTCGGGCCGGTCGATGATCAGCTACGCGCTCTCCGAGCGGGAGGCGGGCTCGGACACCGTCTCGATGCGCACGCGCGCCGAGCAGGACGGTGACGACTGGGTGCTCAACGGCACCAAGTGCTGGATCACCAACGGCGGCATCTCCGACTGGTACACGGTCATGGCGAAGACCGACCCGGACAAGGGCGCCAACGGCATCTCGGCGTTCGTGGTGCACTCCGGCGACCCCGGCTTCTCGGTCGGCCCGAAGGAGCACAAGCTCGGGATCAAGGGCTCGCCCACGACCGAGATCTACTTCGAGAACTGCCGCATCCCGGGCGACCGGATCATCGGGGAGCCTGGCACCGGCCTGAAGACGGCGTTCGCCACCCTCGACCACACCCGCCCGACGATCGGGGCGCAGGCCGTCGGCATCGCCCAGGGCGCGCTCGACGCAGCTGTCGACTATGCGCGCGAACGCCACCAGTTCGGCAAGGCGATCGCCGACTTCCAGGGCCTGCAGTTCATGCTCGCCGACATGGCGATGAACACCGAGGCGGCCCGCCACCTCGTCTACGCGGCCGCCGCGCGGGCCGAGCGTGGCGAGAAGATGGGCCTCATCGCCTCCGCGTCGAAGTGCTTCGCGTCGGACACGGCGATGTCGGTGACCACCGACGCGGTGCAGATCTTCGGGGGCGCGGGCTACACCGTCGACTTCCCGGCGGAGCGCATGATGCGCGACGCCAAGATCACCCAGATCTACGAGGGCACCAACCAGATCCAGCGCATGGTCATGGCGCGCGCACTGCTGAAGAAGTAGCCTGTTCGGAGTACTCGTCACGGAGTGTATGGGGAGCTAGCCTGGCCGGGCGAAAGAGACCGCGATGACCGCGGTCTCTCCCCACGCTCCGTGAGAGGTCCCCCATGCAGTGGTACCTGAAGGTGCTGAAGCAGTACGCCGACTTCGGCGGGCGTGCGCGGCGCACCGAGTTCTGGATGTTCGTCCTCTTCAACCTCCTCGCCGTGATCGTCCTCAGCATCATCGACGTGCTGATCGGCACCGCGACCTTCACCGCGACGAGCACCGGCTTCTCCACCGGTGGTGGCCTGCTGACCTCGCTCTACCAGCTGGCCGTGCTCGTCCCGTCGCTCGCGGTCGGGGCGCGGCGTCTGCACGACACCGGTCGCTCGGGCTGGTGGCAGCTGCTGGCGCTGATCCCGCTGGTCGGCATCATCATCCTCATCGTCTGGTGGGCGACAGAGGGCACGCCGGGTGCCAACGAGTACGGCATGAACCCGAAGCAGGAGATGGCCGGCGGCTACCCCCAGGGCGGCTACCCCCAGCAGCAGTACCCGCAGGGCGGCTACCCGCAGCAGCAGTACCCGCAGCAGCAGTACCCGCAGCAGGGCGGCTACCAGCAGCCGGGCTACCCCCCGCAGGGAGGCCACCCCCAGCAGGGCAACCAGACCCCGCAGGCCTGAGTCGCTCCCGAGCGGCATCTCATCGACCGACCGACACCGGATCCGGGCGTGCGCCGGGTCCGGTGCCGTCGTCTCGGCCACCAGCGGGTGCGAGGGTGCTCCGCCACGCCGACACGACCGGTGAACAGGCGGGAGGACCGGGCTGCGACACCGGTGTGACCGGTGGTGATCACGCCTCGAGGACCCGGGTGACCTTCTCGGTGTTCGCCCGGCGCTCCTGGTCGCCCGCGGGGTGGCGGACCTGCACCAGCGAGGCGCCGGCGGCGAGCACGGCGAGGAGGCCGTCGACGAGCCCGCCCGAGGTGGCGAGCGGCCAGGCGGCGGTGGAGAGCACCCGGTCGTCCGCGCCCAGCCCGAGCTCGGCGGCACGGGCGCGGGCGGTGGCGACGACACTGGCGACGTCGGCGCCGGCCAGCGCCCGGGCGTCGTCGGGGACCGGGGTGAGCGGGTCGAAGTGGTCGCCGTGCACGCGGACCTCGGTCGCGTAGTCGACGGCGCCCTTCGGCAGAGCGTGCCCGAGCCCCTGCCCGAACGCGTCGAGGGAGAAGCCGACGACGAGCCCGGCGCCGGCGGCGGCCTCGAGGGTGCTCGCGTCGGCCAGCGCGACCTCGGCGCCCGCGGGGTCGGCGACCGCCTCCGCGCCGCACGACCAGATCGCGCACAGCGCCGCCGCGGTCTGCCAGTGCGCGGGCAGGAGCACCGCCACCGGTGCGCCCGGCTCGACGTCGCACTCGTCGCGCAGGAGGTTGGCGGTCTTGGCGACCCAGTTGCCGAACGTCGCGCCGGAGAGCTCGATGCGCTCGCCGGTGGCGTCGTCGTAGAACGTGATCAGCGGCTTGGCGGGATCGCCGGCGAGCAGCGGCGCGAGCAGGGCGTCGGTGACGGTCATCAGGGGTGACTCTCCCACGCCGCGCCGACCACTCAGTCGATGCAGGGAACGCCCTCGGCGGTGATCGCCGGCTGGGGCGCGGGCGCCGGTGCGGCGGCCCGGGACTCGGAGTCGGAGTCGGTGCTCGCGCTGCTGAACGGGGCGGGCGTCGGGGCGGCGGCGCCCGGCCCGCGGTAGTCGGCGCCCAGCAGGACGCGCACCGAGTCCGGCGGCACCGTCGGGTCGAAGCGGGTGGGGAGGTCGCCGAGGCTGCGCGCGACCCGCGCGCCGCCCCCGTCGCCGGCCGGGCCGAACAGCACCTCCGAGCGCGGCGCGGGTGCCTCGGCGTTGCCGGCCACGGTCCGCGCGTAGCCCTGGGCGGAGAGCACGGCGACGACGCGGGCGGCCGCGCCCTGGGTGTCCGAGGCGTTGCGGACGTCGACCGGGATCGTCGCCGGCGCCGGACCGTCGTCGTTGGCGTCCGCGGAGTCCTCGGGGCCGATGGCGTCGTTGACGAAGTTGCGGACCTCGGAGGGATCGACGTCGAGGACCTCGCCGCGACCGTCGACGTTGCGCGTTCCGTTGGTCGGGATGGTCAGGAAGGCGACGGCACCTGCACTGACGTCCTGCATCTGCCCGCCGAACTGCAGCAGGTCCCAGTTGCCGTCGAGCACCACCGACTGGCGCACGGCGTCGAGCAGCCTGCTGAGGGTGACGGGGTTGCCGAGCGTGCCGCTGGAGAGCACCTTGCGCGACATCGACGCGAGGAACGCCTGCTGGCGGCGGATGCGGTCGAGGTCGCCGTTGGGCAGCCCGTGGCGCTGGCGGACGAAGGCGAGCGCGTCGTGGCCGGCGACGGTGCGCGGCCCGGCCGGGAAGTGGGCGCCCGAGAGGTCGTCGTCGACGGGGTTCTTGAGGCACACGTCGACGCCGCCGATGGCGTTGGTCAGCGTGTAGAAGCCCATGAGGTTGACCTCGGCGAAGTGGTCGACGGTCAGCCCCGTGAGGTCGGCGACCGAGGCCACGAGCGCCTGCCGGCCCGCCTCGGAGGAACGGACGTCGACCTCGCGCGGGTCGCTGACCCCGGACTGCACGAGCCGGTTGGCCTCCTCGGCCTTGGCTCCGGGGTACGCAGAATTGATCTTGTCCCGCCGGAGGCCGCCGGGGATGTTGACGTAGCTGTCGCGGGGGATCGAGAACGCGACCGCGCGGCTGCCGTCGTTGGGGACGCGCACCAGCATCATCGTGTCGGTGTTGACGACGCCGTCCGCGGCGCCCGCGCCGAGCTCGCGCAGGGCGTTGTCGGGCAGCGGCCGGCCCTGCGCGTCGGTGCGGCTGTCGACCCCGACGAGCAGGATGTCCGTGGCGCCGTCGGCGGCGTTGCCGACCGGCCCGCCGCCCAGCGCGCTCGAGCCGCTGATGCTGCCGGACAGCGCCGCCCAGGCGGTGCCGGACAGGGCGAACACCAGCACCGAGAGCACCACGAGGCCCAGGCGCACCGTGCGCGCGATCGAGCGGCGCCCGCCGCGGTCGTCCGGCGGCTCGGGCTCCCGCGGCGGCCGTGACGTGCCCGGCGGGCGCGGAGGCGGCGGGGCGGTGCGGCCGCGCTCCCGCTCCCTGTCTCGGCCCTTGTCCGGCGCGGACTTGCGGGGCCGGTCGCGGGGGTCCCGGTCGCGGGGGTCCCGGTCGCGGGGGTTCCGGTCGCGGGGGTTCCGGTCGCGGTCGGGCGACGGCCCGGGCCGTCGGGGGCCTTCCGGCGGCGGCGCGAGGCCGTCGGCGGACGGACCCCGGCGCGAGCCGGCCGAGGTCGCGGAGAGCGCCGCGAGGTCGCGTTTGCGCAGGCGGGCCTCGGGCCCGGCGGATCCGGTGGAGCCCTTCGGTGCGCGGCGGGCGGAGGACGGGCGGCGGTCGGGTTCGGTGATCTCGTCGTCACCTCGGGGCGCGCGATCGTCCAGCGGCGGTCCGCCCGCGCGCCCGGGGCTGCGGCGGGCCGCGGACGGTCCGAACCGACGGGCCGGGTCGCGGCGCGAGGGGTCGGGGACGTCCCGGGGATCGCCGCGGTCCATCGCACGCCTCCCTTCGCCGTCCCGGCCCCCGGGGAGGGCCGCCGCTCGATCGTCGTCCGTGGCCGTCGGTGATCCACGACCCGCACCCGCGAGGCGGGTGGGCTCCCCACGTGCCCCCGGGCGCGGCGTCGCGCCCACCGGTGGGGAACCCCGCCGTCACGGCAGGGTTCGTCGTGATTCGCAGGCTAGACGGCGGCCGCACCGATCGGGGGCTCTCACCCGATGGACGGCTCGTCGGCGCGTCGCGGCGACGCGCGGTGAGCGCCGGGTCCGGACCCCGCTCCCGAGCAGGGTGGGTGCGGCGTCCGCCCGGACCCGGCGTCGTCACCGGACACGCCCACCTCGGAGCACCCGGGGCTCCGCGCGGCTGCCAGACTCCGTCCGGGTGATCGACGGGCGGGGGGCTCCGGTGCGGTGGATGGTGATCGGCGCGGGGGGAGCGCTGGGTACGGACCTGGTCGCGCGGCTCGGGGCGCCCGGCGCGACGGGCGCCCCGCCGACCGACGCCGTGACCGCCCTGACCCGGGCCGACCTCGACGTCACCGACCCCGAGGCGGTCCGCCGTGCGGTGCGCGCGTGGCTGGCCGCGCCGGGCGAGGGGGCGGCGGTGCTGGTCAACGCGTCCGCGTTCACCGCCGTGGACCTCGCGGAGACCGATCCCGACGCCGGCGCGCGGGCCTGGGCGGTCAACGCGGAGGCACCCGGCGTGCTCGCCGCCGCGTGCGCGGAGGCCGGTGCGCAGCTGGTGCACGTCTCGACCGACTACGTCCTCGGTCCGCTGCCCGGTGACGAGCGGCGACCGCTCGAGCCCGGCGACCCGACCGCGCCCCAGGGCGTGTACGCACGGAGCAAGCTGGCGGGCGAGGAGCGGGTGCGGGCGGCGCTGCCCGACGCCCACCACATCGTCCGGACGGCGTGGCTCTACGGCGCGACGGGCTCGAACTTCGTCCGCACCATGGCGCGGCTGTCGCGCGAGCGCGACGTCCTCGACGTCGTCGACGACCAGCACGGCTCGCCGACGTGGACCGCCGATCTCGCCGACGGGCTCATCGCGCTGGCCCGGTCGTCGGCGCCCGCCGGGACCCGGCACGCCGCGGGCGGCGGGGCGACGACGTGGTGGGGCCTCGCGCGCGCGGTGTTCGAGGAGCTGGGCGCGGACCCCGAGCGGGTGCGCCCGTGCGACACGGCGTCCTTCCCGCGCCCGGCGCCGCGGCCGGCGTGGTCGGTGCTCTCGGACGCGTCGTGGCGGTCCGCCGGGCTGGAGCCTCTACCACCCTGGCGAGACGCCCTGCGCACCGCGGTACGCCACCATCCGGAGCTTCTGCTGCGCTGAACGGGCTAGTCCACTAATCCCATCGTTGTCATTTGCGTGTCCTCGGGCCGATCCCGCGCGTTGGACGGTCATGGGTGTGGAGACGGTGCTCCTGGGGCTGCTCGGTCTCGTCGCCGTGTGGTTGGTGATCGACGCCGGGCGGGAGCGGCATCGGCTGCGGGCGCGCGTCGCCCGCGACGAGCGCTGGCAGGCCGAGCGGCGCCGCTGCGCGCGGCGGGAGCGCCGGGCGCAGGCGACCCCGACATCGGCCGGGTCACCCGAGGCCTGGCGCTACTGGCCGCTGACCCTGCCGTCGGCGGAGGACGGATCGAGCGGACCGCGTCTCTAGGCCCTTCTGATGGGCTCCCCCTCGGCGCACACTGATCGAATGACGGAGCAGGCCGCGGCGGGGGTGACCGGGACGTCCGCACCACCCCTCGCCGACGCGGCGCTGGACGACGAACCGCTGTGCGCCGAGGCGCGCGACCTCGCCGCCGCTCCGGACGGCGACTCGGTCGAGAGTCTCGAGGAACGCGTCGCCTTGTTGCGCCGGGCCCTGGCCAGCGGTGAGCGCTCCGCGCCCGCGCTGCTCGCACACGCGCACCTCGCCCGCGGAGAGCGCCGCGAGGCCGCCGATCTCCTCATCCCGGCCGTCATGTCCCGCGGCGAGAGCGAGCACGCCGGCCTGCTCGGCGAGACCCTCGCCGCGATCGGCGACCACGACAGCGCCGAGGCGGCGTTCCTCGTCGGCCTCGACGGGGGCGACCCGGCCGCGACGAACGACTACGGCGTCTTCCTGCGCAGCCGGGGTCGCACGCAGGAGGCGCTCTACGTGCTCGACCGAGCCGTCCGGCTCGGCGACGAGCTCGCCGCGCTCAACCTCGTCGCGCTCCACCTCGAGGAGCTCGACGACCCGGTGACCGCCACGGAGCTCGCCGAGGACCTCCTCGACGACGCCCGGCCGGCCACCCTCCTCGCGCTCGCGGACTGCCGGCTGGCCGACGGCCGGGCCGACGAGGCCGCGGACCTCTACCGGCGCGCCGCGGAACAGGGCGCGCCGTGCGGGCACATCTACTACGGCTGGTTCCTGCGCGAGTACCACGGCGACCACGCCGGAGCCGAGGAGCATCTGCGCCGGGCCCACGAGGTCGGCGAGCCCGGGGCCGCGTTCCACGTCGGACGGTTCCTGTTCGACCTCGGCCGGGCCGACGAGGCGCAGCCCTACATCGAGGAGGCCGCCCGGCGGGGCGACCCGGACGCGATCGCGCTGATGGAGAACCAGTACCGCGGGCTGGTCGACGAGTACGACGACTGACCGGCGACAATGCGGCCGTGCCCGAGACCTACGGTGACGGACTGGCCGTCGTCTGCGTGACCTACTCCCCGGGCGAGGCGCTCGCGGAGTTCGTGTCCTCGCTGGAGAAGGCCACCGCGCGCCCCTACCGCGTCGTCCTGGCCGACAACGGCTCGACCGACGGGGCCCCGGAAGCCGCGGCGGCCGCGGACGAGCGGGTCGAGCTGCTGCGGATCGGCGAGAACGTCGGCTACGGCGCGGCGGCGAACCGAGGCGTGGCCGGGCTGCCCGCCGAGGTCGGCTGGGTGCTCGTCGCCAACCCCGACATCGTGTTCGGGCCGGGCTGCCTGGACACGCTCGTCGTCGCCGGCGAGCGGTGGCCGCGTGCCGGGTCGATCGGCCCGCTGATCCGCACCGGCGGCGAGATCTACCCGTCGGCGCGGCTGCAGCCGAGCCTCGGCCGCGGCGTCGGCCACGCGCTGTTCGCGGCGGTGTGGCCGGCCAACCCGTGGACGCGCTCCTACCGCCAGGAGGGCGCGGTGGCCGAGCGGACCGCAGGCTGGCTCTCGGGCTCGTGCGTGCTCCTGCGCCGCGAGGCGTGGGACTCGGTCGACGGCTTCGACCCGCGCTACTTCATGTACTTCGAGGACGTCGACCTCGGCGACCGCCTCGGCCGCGCCGGGTGGCTCAACGTCTACGTGCCCGACGCCGAGGTCGTGCACAGCGGCGGGCACGCCACCGAGCGTGACGCCCCGACCTCCTCGCGGATGCTCGCCGAGCACCACCGCAGCGCCTACCGCTTCCTGTCCGACCGGTACCGGGGTGCGCGCTGGGCCCCGCTGCGGCTCGCGCTGCGCGCGGGACTGACGCTGCGCGCGCGCTCGGGTGCCCGCTCGGCGTTCTGACGGTTCCAGGACGCCTGCCGGGAGCTCCTAGAACGGCGGGTCGTCGTCCTCCGGCTTGTCGCTGTGCGTGGTGGCGCGGGGTGGTGGTCTGGTGGGTGGGGTGTCGGGGTAGGGGTCGTTGGTCCAGAGGGGTGTGTCGGTGGCGAGCTCTGCGGGGTTGGTGCCCGAGCGGTGGCGGTAGTGGCCGGGTGCGG